>DJYX01000025.1 GCA_002450295.1 Deltaproteobacteria bacterium UBA6967
CCTGGAACATGTCGCAGGGAGAGTCCCCGTAATCGTTACGATCAGCCACTACGCCACTCACATCGTCCTGCAGCGCGCTCGTCTGAGTAAAGAACTGGGAGCAGCCATGGTGATGATGATGCCTCCTTATCACGGCGCACTCCTTAAGGGGACTCCAGATCAGACGTTTGAACAGTTCACCAAAGTTGGAGAAGTTGGCATTCCCATCATGATCCAGGATGCTCCGCTATCAGGTGTAGAGCTTTCGGTTCCTCTCCTCGTCCGGATGGCTCGAGAGATTGAGATGGTCAAGCTCTTCAAGATTGAGTGTCCCCAGGCCGCCAACAAATTGCGCGCACTGATTGAACAAGGGGGAGATGCGATTGAAGGTCCCTTTGACGGAGAAGAGGCCATTACCCTGATGGCTGATCTCCAAGCTGGTGCTACCGGCTCAATGACCTCCGCCATGATTCCGGATCAGATCAAGCCCGTGATTGAGCACTTCCTTGCTGGGAAAGCGGATCAGGCTGCCTCAGCCTACGCCAGAGTGCTCCCTGCCATCAACTTCGAGAATCGTCAGTGCGGCTTCCGGGCGACTAAGGTAGTGATGGAGGAAGGTGGAGTCATTCAATCTGCTTTCTGCCGACATCCGATCCCAGCATTGCATCCACAAACAAAAGCTGGCTTGTTGGAGATCTTGAGACCTCTGAATCCAGTGGCCTTGAATTGGGGGAAGTGAAGTCTGACCAGTTACTGACTCCCATCAGATGACACAGACCCGTTTGATCCACGCTGTCTCCGGTCCACGCAACATCAGCACAGCGCTGATGTACAGCTTTGCTCAGCGACCGGGGTGTGTGGTGATCGATGAACCCTTCTACGGACCATATCTCCATCGGACTGGACTAGACCACCCTGGCCGAGCCGAAATTCTAGCGCAACTTCCCAACACTCCAACAGATTGCATCGCGAAAATTGAGCAATTTTGTCAACAAGGCTCCAGAGAACTGTATCTGAAGAACATGGCACACCACATGGTGCAGATGCCCTGGGAGTGGGCCAAGGATGCCATCCATATTTTTTGGGTTCGTCATCCACGCAAGGTCATTCGATCTTTTGCCAAAGTCTGGCCCCAAGCACAGTTGGCTGATATTGGTATCGTGGAACAGGTTGAACAATGGAAGTTACTCGGTGACTTTCCAGGAAACAAAATTATTGTCGACAGTGACGAAATGCTGGCAAATCCTGATTTGGCATTTCCTCAAATCTGTACGGCCCTTGGATTACCGGACTACGATGCGATGTTGAGCTGGGAGCCTGGGGAAAAGCCCTACGACGGTCCCTGGGCCCCCTATTGGTACAAAAACGTTCAGGCCAGCCAGGGATTCGGTCCACCCAGCCCACTCGGAGAGAAGTTGACGGGGCGGTATCTTGAGTTGGAGCAAGAGGCGCTGCCGTACTACGAGGAACTCTGGGAGAAACGTTTAAATTTAAACACGCCTTAGAGTACTGGACCATGTGTGGACGAATTGACATTCTGCCCAACAAAATCAGTGATGCTGTCAAGGCAGGCTTTGGCGTCGAGTGGGAGAGTAGAGAGAATCGTGATCTACGACCCACACAACAGGTGGATACGCTGCAGGCTGAGTCCCAAGGCTTCACCCAGGTCCGTTTGCAATGGGGCATTCAACCTTCCTGGAGCAAGCATCTGCTGATCAACGCGCAGGCGGAGACTGTTGCTACCAAGATGACATTCCGTGAGGCGTTTCGATCACGACGTTGCGTAATCCCTTGCAGTGGTTGGTATGAATGGAAGATTTTGGAGAGTGGTCAGAAGCAGAAATTCCGCTTTCATGCCCCAGATGAATCGCCATTGTTTATGGCTGGCATCTGGTTTCCAGAGACGGATTCAACCAATCGTATGGTGACTCTGACTACTCATCCCACCCCACAATGTGCCCTGATTCATCATCGTATGCCACTGATCCTGCCTCCTGATGAAGTCACAACCTGGCTGAATGGGCCACTTCCAAAGCTAGAACCCCTGCTCAAAGCCCCATTGTTGTCCTTGGCTTTGCAACCAGAAGAACTAGCTCCTGTCCAACAGCCCTCTCTATTTTAGTTTCAGGTAAGAAATGCAAATCTCCTGTTTCAACCGTTCCAAGTATCAATCTTTTGAAGCCCCGGGGGAGGATGTATTGCTCATCCTGCCAGGTCTCTATGCCTTGTTTGATGGGGCAACTGATCCGACCAAAACAATGCTCGACGGAATTACCAGCGGACGCTTTGCGGCATTGACCTGCGCCGAAGCGGTCGGTCGCCTTTGGGCCACTCAGCAAATGGCGCACGACGAAGAACTGCTTCATCAAGTCAATGAGCAACTGGAAGTAGTCTTGTTGCAGAAAACTGCGGAAGGCCAACTTCAAGCAGAGGGCAAACCACCTTCAACCACAATGGCGCTGGCCTGGGATGTTGGCGAAGAGTTGCTCTTTTTCCTGCTGGGGGATAGCGGTGTGCGTCTGAATGGTCAGGAAGAAATAGTCTTGCGCAAACAAATTGACCACGTGTCCACTCTCACTCGACAGGCGCTCTTCCGAATTCTGCGAGAACAGGGCTTAAAGAGTGATGAACTGGAATATCAAACTCGTCAGGTGGTGTACTACGGACTGGATAAGGCTCTCGAGCAGGGAGTATTGACGGATACCCAACAGCAAGACCTGCTAGAGCACATCCAACTGAATTTTCCTGCTGCAGCAGCAGAAGGGATGAGCTTTCTCAAACAGGGAGTGGTTTCGCAGCATCGCTTTGCCAACCAAGGAGAACTTCCCCTAAGTTATGCGGCATTGAATGGGAAGAGCCTGGCTGGCGAGGGAATGCTTTGTTTTTCTCGTCCAAAGACTTCCATCAAGAGCCTTGAACTCTTTACAGACGGCTATTTCAGTCTACCGGATGAAGTGACAGTGGCCGCTTGGGAGAGAGAGTTTGCCCGAATCGAATCCATTGATCCAAGTAAGATTGACAACTGTCCTGCCATCAAGGGTTCCACCAGTACGGAGTTTTCTGACGATCGCTCGGTCTTGATCGTCCAGTACGCTTAAGTTGGGTCAATACAACCATGCCTCACTCGGCTTGTCGACGCTGGGCATTCAGCAGATCACGAATCTTTTCCCGAGCAGCCTTTCGTATACCATTGAGAGGCTTGCGCACCTCATCACCCAAACCCATCGAACTTACCGCAGGACCCAAAGTCAACCGACCACTTGTATCTTTACCATTCTCCCACTGGAAAGAGACGCTAGTACGGTAGAAGACTGTATTGCCTAGATACTGTGAAAGGCAGCTAACGTCAGTAACCAATAGAATTCTGGGGAGTGGGGTCTCTGTTTCCTCAGCCAAGGGTTGTAGCTCAGCCTTCTCAATTTCTTCAACCAGGATTTGATCAACGTTTCCAGCATTGAGTCCAATTCGTCCACAGCGGCTTTCTACCTGACTGCTGTAGGACAACGTCTCGTTGCGGAAGTATTCTCGCAACAGGCTATTCGCATTGATCTTCGAAGCCTCATGAGCTGAAAGGGTGCTTGCCCAAAACAAGAGTCCCAGCCCAACACACAGCGAAACACTTCGAAAAACTTTCATAGCGTTCACTTCTTTGAAACTGTCAACGAATTGATCTACACCCACTCTCAGCAACAACACTGAGATCGTCAACTTTGATCGAAGATGCTCAGATCACAATCCAGCACAGTCGCTACCAAATGAACTCGGTCTTCTTCTCCACCATTGAAGGCATTGTGATAGCGAGTATTGTTCGTGATCCAAACAGAACCGTCTGCGGGCATGTGATGGTTGACCTCTTCAATCACCATGTGGGCGCCAGGATTGGTAATGATTGGGATATGAAGTCTGGGCTCTGGATCACGATGCCAACTCAGGGTAGTGCGGGGGAGCTTCCAAAGCAGGCGGATTCGGCCCAACTTGTAGCGGGAAATCAAGGTGTCGTAGATCTCCTTGAAGTAGGTATCTTCAAACAATTTGACGAACTCCGAATAATTCTCTTCATCAATTGGAGCATCACGTTGCACCTCAACCCCAGTATGATCAGGCTTGGTCCAGAACAGACCGCGAACATTCCCACCTGTGATTGAGTTGGGATCACCAGGAATCTGGGTTAGGCAAATGGCGTTGATGTCTCTTTCACCAAGAGGAGACTGCCGAGCCACCCTGGAATCCACCTCCTGCAGGGCCTCCTGCATCTGCTGAAGATCGAACTGTACATCTGGCAGTCGATAGAAACCTTTGGGCATACCATCAATCTCCGAACTTGATCCCTTGAGCCAAGGGAAGTGACTTTCCATAATTGATCGTAATTGTACTCCGACGCATGTATTGCTTCCAGGCATCAGAACCCGATTCCCGTCCTCCGCCTGTCTCCTTTTCTCCTCCAAAAGCGCCACCAATTTCTGCACCGCTGGGGCCGATGTTCACATTGACAATCCCACAGTCTGATCCAACTGCCGCGGTGAAGGTCTCAGCTTCCTGCAGGTTGTCTGTGAAGATACAGGAGCTCAGGCCCTGGGGAACCCCATTGTGGAGTTGAATCGCTTCCTCTAACTTGGAATATTTCAAAACGTAGAGGATAGGAGCAAAGGTCTCGGTTTGAACCAGTTCACATTGCGTGGAAGCCTCTACAATCGCCGGACGTACCAGACAATCACCCAATGATTCACCACCATGAACGATGTATCCTTTCTCACGTGCTGAGGACAGAGCTGACTGCATCCTTTCAACCGCTGCCCCATCGATCAATGGACCAACCAGAGTTTCTGCATTGAATTGATC
>DJYX01000070.1 GCA_002450295.1 Deltaproteobacteria bacterium UBA6967
AGTCAGAGTGAGCACAGTGAGGACATTGCATCGTTAGTTCTTCAAAATTTGGAGATTCCTTCATTTGTCTAAACGACGCAACTGCGCCAACCCCGAAGCGTTAGCAGAATAAAGGGGAAAAAATATACAAATTTTTTGGTCTCTTTTCCAAAGGACATTAAATGGGCCAATGGATTATACAACAAAAGTGGAGTGATGTTTTATTTGTGTCTTTTGAAGTAGATTATGATTTATTAAGAAGCGAACTACCAAAAGATTTAGAAGTCGATACTTTTAATGGTAAAGCATATTTAAGTATTGTACCCTTTGTAATGTCTGATATTAGATTTTTCTTTACACCTCCTTTACCTTTTTCAAAACTAAGTGAATTAAACTTAAGAACTTATGTTCGATATAAAAATAAACCGGGAATCTACTTTTTCACATTAGACTCCGATCATAAAGTAGGAAATTTTCTTGCTCGAAAAATCTTTAATTTACCATATAGATATGCAATTCTGAATGTTGATATTGATAACGATATATACAACGTTCAATCTAAGAATTCTTTGTCTTTGAAAGTTAGGATTACAGATAATAAAATAGTAACTGATTTATCAAATTGGATCACTGAAAGATATTGTTTGTATAATATTGTAGACGAAAAAGTATCCAGAGGTGATGTTCTTCATCCAACCTGGAACCTTAAAGAAGCTGAGGTCATAAATATTGATGATCAATTTTCCAAACAATTTAATCTAGATGTTTGTCCAACGCAATATCACTGTTTTTACTCAAAAGAAATAAATGTTAGATTTAGGCCATTTGTATATAATATTTAACTTCATTTATTGGACAAAAACTATTCAAGTCACTGATTAATATGATTCTGTAATATTCTATAAATGGAGGTAATATGAGAATATTTTTAATAATTTAAATTCTAACCTCGTGTAATGTTACGAGTAAAAATCTAGATTTTGTCTAAACGACTCAACTACGCCAACCCTCGCTGTGCTACAATAAATCCAAAGGTGTGTTGGGAATTTCTTTGAAACTGCCCATTCATAAACTAAACAACCCGCAAGCTCCAACGCTCAATAAACTGAACAGATGCGGCCTCAAATCCTTGATGGAAATGAGGCTCACATTATAGATCAGAACTTTGGTAGACTACCTCATCCCTCAATTTTGGTAAATTGTAATACTTTTCTCAGTATCTACTTCGTTGGCAGAGATAAATAAATTCCTTTTCTCTATTGCCAAGAGGCCTTCAGGTCCAATACCTGTTGAAAGAATCTGATTTAATTTTGGATTCTTAATATCCGAAATGTCGTAAACCCCAATTGCATTTGCGCGTTCCGCCCCGATAAATACTAACTTTTTCCCATGGAAAGTACCTACCTCAACAGATTCTGGTTCAACACCCTTCTTTGCAGCTCTTCCTTCTGGCCAGTAACCAGCAAGGGCCAGCGCACGCTCGAAAGACGCCCCTGACTCAAAAACTACATTCCCGTCCTTGTGCCAGATTGTCCATCCTCTGGAACCACCGCGTTTTGCTTGTCCTGGCGCTTCATGCTTGTAGTCTCCCTCATTGGCTGTGACAAAGTGGTTGTTGTCGATCCATTTGACCGCATCAGGTTCTCGCCGAACACCGAAAATATCGTCTGTTAAGCTCAGCACTCCATCTTTTGTGTTGTCAACATTTCTCAGATTGACGGTTCCAGCGCTGAAATCATTAAGTACAACTCCTTCTTTACTGATGACGGTTATCCAATTGTTTTCTTGCAAAGTGACAACTGTTTCGCCAAGTTTGTTGATATCAACAAATTCTGGTTCAGGGTCATTAGGAGCGATTTTGCTTAATCCTGTAAGGTCAACCTTTTCGAGATTTCCTTCAGAATCAACCAAAGCTAAAAACCCCCCGGGCAATTGTGGTATTTGCTCATCATTAATATCCTCATTCCTTTCGTTTTCGATAGCTACCGCTACAAAACTACCGTCTGGCGCAACTGCTACGCTGTCGGGTTGACCGCCAAGATCTGTTTCTCTAACAACCCTTTCTGTTTCAAGATCGATTACAACTAACTTACCGGTGGGATTTACATAGTTTTCTGACGTATTTATTCCAACGTATGCGAGCCCGTTCTTTACACTCACAGAGGTAGGTTCACCTCCTAATTGAATGAACCCCAACGGTTTTGGCTCACTTGAATCTGATATATCAATCATGCCTACAGCAAACATTGGACTATCACTGTAGATAAGCATTTGGCCATCTTCTGACGCAGCAACAATTTCTGCAGCAGTTTCAACACCAGAAATTTCGATGTTGTCTGATGTAGAAAAGGATGAAATGTAATTGAAATCTTTTGCCATAGAAGTGCTTACTAAGCTCGTAAGGAAAGCAACAACTGCTACTGAAAATTTTCCCATAGATTTATCCATAAGTTTTGGTGAAAATTAAGTTGACGAAACAACTTCATATTATTTCCAATTTGTTAGCTTTTAATTAGGAAAACTTAAATTCTATCTTGCTTGAATCTTTTAGGTATACTAGATTTCCAACGGACTTTTTCTGAGATAGAACAACGTTTGGATTCAATTACCTGAAAAAGTGTGAACAGACATACACGAAAATAAATTTATAGGATTCGAAATGCAATATTTGGTGAGTTACAAGGTAGTTTATATTCTTTAAGAACAGTAAAAAATCAGTCAAAGTGGAATATTATGTCAATCTCCAGTTTTTTATTTAGATCAAAAGAATATCAGTTGTAGTGAATTCTTTAGAATAAAAATAATCCAAGTTCACGAGTTAATTTTGGCTGGCAAATTCAGGCGGGAGCTTCTGTTTGAGTTGAATTGATTCAACCCCGAATCAATTTTTTTCTCAATCGGCTAGACAAATTATCAATCAAAAACACAAGAATTAGTGCAACTATAATTATGTATAATGAATTCTCCCAATCACGTCTAGTTCTCATCGTCTGCACAAGCATTAGTCCAATTCCGCCGGCTCCCAGTGCCCCAATAACGGTTGCGGACCTTGTGTTAGATTCAAAGTAGTAGAGTATTTGTGAAACTAATATTGGAGAAATTTGAGGAATTATTCCAAAGCGAAATTGCTGAACTGGTGTTGCACCTGTTGCTTGGACACCTTCTCTCTCTTTTTTTTCAACATTTTCTAATGCTTCGGTAAAAAGCTTACCCAAGGTGCCAGTGTCAGTGAAGGCAATTGCTAGTGCTCCCGTCAAGGGCCCCAAACCAAATGATCGAATAAAGATTAGTGACCAGATCAGATAATCTAAGCCTCTGACAAAATCAAAAAATCTTTTTATTCCAAATCGTGTAAGTTTTGAGGGGTTGATATTTTGTGCTGCAGCAAACGCCAATGGCAATCCAACTAAAGTGGCCACTAATGTACCTAAAAAAGCCATTAAGATTGTTTCCAGAACTGCAACTGCTAAATCACCATGCTGCCAATCTGGGTGATTCCAAAACTCATTAAAAATTGTTATAAAATTTGATTCATCAGCCTTTATTCTATCTGAAGATAATATCAATTCCCAAAGATTAACAAAACTAAGATTGTTGAAGGGTGAATGCATTGGAAACCAAAAGTTTTCCCAACCAAATTCATAATAATGTATTTCAATTTTGGATCTTGAGTATTGTATTCTATGCTCAAAATGAGGCCTTGCATCAAATTTTAGTTCACTGAATCGAATACCTTCAGGTAATAAATTCTTATTAGGCAAATCAACAAAAATCTGATCATTATTTTTAGATATTTCTATTTCACCATAGTTTGGTACAAAATAATAAAGTACAGATTTTTCATACCGAAGTTTAAATCCATTTCTCAAAATAATTTCAAATTTATCCTTGTCTCCGATGAACCAATCTGGGTAATTATCTAATTTATAGGTGCTTCCTCTTTCTCCCTCCACGGCTATGGTCAACGAATCTTTTTTGAAATTTAAAGTAGTGTGTGTTTTGTACGAAAACATGTCAGAGGCTAAAAGAGCGCCTCTTTCAATTTTCGCTTCTCTAAAAAGTTTTGTTATTTCAAAAATGTACCCAACATATAAGATGTATGAAAGCGCAAAGGTGCAAATTAAAATAGGAAGCAGGCTTTGCTTTCTCAACGAGGAGCGCAAATCACTTGGCAGGTTTTTGTATTCGTAGTGATTCAAATCAAACTACTCTGGTTGCCCCAAATGTCATCTTTGTTCTGAGCATTTGTGACAGTTGATCGATTAAGAAGATTGTGAGGAAAAGCAAGAAGAATAATGCGGCAATCTCGGCACCTCTACCCCAGCCGATAGCTCTGGAAAGCTCTGTACCAATTCCGCCTGCCCCAACAAATCCGAGTATTGCTGAGGCTCTCACATTAATTTCTAGTCTCAACAGAAAATAGCTAGTCCAGTTTGGTAATACTTGTGGAAAAACACCGTGACGAATTCGATCTGTCCAAGAGGCACCGCAAGCTTTCAGTCCTTCGACTTGTCTTAAGTCGATATTTTCAGTTACCTCACTGAATAATTTTCCTAAGGCTCCTGCGGTATGGAATGCTACTGCTATTGTTGCCGGAACTGGTCCTACACCAAGTAAAAAGATTAGGAACAAGGCGATAATAAGTTCTGGGAAAGATCTCATTAAATCCATTGTTCTTCGAAAGACTGGTATCAGCGGTTCAGGAATGTCCAATCCACGAGTAGAGCCGAGTGATAGTACAACTGCTCCAACCCCTCCAACAATTGTGCTAAATAATGCGATGTTTATTGTTTCAATAAGAGGCGGGAAAAAGCTAATTGCATTAGATAAAAACGCAATTGAGCCTTCTTCAACTGTTTGATCTATGATCTTTTTGGGGAAGTCGAGGAATTTTGCTAGACCTTGTAGAAATCCACCTGAATTGAGACTTTCAGAGATTTGAAAGCCACTGATGAGCAATATCAGTATAGTAAGAACGCTTATTCCAGAGTAAATATTACGTTGACGTTCTAATTTAATGATAGCTGTGGAGTTCATAAAATATGAATCAAGAGAAGGGCTCTATCACTAGAGCCCAAAAATTTTTCTCAGCCACCAATTTTTGCTTTGCGGGCCGCAACAATTGATTCGTAGTCTTCATGGGAGACAGAGATCATCCCCTTTATTTCTCCTGCACCAAAACTATAAGCGCACTCTGGGTCCATGGAGCTTAGACCTGCCAGCAATGCAGTAATTTGGATTTTAACTTTTTCGGGCAGTGTTGTTCTTAAGACAATGGGTCCCTCTGGAATAATCTTAGATCTCCAAATTTCCACCATTTCAGTCATGTCAACAAGTCCTGAGTCAGAAGCGAGGCGAAAGGCTCCGTAATCGTACCCGTCTTCCCAGTCCCCCGTACCACCTGACCAGGAAACGCCTGCGTCATAATCTCCGTTGTAAACTCCAACGATGGTTTGCTCGTGTCCCCCACTGAATACGACATCACTGAAATGCTCTCCAGGTTCCATGCTATATCCAAGATCGGGAATCTCGATTGATGGAATTAAGTAACCTGAGGTGGAATTTGGATCGCCAAAAGCAAACTGTTTCCCTTTCATATCAGCTAAATTTTCTATGCCAGAGTCTTTTCGAGCAAAGCCTAGTGCGTAGTAGCCAAAGTTCCCATCCTTGCCAACGAGTGAGAGAACTGGCTCAACAATGTTAGGGTCAGCAAGATAAACTTTTGCATAGCCAGAGGCACCAAGCCAGGCCATGTCCAGATTTCCACCAATCAAACCTTCTATGACACCATTGTAGTCTGCAGGTGCAAAGACTTTGGTAGGAACACCGAGTAAGGCTTCAGCCTTATCTACAAAACATTTTGTACGACGCAGTCGATCCGCTTGGTTTTCTCCACCTAAAATACCAACTCTGAATTCAGTAATTTTCTGCGCATGCCCTCCAGCGTAGGCAGTCAATCCAGAGGTAATTGCGAAGCTTGCGACAAGCAGTGTTTTCACCAATTTTTTGAACATAATTTCTCTCGAAGAAAATTGTGGTTAAACGGGTACAATTCTGTTGGCAGATTTGCTGTGCTTCTCTTGAAAGTCGCCTAGAGAAATCTTAGTCAAATCTTCATTTAGTTCTTCAGCTCCATAAATTTCCCTGACAACTTCCTGTGTCAGTTGGGTCACATGCCCGTCGAAGACAACTTGTCCTTGATACATCCCAATCACGCGATCACAATATTTACGAGCAGCTTCCAGAGTATGAAGATTACAGATAACCGTTAACTGATCTCTCTCATGGATTTCCCGCAGGCTGTTCATAACGATTTCAGCAGATAGTGGATCTAGGGAGGCGATGGGCTCGTCGGCAAGAATCAGCTTTGGTTCTTGCATCAAAGCCCTTGCGATCGCGACCCTTTGCTGTTGACCTCCGGAGAGATATTCAACTCTGGTCAAAGCCTTCTCACTAATTCCCAGTCTTTCCAGATTGTGCAGCGCATCTACGATGTCTTTTTCTGGAAAAACCCGGAAAAGACTTCTCCATAGATTCAACTGATTCAATCGACCTAACATGACATTAGTGATGGCATCCAGCCTAGGGACCAAATTAAACTGCTGAAAAATCATCGCACAATTGCGTTGCCAGTCTCGTCTTGCCTTTCCTCGAAACTGAAGGACATCTTTCCCTTCAAACTCAACACTCCCTCCAGTTGCTTCAATCAGCCGATTAATCATCCGCAGTAGTGTGCTCTTACCGGCACCGGAGCGACCGATAACGCCCACAAACTCTGGCTTTTTGACTGTGAAGGAAACATTGTTCACAGCGACTACAGAGCCAAATTCTTTGCGAAGATTTGAAATGTGCATGAAGCTTTCTAGAAAAAGTGACCTATTAGTAATAGAGACAAAAGGCTTAGATTTGATTAGGATTTGGTTAGGTATTAGTTAGGAGACCCAATGACTTGTTGACCTGCCGACCAAACCTGCCGAACCCATGGGGTAGCACCTTGCAGTTTGACTCTTAACAAATCTGCTCGGAGTCCTGGCTGAAGACGCCCCCGATCGCTTAGTTTCAAAGCATCAGCTGGATTCCAAGTGATCATCCCAATTGAATCTTCGAGCGGGCAATTGAATTGCTCGTGAACTTTGAAAGCTGCTGAAAGAAGACTGACTGGCATGTAATCAGATGACAAAAGATCTACTAAATTTTCCTGAATCAATTCTTTTGCAGCTACGTTACCTGAATGGGAGCCACCCCGGACTAGATTAGGAGCTCCTGCAACAATATATTGCTCACTTAGGCGCGCCGCACGTGCTGCTTCCAATGTAGTTGGAAATTCACTGATTTTTACACCTTCAGCAATTGCTTCGGCTACATGGGCTTCAGTAGTGTCGTCATGACTGGCAAGTGGGTGAGGGTAATGTCGTAGTAAATCCAACAAATCTTTTCGATTTTGAATCGCCCAGACATCATGATTTTTTTTCAATTCTGAAAGAACATCTTCAATTTCCTCATCTGTCTGGCCTCTTTTGCTGTAGAAGATTTTCATCTTTTCGAGATCCCGCCATTGTCTTTGACCAGGCGTGTGGTCCATGATGGAGACCATCCGCACCAGAGGATGCGGAAAATATGTGTCCATGAGCGGCTTCAACTCTGGAGTACTCACCTCGCACCTCAAGTGGAGATAATGCTCCACCTTGTTCATGCCCATTTGTTCGGCTTGGGTGATCGCATCAATTTGGGCAGCTATGAGCTTAGAGCGCACTTGATTGTCATCATAGAAACCCAAGCAAATAGCATCATAAACAGTTGTGATTCCAGCGGCTGCTACTTGTGAATCATGAGTCAAGATAGCAGCAAGCCCATCTGGCCAGTGGACTTGAGGACGAGGTACAAAACATTTTTCCAAGTTGTCCGTGTGCATTTCAATCAAGCCTGGCATGACAAAATCACCCTCGCAGTCGATAACTACGTCTGCAACGGGGGCAGGATCATGAAGACGCGTGATGACTGTTTCTTCGAACATGACAGAGCCTAGCTGTGTACCCTTTTCTGTGAGAAGAGTGGCATTAGTTAGGAGCGTGCTCATCTTAATTCCTCGGTGTAAAAGGAGTGAGGTCAAAAGTCTGAGTGGCTAGAGTCGCCACGGATTTTTCGTCATGAAGAATTGCGAGTACTGCACAATCCTGTTGAAGAGCCTCGCTGATCAACTGGCATACGATTTTTCGATTATTTGGATCGAGAGAGGCTGTTGGTTCGTCCAGCAAAAGCAAAGGATAGGGAGATGCGAGAGCAACAGCTAAATTGACTCTTTGTTGCTCTCCACCTGAAAATGTGAGAGGCGGCAAATTCCAAAGTTCAGGCCCCAGATTAAGTCGGGCCATGATTTGCTGAGATCTCTCTAAGGCGTCTGCCCAGAGAAACCCGCGCTTCTGGAGTGGTTGAGCGATAACTTCAATGGTCGGGGTTCTTGGTATAGTCCGAAGAAACTGGCCTACATAACCGATCGTATGTCTGCGTAATTCGATAAGTTGCTGGTGAGATGCGGTGTGAAGGCCCACTTGCTCATTATCCTTGTCAATCCAGATTTCACCTGAATCTATAAGATAATTCCCATAAGCACATTTGAGCAGTGTGCTCTTACCTAGGCCGGAACGTCCCTTGAGAACTACGCACTCCCCCGATTTGACAACAAGATCGACACCTTCCAGCACGCTCCTGGTTTGTCCATTCCTATGATGCAGTTGAAAAGATTTGCTGAGACGCTCCACTCTCAGTTGGATAGACATATTCAGGCAGGAAGAATGGAGGAGGTAAGAAGTTGGGTGTAAGCATGCTGGGGATCATCAAGAACTTGATCCGTCAAACCACTCTCCACCACTCGCCCATTTTGCATCACAACCATCGAATCACTCATCATTCGTGCAACGGCCAGATCGTGAGTCACTAGAATTACAGCCAAGTTCTGCTCCCTCACAATCTGCTGCAGAACATCCAAAAGCCTGGCTTGAACAGAGACATCGAGACCACTTGTGGGCTCATCCAAGAGAAGTAGGCGCGGCGAAGAGGCTAACACCTTGGCGATTTGCACACGTTGCTGCATGCCAATGGAAAATCTTGTTGGCAACTCGTCCATTCTTTCTAAATCCAATTCCAGCTTTTGTAGCCAGTGTCTCGCTAATTCTCGGGCCTGCCCATAGTGCCGCACACCATTGACCAAAACTCGTTCGGCAACATTTCCACCAACACTTATATGCATTCTCAAACCATCCGACGGACGTTGGGTCACTAGCCCAATTTCTTTCCGCCTTAGTTGCCTTCTGCGAACCTCTGGTAATTGCGTCAGGTCCACCTTTCCGTAGGAATCACTTTGGAAGGTGATTTGCCCAGAACTTGGTTCAATTTCCCCTGCTAGCATCTTCAACAAAGTACTTTTCCCAGAACCAGACTCCCCAACGACCGCTAAAAACTGTCCCGAAACAATTTCCAGACTGATTTCGTGGCAACCAACCTGGTTCCCGTAGTAGAAACTAGATTTGTGGGTACTTAACAATGGTTGATAGCCAAAGGTCATAGCAATTTAGACAGTTGTTGATGACAGTAGTCAGTATCTGAACAAACAAAACGGCGTTTCCCAGAGTCATCGACAATCAATTCGTCTAGAAAGGAATTATTGCTTCCACATTGCTCACAAGATTGTTCCCAGGACTGAACCCTGAAAGGATGATCCTGAAAGCTAAGACTTTCCACATTGGTGTAGGGTGGAATGGCGTAGCACCTCTGTTCTCTGCCAGCACCAAACAGTTGCAGGGCAGGACTATGATGTAGTTTGGGGTTGTCAAACTTTGGAATGGGAGAAGGGGCAGACAGACGATATCCATTGACTGTCACAGGATGATCATAACTCGACTTAGATTCTCCGTGGTGTGCTAGATCCTCATAGAGTTTGAGATACATTGCGCCATACTCGCCGTATGCGTGTAGTTTACGAGTCTCAATTTCCCGGGGTTCCAGAAATCTTAATGGTTCAGGAATCGGAACCTGATAGACCATGATTTGTCCTGCTCGCAATGGAGTTTCTGGAATCCGATGCCGAGTTTGGATCACTGATGCTTGGGAGGTCTGCTCTGTCAGCCTCACACCTGTCATGCGATGCAGAAATTTCTTCAACGAAATGGCATTAACGGTATCGTCTGCACCTTGGTCAATCACCTTGAGCGTATCTGTAGGTCCCAGCAACGCACAGTTGATCTGCAGTGCACCGGTCCCCCAGCCGAAGGCAATTGGCATTTCTCTGCTTCCGAAAGGAATTTGATGTCCTGGAATCGCAACGGATTTCAGAATTGCTCTGCGCAGTGATCTCTTGGTAGCTTCATCCAAGTAGCCAAAATTGTAGCTACGTTCTCTCACAGTTCTGTTCCTTCGGATGTAGAGTATGTTTTCGCTGAATGGGCTGCGCGAAGGCAACGCAGCAGATGAAGTTCACTCTGAAAATCAACGTGATGAGGTAGTTTCAGATGGGACACAAAACCAGAAGCTTGGACGTTATCTAGATGAGCCAAAACGAATTCCTCATCCTGGGCTGGGAACTGGATGCTTTCTCCCAGTTCTTTGGAGCGGAGAGCACGATCCACAATTGCCATGGCGATTGCTTTCCTCTCATTGTGACCAACTACCAATCCATAGCCGCGAGTGAATTGGGGTGGTTGATCACTGGTGCTGATGAACTGATGGACTGTTTGACATTCGGTTATTCTGACCTCCCCTAAGCTAATCACTAGATCTAGTTCCTCCAGTTCGACCTCAATCATCACCCAGCCCACCCGCAATTCCCCTACAAATGGGTGATTACCACCAAATCCCCTCTGGACTGAATACGCTAAGGATAATAGAAAGCCCTCATCCCCTCTTCCAAGGAGCTGTAGCCGCTGGTCCCGGTCTGCAGGAAATCTGATAGACTCACGAGTGATATCAAAGGGAACATGGCCTGAGTTCTCAGGAGTTTCTCTCTGCATAAGATCCACGTCTTCCAGCAAGCGGGCTACTGTTGGAACATTTCGCATTAAGTCTTCTACATGAAGCTGCTCCGCTGGGCTGGGTGGGCTTGGATCTTCTTCAATTTCTTCCAAAAGACGGTGAGTGTAGTCAAAGGTAGGTCCCAAAACCTGGCCACCTGGAATGTCTTTAAAGGTTGCTGAGATTCGGCGTTCTAGGCGCATGTTTTCTGTAGCTAACGCTTTGCTAAACGCCTGTCTGGGCAGTGTGGTGCGCCATGCACGCAGCAAAAAAACAGCTTCCACCAGATCACCCCGTGCCTGTTGGATCGCATGGGCTGCAGTGATTGGTTCCCACAGCGCAGCCTCTGCCATAACACGGTCTACAGCTAATCCCAGTTGCTCAACAATTTGAGAGGAGCTGACTTGTTCCACGGAAAGATCGCCCCTACGTCTTTGCGCAAGCAGGCGGATGGAATTTTCAATCGCAGTCTCTCCACCTTTTGCACTTACAAACATGGCTCTGTACTCCGTGGTACTGCAGCAACTCGACTTGGACTACAAAAAATCACGTCAATTCCCAACAAGGCTTCTGTTCGCGTTTTCATTAGTGAGTCCCAGAAAATCGAACTCACCCCACCTGGGCTAAATCTCTTGCTTACTTGAATTCCAGGACCAGTCAGTTTGACGACATGTCCTTCCAACTCTTGGGGAACACTCAGTATCAGGGTTGCGCCTGTCTCCGGGGCTATTACCGTTCCTGAATTCATTTCACTAAACGGGGGCAAGCCCTCTTTAGCTTGCCAGACAATAAATTCAGCTTCTGAGGGTTCAGTAGCGATTGGGCAACCACAATGGAATTTCAAATATCTGAGTGCATGCTGGCTAAAATCCCCCCAAACACGAGTCTCTGGGTCAAAAAGAGTCAGCGCTACTGCGACCAACGTTCCCGGAAGATCTGAAATCTCTTCTGTACGAGGTAGACTGTGCCAAGTCCCAGGTTCTGCTTGAGCTTGTAAAAGGGCTCGAAATGACTGCTGAGCCATCATGACTGGATCTGAAAAACCAGACTGTATTTCACTCACCTCGCACCATAGTGGTAAAATCCACCCTTGTACTAGCCGCGAGCTTGGCTGACTCAAGATGTTCTGTAGATAATCGTTGAGAAATTTTATGTAGTTGCTCCCAAACTAGGGAGTCCTCAGGTTGAATTTGAAGTTCGCTATCTAGAATTGCGGCAAGCTCAACTTCCTCGTGACAGTCACCGAGGCGCCATCCATAGCCAATAATTCCTCGTTCCGACTTGATTACACATTTTGTAGTGACTACCTCAAAAGCATTGAACTGATTACCAGTATTGCCCATTCTTGCCCTGACAAGGGTAGTACCGGCTACAGGCGTTTTCATTACTTGAATCTTCTGGTTCGGTTGCATAGTGTTCCTCAAGCTATCTAACTCCTCTACAGACGCTTGCGCCAACAGAGATAGCCAAGTTTCACGTGTTATCAAATTCTTCATCTATCTTGGGGATTAACTAGATTTTTAAGGATATTGGAAAAGATTCTTTAAATTTTTAAAAACTACCACCGAGCATAAAATTATGATTCATTTAAATGATTTGTTAGAACCGTACAACCAATATGGAAATTTACATTATGGAGAAGGTGTAACAGAACTAGCACATGCTCTCCAAACAGCTTATTTGGCACAAAAAGCTGGTGAGAATGAATCCATGATCGCTGCTGCTTTGCTCCATGATTATGGACACCTAGTCCATGGTCTTGGGGAAAACATTGCGGAGCAGGGAGTCGATGCCGATCATGAAACGGTAGGTGCCAATGCATTGGAGAAATGGTTCCCACCGAGTGTGACGGAGCCAATTCGCTGGCATGTAGCAGCAAAGCGCTATCTCTGCGCCACTGAACTCGGCTACTTTGACCAACTCTCTCCTGCCTCGGTTCTCAGTCTTCAGTTACAGGGTGGACCAATGAATCCTGAAGAGTTGGTGGAATTCTCAGCACGACCCTTTGCGGAAGAAGCAGTTCGGCTGCGTAGGTATGATGATCTGGCAAAGCGGCCTGACGCAAACACTCCAGAATTAACGCACTATCACAACACCCTGACTGGACTGTTACTCAGATAGAGGAAGCAAAAGAAACAAAGAAGTTTGGTTGAAATTTGAATTTAGGAATTTAGTTTAGTAAGACTTCTTGAGATTACTGAATAAAGCGCAAAAGGAAAACTTTTGAGTTCTGTTAACCTAAAACTAACAGAAACCTAACAGAAACCTAACAAAGACAATAAATAAATGGGTTTCAATCTAACTATGAAATGATTTTTTGAGTAGGAAAAAGTCGGAAGCAGAGGCTCCCCAGTGATCGGGGAAGCCTCTTAAAAAGTATTTTGGCTCAGAAATTCTCAGCCAAAATGGAGTGAGAATTGAATCAGCGGGAAGTCAATTGGCCAGCTTTTTCTAGGCTCTCTACAGAACCCATTAGAGATTCGGAAGGCAATTCTAAATTGAAGATAAAGATCTGACCACCACGATCTGACTTATTAGCTTCCACCGCTCCACCAGATTCACTTCTGTGCTGTACTACACCTAACAAGGTGGTCTGGCTGAGAGAAAGTGAGCCATTGACCTCTTGCTGCCCCGTGCCAGCCAGTTCAGCTTTGCTGTAAAAGCTTCCGTTGCTTTTACGGGCTACCAGGGCAGAGATGTTCCAAGTACCAGAGAACTCAGAAGAGTAGGGCTTGGCGAAGGTTCCAGGATAAGCAGCCGCCTTGGCAGCAGCTCGGGGGCTTTCTCCGCCGCCCGCCATAGCCAGGAAGTAACCCTTGCCGGCTTCTGTCAAATCCAGTGTCTCTGGATCAAGCATCAAAGCGAATTTTCGCTCACCCAGATCATTGCCTGAATCTTCGTCAACAATCAGCACATCTGCATCTGCAGTCTTGACCCACATCAAGCCGTCATTGGCAACGATCTTTGCCTGACCATCTTCCCAGGTAGCCGCTGTCCCTTCGCCGCCATGCTTAATGCCTTTGCCACCTGTTTCCAAAGTCAATGCTCCATCTACAGCAGCCACTACACGTGTAACATCAGCAGAAAATAGGGTTGGCAAATCACCGTTGGCCATCTCCAATTGCTTGACAAAATCTGTCAATTCAACTCCCAGAATTCCACCTTCTTGGGTCATGTTCTGAACATAACGTTGCTTGGTGATGTCTGGGTCAACAGCTGGATGTTCTGTCTTGGAATCTCCAACGAAGAAGGTGTGTCCTGCAGGCTGCTCACTTGCCATCTGCCAGCGATTGATCTCGGTGTTACCCACTGAAACTGGCTGATCCCAACCTTTCCACTGATAGCTGGTTGGAACAAACTTAACCTGGAAGTGATCTGGAGCGTGTGGGTTGATCAGGTAGTTATCAAGCATCTTCTCAGAGGTATCGATCTTCCGAATACCCAGCTTGGCAAAGCCACGATTTTCCAGGGCCATCCCATAGATCTTGCCGTACAGTAGACCGTTGCGAGCAAGAAATTTGTCGCGTTGTGAGGCGCTTCCATTTTGATCGACTTTCTGATTGTTGGCATCAACACCCTTCTTACCGACATAAAGCTTCAGAGGAGCTGGCTCCACGCCATGATTGTAACCTGCCAGCACCATCAAAACATAATCGGAGTGGCCTGGATTGATTGGCATGATCTTCTCGTAGCCAGACTGTCCCAGAGCGGGTACGGTATAGGCCGTCTCATTGGCGATATCGACAACCACGGAGGCAAGACCTAGTGTGTCGTTGGTGTCAACACCTGTTCCTTCAAACATTCGTTGGATGTTCCATTCCTCAGCAGTGAACCAAACATCATCTTCCAGTCCAATCCCTTTGCCATACTTATGCGTTGGCTCGTAGAAAGCTCCACAGAAGGATTGAAAGAAGAAGTCGCCCTCTGTCAGTTTGTGGTCATCGTTGAAGTCCACCACGGTCCCGTTGGGTAGAGTCTGATTGCCCCACGTACCACCCTGCGCTCTGGGTTGAACCACTTCACCAAACTGGTTGTAGATGGTGTGAAACAAGTGACCGGAACCTTCTACCATGGTACTGGCGGGGTTAGTGTTGTTCAGGAAGTTTGCAAATTGGTTTCGGTTGTAATCAATCCAGTGAATGTGGGAACCGGTGAAGACGACCCCACTTTTCATTTGCCATCCGTAGGTTTGTTTGCCCATCGTTGCATAAGATTCGGACTGATAGGCGACTCGCACAGTGTCATCGTCCTGTAACCAGGCGGCCTGTCCATCGGGATAACCTGTCAGGGCCTTGCCGGTCATCTTGTCCACTTCGCCCACGGTCGCAATGGCCTTCATGTTACCGACGAACGGAAAGTTGGTGTCTCCACTCTTCCCGTCCTGCAATTCACTAGGTTCATCGGCGGTACTCGCTTCGGCAATTAGGGCAGTAACTTCACCAATCGTCATTTTTTCATGTCCTCCGGCATAGACCAGAGTGGTTGAACCGAATAGAAGGGTGGCCATCCAGATCGCTGTTCGAGATGTTCGACTCATAATCTAAGTTCTACTATTCGTTAGTTACCAGAAAATCTGGGTGAGGGGGGAGATTGTGAAGAGATCAGGTGTCCCTAGGGAGGAACTGGGGTGTTTCCTTACCTCAAAACACAATCTCCAGTGAACACAAGCAAAATAGAAACGGAGTATTTAGATTGGATAAGAAAATTGTTTTGATTTTCTAACACCTCTTAATTGATTAGCCAGTGACATATCCAAGGTTTGATCCGGGCCACATTTGCCAAACTTGATGAGCGCTTAAGATAGCTGCTTTTTTGGTAAACAATCTGCGAGTGTAGGCCCTTTGAAAAACAGTTCCACCACCATGGTTTCCACAAATCTTTTGCTGAACATTTGCTTCGAATAATACTAGTTGGGTTCTTGTCCAAGATTTTTCGTCTGTATTTGCTTAGAAAGTTGCTTACCCAGAGTGGGGGACGGCGTTAATCCTGTTAACAACCAGAGTTATCTTGGGTATTTTCTCAGGTTGGTCTGCTTATCAACGAGGCGTGCGGACTTCGTTGCAGTTCTGACTTCCCTTAGGCCAGAAACGAATAATACTGCTACCAAAATGATGTTCAGAAGCGTGTCCACAAGCCTTCAAGGTAATCAAGCAACCTTTTCAAAATCCTTTGGCAGCTGAGACTGTCGGTAGTAATCTGCTGAAAATGGATGGAATGGATCTGCCCGCAACTGTCGAAGACTCATCGTCGACTGGTACAGATGACTAATGATTTGGCTCTCGTCTCGTCCAAAAACTTCCAAAAGATTCTGCTGAGGCTGACCGATTGAAACACGAATCTCCTGCCCAATCATCCTTCTCATTTCGTAAAAAAACAGGCTCAATTTCAGGTGGTAGTTCAGGTGACTGGCGATCTGAAAAAGACGACTGTTTTGTCCATGAAAATAAACCGGCAAAATAGTAGGGTTGGTCTTCAAAATCAGCTTGGAGAGAAACTTCTGCCAAGGTGGATCTACTGCGGTTCCAAACCAAGTTGGACTTGTTGATGTCATCCCTGCAGGAAACAAGATCACCGTTTTACCCTGCTGAAGCGTATCAATCGTTAGTCGCATCGTCGCCAGGTTGTTTCTCTTAGCGCTGTAATCTTCTTTGAAGCAAATCGGCAGCACCACATCGGCAAGCTGATCAGATGCATTGAGAATTTCCCAAGCAACCACACGATAGTCCGGCCGAAACGTCTCGATCAGGTGTGACAAGACAACCCCATCTACTTGACCAAAAGGATGGTTAGCCACTATCAAAAGAGGCCCTTGGGGAATTTCTGCTGGGGATAACCCATTGACCAGAACTTCAAGGTCTAGCTGCTCCACGGCTCGCTGCCAGAAACTTTTCTCAGGCGTCTGATCGTCCACAACTCTTTGATAGCGTTTAGCAATTTCTTTTTTTCCTGACAAATCTTCCACCAGTCGAATCGATACTCGTTCCATCCAACTCACTTCACCTTCAATAAAGGTAAAGGTATCCATATTTTCAATGCTATTTACCATTGTTTTCCATTGTTTGTAGTGGTGTGAGCCACCATTCTATTTACACAATGTTGGGAAACGATTGGTAAAATGTTAGGAAGAGCACAAAACTCAAAAACTGAGGGCTGCTGTGACTAAGAGGGTTGCGGACAGCTTGGCCGTGAGAGATCATGCGTAGTCACAAATTTGGAATCGGAGTTACGGGGCGGAAATGAGAGATGTGTAATTGGGAAGGGATAGGACAAATGGAGACCCCCAAGTCCTCAACTTGTCCTAAAAGAGAGTCATAAGGCAACCGCAGCGGAAAGACACTAGAATTAACGATTGCCTACAGCCGCATCAGCGTAAGCTCACTTCAGAACAGTAGCTCTATTGCTTTGGCTGAACTATTCAGTAACCAGTAAAAGTTAGGGGCATATTAGGAATGTAGTTTTTTACTGGACTTTAAAAATTGGCTAACACGATTGTTCGATGGTTAGTAAGTTTCTTTCAATGCATAACAATTCCCCGTGATCAGGAGATTCAGAGCATGAGAGTCGTTTCATACAATATTCAGTACTGCAAGGGGCGTGATGGCAAAATTGATCCCCAACGAGTCGTCGAGGCAGTTCAGGAAGCTGATATTATTGGCTTTCAAGAAGTCGATAAGGCGGCAGCACGGACGGGTTTTATCGATCAGCCACAAGTCCTAGGGGATGGTTTCTCAGATTACTTCTGGGTATATGGGCCAACAGTGGATGCACTGTCACGACATCATCCTAGGGGGAATAAGCGGCGTCAGTTTGGCAATATGATTGTTTCCCGCTGGCCTATCGTCCAATCGAGAAATTTGCTCTACACCCCGAGATTGGGGGGAGCCAATCACCTCTCAGTACAACTGGGATTGTTGGAAACAGTAATCATCACACCCGATGGTCCACTTCGCGCCTACTGTACGCATCTTCATCACCTCTCTCCCGTGCTGCGTTTAAAACAAATCGAACAATTGAAGCAGCACCTCCTGGAAGCACCCTTCGAAGGTTCTGTGATTTCTGGTTCGGCAGGGCAAGACTGGTCGGAGGGGATTGATGAACACGAGGTGCCGTTCGATGCTCTCTTTTTTGGTGACTTTAATTTAAAGCCCGGAAGCCCAGAGTATGAAGCGCTTGTGGGAACACCTCATCCCCATGATCCAAGTTCCAGACTACTGACGATTGATGGCTTGGCAGATACCTGGGTTGTAGCCGGGAATAAAGAAGAAGATGGCGTGTCCTTGATTCGAGACTTCAATACAGGAACTGGGCTGCGTATTGATTATGTTTTTGCGACTGCCAAACTATCTCGGAAAGTTGTAAGGGCATGGATTGATAGTGAGGCCGTGGCATCAGACCACCAACCCTACTGGGTAGAGTTTGCAAGCCCATTGTTTGATTGAGGTTTACTTTAGGCTAGATCTCGCGAAGCCAGCAACCACCCATTTTTGGCAACCAATGTAGATCATGATCAACGGTAAGGTCGCCAAGAAAGATCCAGCCAGCAAGACCGTCCACTGTGATTCATACTGCCCCACAAAATCTAAAAGAAATTGAGGGAGGGTTCTCACCTCTGGAGAACTATTGAAGATCACCGGTCGCAAGACTTCATCCCAGTTGGCAATGAAGGCGACCAGAAAGAGACTTGCCAGGGCAGGGGCACCAAAAGGCAGATAGATATCCTTGAAGATGCCAAAGGGGCTTGCTCCGTCTAGAATGGCAGCTTCTTCGATTTCAAAAGGGATGCTCTTGAAGAACTCGGTCATCATCAGGGTGCCGAAGGCTCCGACGAAAAAGGAGGGTACGATCAGCGGCAGCAAAGTATCCAGCCATCCGAGTTGCCGAAAAAGCAGGAACTCTGGTATCAGGGTTACTTCAGTCGGAAAGAACATGGTGCCCAGCAAAAGTACATAAATCGCTGTGAAAACTCGGTTACGTAGATTCGCAAAGACAAATCCCGCCATTGAACAGGTGATCAACTGTCCAACTGCTGCCAGAGTGGCCACTAGCATCGAGTTCAGTACCGCTCCCAAAAAACCTGCTTTGTCAAACACCGCCGCAAAATTCACGAAAGGCGTTCCGGCCATCAAAAGATCTGGCACAAGGCTTGGGGGCAGTCGGAACAATTCTCTTCCTGACTTCATTGCAGTGATCACCATCCACAACAGTGG
>DJYX01000057.1:0-143 GCA_002450295.1 Deltaproteobacteria bacterium UBA6967
GTCGTCAACCTGATCAGCGATGTACTCTACACAGTAATCGATCCAAGAATCGATTTTGAATCGCGAAATTGAGTTCCAGAAAAGTTGATCTCAGTTTGACAAACTAAGCACGTTTCGCTTGGTAGCGATTGGAGAAGGAGGAC
>DJYX01000057.1:473-4863 GCA_002450295.1 Deltaproteobacteria bacterium UBA6967
CTGCCTGATGACGATCCACACGTCCATTCGCTGCCAAGTGTTCCAGTACCTTGAAGATTGTTACCTGCTGTTCTCCCACTTGAAGATGCTGAGAGAGTTCATCTACCGTCCAGGAACAACTTGGCTGATCGTTCAGCACACCGATCAGACGACTTTGCAACTGTAGCACAGTTCCAGCAGCTTTTTTCCCAGCTTCAACTCCGGGTTGATGATAGGCGTTAATGCCCACCAGATGCGCATAAATCCCCACTGCTCGTTCAAAAAGAGCTATCATAGCCCCAATGCTACGTGGTGTTATCGAATCCAGGGTCAATGTCATTGATTGACGCTGTTTCTCTCGTAAAGCCTGCCGCGTTCCTAACAGGAAACCCAATAGATAGTCTCCTGATGTGGCACCCGGATCAACCTCTACAGCAGGTCCTTCTTGATCTTTCAGTACTTCCAGAAATTGAGCAAAGAAATCATTTCGCCCTTCCCGAAGTTGCTGGACATAAGCGTGCTGATCCGTAGAACCCTTGTTGCCGTAAACAGTCAAACCTTGACGAACAATGCGCCCTTCCAGATCACGCTCTTTTCCTAGAGATTCCATCACTAATTGCTGTAGGTAATTGCTGAACAAGGACAGCCGATCCTTATAGGGCAGCACTACCATCGCTTTTTCACCACGGCCATTACCTGCGTACCACCAGTTCAAGGCTAACTGGGCTGCAGGGTTGCGGGAGGTTTCTTTTTCCCGTCCGTGCTGGTCCATCAGCCGGGCTCCCATCAGCAACTCTTGCAGATCAATGCCCTGCAAAGCTGCGGGCAGGAGTCCCACTGCTGAAAAGACTGAAGTCCGACCACCCACCCAATCCCACATTGGTAGCCGTGCACCCCAGCCTTCTTGTATTGCCAGTTGATCCAGCTTGCTTCCAGTGCTGGTGATGGCCACTGCCTGCTTCCCAAATGACAATCCTGCTTCTCGAAAAACATGTTGAGTGACCAGCATTGCATTACGGGTTTCCTGGGTACCACCAGATTTGGAGATAACCAGGCACAGTGTCTGCGACAACTCCTCTCCCAACCCTGCAAAGACCTGCTCAAAGCCATCTGGGTCTGTGTTATCTAGATAGTGGAGTTTCAAGCCTTGTCCCTGCCGTGCCAATGCACGGTCAATAAATTGAGGTCCCAGTGCCGAACCACCAATCCCAATCACGAGCCCATGTCGAAAGTGCTGACCCTGCTCGTTGGTCCATTTTCCAGACAGTACTTGGTTTGCAATATCCTGAACTTGCTGGAAGGCCTGCTCAATGGCCTGACGCAACTCGGGGGTTGGCGCAAGCTCTGGAGTACGTAACCAGTAATGACCGACCTGTCGCTGCTCATCCGGATTGGCAATAGCCCCAGCTTCCAGTTCGTTCATGTGCTGTAAAGATTGTTGAAGCGGATCGGATTGCTCTTTCCAGAAAGAAGTGGGTACTCCCATTTGAGAAGTGTCTAAGCTCAATCCTGTGCCTGGGATCACAAAGAAATGCTGCTGAAAATGAAGCCAACTCGAAGTATCGATCATGGGAATTTTAGAAACGAAAAGTTACGAATACGAGGAAGTCTGTGCATTTGCGATTGCAAACCCATTTTGATAACTTATCTATTTAACGCAATGATTTTTTCACCCCACTTTGATCCATAGCTGGCATGTCTGATACAGAACTCGAACAGCTGCTCAAACGACAGGAAGAACAAGAAGAGATGTTGAGCGAACTTCAGAGCCGTTCCTTCAAAATAGATAGAACAGACCAAACTGAGTTGAGCGAAAACGCCACCTACGACCTACATCAGCGTGATGATGAATTGTTCCTGAGTCTTGATGTGCCAGGCGTGATGGAGGAATCCCTACATGTCGAATTGAAGGATGCAGAGCTACTGATTCGAGGTGAACACCCCACTTCTGAACCTGAAAATGCGAATTGTCTGCAACAGAATCGCCCTCGTGGCCCTTTTGAGTATCGATTTTTGCTGCCAGGTACTGCATCCCAAATTGAATCCTATCAGGACCTTGGCGTCTTGTACTTGCGAATACAATTGAAATCGTCGGAATAAAAATGCCCCGGATTCTCCGGAACTACTTGATTAGCTTTTTGATTATCGGCGCTTTACTCGGCGTTATTCATGGACTGGATCTCTACTTCAATCCACGAACCGCTGACCCCCCGATCGCCCAGCCTGAACAAACCACTGAGCCTTCTCTCAAGAGCCCATGAGTGGAGTGCATTGGTCCCTATTGGGACTGCTGATTCTTATCGAAGGACTACTGTTGATCCTGCTGGGGCGCGAGAGTGGACTGCTAGGTACTATTCTTCTCAGCAGTGTCACAGCAGTTGGAGGACTTTGGCTGATGCGAGAGGAGGACTTCTCAATATGGACATTGGTGGAAATAGAATTGCAGCAGCACCGCTTGCCAACGGATGAACTTTGGCAGGCCTTCCTACTTTGGCTGGCTGGTGGTCTGTTGCTGGTTCCTGGAGTACTGACAGACGCCCTGGGCTTGTCACTGACCGTACCGGACATCCGAAGTGCCCTGATTGATCAATTGAATCGCTACTTTCGCCAACGCTGGAATGCCGCTCACGGAAACTAATCACTGGAATCGCATGTACAAGCTCTGGCTACTGGGCTTTCTTCTTTGCTGGCTGGCCCAACCTCTTCAGGCCGCTACTCCTTCAGAAACTGACTCGGAAACTGCTGAAGTTTTGGAACAGTTAGAAACCGAATTTCAGGAGCAACAACTCCGTGAAGCAGAGGAAGCTCTACGCCAAGCCCAAGCCTACGAGCAAGGCAATGGTGTAGAGCAGGACGATGCCGATGCCGTTCGCTTCTACAAGGAAGCTGCAGAGCGAGGAAATTCAGAAGCCCAGTTGCGCTTGGGAATTCTCTATCGACAGCGAAAGGGCGTGCAGGAAGAGTTTCGGAATAAAAGCCGCTTCAGTTTTGGAAAGACAGCCTTTGACTTCCTCTTCTCCAGCAAGATGGACCAAGAAGCATTCCGATGGTTGAATGCTGCTGCAGAGCAGGGTGTTGCGGAAGCCCAATATTATTTGGCGCAGTTTCATGAGCAAGGGATTGGCACCAATAAAAATCAAGATCTGGCCAATTCCTTTTACTCTCAAGCCAAGGACGCTGGCTTTGATTCTACCCAGGCCATTGATTTATTAAGAATTGAATACGATGGCATCCCTCCGGTAGTGCGTGAACCAGAAGTAGAAATTGCAGACTTGGCTCCCGCTGAAGCTGCAGAAATTGAAATTATCAGTACCACACCCGACAAGACAGAAATCGTCAGTGGCAACTTCACCGTCACGATCAGCGCTTTCAGTCCCCTGCGCTCCATTCAGATCAATGGTGTCAACCAAGAGCTAGCAGGTGACAGCTACGATGCGGCCTACTCGCTACCGTATGAATTAGAAATTGGCGAAAATTACTTTGATTTGGATGTTGTAACAGAAGCAACTCAAGCCAGTAAAGAACTCATCATTTTTCGGGAGACGGAAGAAATCAAGAAACCCAAGCCCAAGCCTCCTTTTCAACTGATTACGATCTTGGGCCATACAGAGGACACTAACGCCACTAGTGCACCAGATGGCAAGGAGAAGATCCGAACGCTCAAGAGCAACATCGTCTTGGTGCCGAGCTACACGCACTACATTAACTATCGTAACTCCGTGGCTGCCAAGGGGCTCATCACTACAGATCGTCAATGGATGGAGGATCAGCGCAACAAGGAGATTTTGCTACGCCAGCTCAGCTTTGAGTGGGAACGCAAATATACTTGGCTAGGCGATATCACTACTGGGGTTGGAGCGAACGCACTGGGACTGCGTGATATTCCTGAAAGCTCAGACAGTGACCGAGATAGTTGGAACCCTGATTTCAAGGCAGTCTCTGCAGACTCCTTCCTCTTCGGGCAATTCAAACTGAAAACAGACGACGACATCACTTGGCAAGGCAAGCTAGAACACAAGTGGAAAGATGCAATTGGCTCAACGACTGATGATGGAACCGCTGACAAGTTGGAAGTTAGCAGTAAGTTTAAACTAGCTGATTGGAAATACGGTACCAAGCTCAGCTACACCTTGACGGATCTAAATGATGACACAAAAGACAAAGCTGATCTGAAATTTTCTGCGGATGTTACCATTCCGATCAAACCTGTTAGTTTCAAATTACAGCACGACATATCAGAGAGTGAGAAGAGACTCGCCAACAATGACGATGTGCGTGAAAGAGATCGTAAGAACGTTACAACCGTTGGGTTAACATACCCCTATGCTCCTTGGATGATCATCAATTTCTCGCGCAAACTGGAAACCAAGACATCCAACCTAACTGGTAAGGACTACTGGAAGTACCAAAC
>DJYX01000282.1:0-3855 GCA_002450295.1 Deltaproteobacteria bacterium UBA6967
GCTTTTTATGCCTGGCTTGCAGAGAACGGAGAAAATTGGCGGGAGCAAGTCAGCATTGGTGACTTGATTCTTGTTTGCGATATCGGAGGAGGTACCACTGATTTTAGCCTGATCCTTGTCCGCCAAGAAGAAGGCTCCCTCCAGCTTGATCGTATTGCAGTCGGAGATCATATCCTGTTGGGCGGCGACAATATGGATTTGACCCTAGCGCGGACTCTGCAACTAAAAATGCAGGAGGAAGGACGTCAATTGCAGCAATGGCAGTTTTTTGGTTTGGCACATTCATGTCGTAAGGCAAAAGAGCAACTGCTGCAGGATGCTGAATTGGACAGCGTTAGTGTTGTGGTACCAGGTCGTGGAAGCCGTCTTGTGGGGGGAACCATTTCTTGTGAACTCACTCGCCAGGAACTGGAAGAAGCTTTGTTGGAAGGATTTTTTTCAACATGTGGTGTGGAAGACCGGCCAACTCAGCATACTCAACGCACAGGATTACGCACACTTGGTTTAAACTACGCCCAAGATTCTCGAATCCTCAGGCACCTAGCCCAGTTTCTTCATGAAAGCAGAAAGAGAATCGGTGATGAAGAGTTACCTGAAAACATCCTGAAGCAAGAGTTTCTTGCACCCTCTGCAATCCTGTTCAATGGGGGCGCTACGAAGGCTCCTCTGTTTAGAGATCGAATCGTTGAAACACTCAATGGTTGGCTAGAGACCATTGAACAACCCAGCCTAAAACTACTAGAGTTGAGCGACCCAGATCTTGCCGTGGCTCAAGGGGCTGCCTACTACGGTAGTGTACAGAGAGGCCTTGGCCTTCGTATTCGTAGCGCCAACACTTTCTCTTACTACATTGGTGTTGAATCCACGATGCCAGCCATCCCAGGAATGCCTCCATTTATGAATGGGCTCTGCGTCGCACCATCTGGAATGGAAGAAGGCAGTGAGGTTCATTTACTAGGAATGGAATTCGGTTTGTTGGTTGGCGAAACTGCTCAGTTCCGCTTCTTCATCAGTCGGGAACGCAAAGACGAAGTTGGAGATCTTGTAGAAAATGCTGAAGAAGAGCTAGAAGAATTAGCCAGTTTGGAAGTCTGTCTAGAAATGGAAGATGCTACCGGATCACAGGTTGTTCCCGTACAGTTGCGAACACTACTGACAGAAGTGGGTGCTCTGGAACTGTGGTGTGAGAAGACCGATGGATCACAGCAATGGAAACTAGAATTCAATCTACGCAATGAATAATGTCAGGTTAGTGTGAGAGAATCCTCCAATGGATTTGCTAGATCCAATGGTTGGATCTCAACAAAATGAAGCAAATCCGTACGGAGTTTGACCAAGGCAAATTGCTGAAACAGATCGCCAGCAAAATGCTTACGCAGGAACTGACGCAGAATTGTGTGCTCAGGTTGAAGCAAAACACGATCACAGAGACTTAGGTATTCTACCTGACGAATATCAATAAACTGCTCAACCTGATCCATATTCGTCTCACCAGGCTCCGAAGACAATCCAGCGAAATGCAGGCTTACTCGATGGCATAGGTCTTCAAGTAAATTACCATAGAGGACAAGGCTCTCCAGGAAAGAAAAATCCCGCAGCATCAGTTCGTGTATTGCCTCACACTTGGTGTAGAACAGACTCGCCTGAATCTGTCCATGATCGTTGAACAGCTTGCGCTGATTGACATTGTACTCTCTCAAATTGCTGAGGTGCAGCAATAGCAATTGACTGGTATGATCCCAACATGCTTTGCGCTCCTCCAGAATCTGCCCCACCTGTACGGCGCGTTTTAACAAACTCTGGATCAATTCCAATGGCAAATCCAGAGCAACACAATGAGCCAAAGTGAACGGTCGCTTGGTCCCTCGAATACCCGGCATCGCTGGTCGCCAAGCCCAAAATGGGGTCCGGGCCATCTCCAACAATCCCCCAAAGGGCATCTCCTTTTGTTGCTTCCAATGTTCACAAAGACGCTCGCGCAGTCGCTCATCCTGAACCAGGTTGATCCGGCGACGACCTTTGCGATCACGGAGTCCATCTAAAGAAAAAACATGTGGCAATAAGTCCGCAAGAGGTGCTTCGCCAGCAAAATTCCGGTTTGCAGGATGGTGCTGCAAGTTTTCCGTCATAGTTCCGTATATTTCTGGTTTGTGTTAGTTTTTGGTTTATAATGTTCTTTACAAAGATGAACTTGCTTCAATTTGGTCAAGTCAGGTTGGTTTCCGGGAATTTATCACATCTACATTCTGTCCCGTTTACATCCAAAAGTGCTATGCCTACAAATTCAACCCCCCCACTCGTCACAGCCTTACGGAAAAAAGATGCCTACCTCGATTTTGTCAGTAAGATCCGATTTCAAGAGACGGTCTCTTCCTATCTATTCAAAGCTGGTGATCACTTTTACAAGATCAAGAAGGCTGATAGTGAACACACAAGTTTAGCGGTTAAACAGGCTTTTTGCCAAGAGGAAGCCAAATTACTACATCGGCTCAATGGAGAAGAATTACAGGCCGAAGTACTTCCTGTTTATCAGAATGGGAAAAGTTTCAGCTACAAGAATGAAGCCGGAGCCACAGCTGTAGACTACGCTCTCAAAACAACTGCGCTGAGCGAACGCAACCTGGTGAGTCATCTGCTGGATCAGAAAAAACTCTCACTGATTGCTGTTGGACGAATCGCCCGCAAACTCGCTCAAGCACACTCAGATTTCCCCGTAAACGACAAGACCGCACACGAACGAGGACGGGCGGGTGTACTGCGTTCGCTGTGCGAAGACATGCTTTATCAGATGAAACGTCACTTGGACGAGTCATTCACCCAACCTATTCGGGATATGATTCGTCATCCACTTGATAAATTTTTCGATGAGCAAAATCGGCTTTTTCAGCGCCGAATTCGTAAACATCGAATAGTTGAGGGACATGGTGCACTGCTGCCTGAGCACATCCATGTTAAGGGCCAGACTGTAATATTTCTAAGCCCTCAGGAAGCCCAGAAAAAGTATGCAATACTAGATGCTGCCAACGATGTGGCAACCTTCTCTGTAGAGTTGTTACGCCAACAAGAAGAAGAGTTGAATAGTAGTTTTCTGGATCGGTACCTACGTAGTTCTCGGGATCGTACCGACATGAAGCCCTTGCTCCCTGTCTATCAAATGTACGCCGCGCTCAGATTGGGGGTCACCAATTGTGAGATGCGCACAGCAATGGCTTGGTCAGAAGAAGAACGCGAAGCGTTTCAACAGAAGGCCGTACAGTACTTCAATATTGCTGTCCGTTTTGCTCGGCAACTACCTCACTAATCATCGTCAATCCCAACAAACCATCGTTCCCTCTATTTTCGACTAAAATCCAGTGTAATGAGCCATTTCGTCCAAAAATTTGGTGGCACCAGCCTTGGCACAGCCGAGCGCATGAAAGGGGTCGCTCAAATCATAGTAGACCATCTAAAACAATACCACCGAGTCACTGCTGTCGTTTCGGCGATGAGCAGCTATAACAAGGCAGAAGGAACCACTAGTAGGCTATTGGAAGCTGGAAATTTAGCGCTCAGTGGGGGGCCCTTCTATCGAATGATTGACCTGGTAGAGGAAAGCCACAACGAGGCTTTCAGCAAGGCTGTTCGCAATCCAGAAATTCAGGAACAACTACGAGAATTTGTTCATCGAGAATTGCGTTCGCTGAAGTCCTTTCTGGAAGCAATCCACGTAATTCGAGAGATTTCACCACGTAGCCAAGACCTGATTGTTGGTACTGGAGAGCGTCTTTCTGCGCGATTGTTAAGTGGAGTGCTTCAAGACTTGGGAATTGACGCTGAATACGTTGATTTATCTGAAGCCCTTCCAGAAGGCGAGCC
>DJYX01000282.1:4259-4919 GCA_002450295.1 Deltaproteobacteria bacterium UBA6967
GGAGACAGGGCGGACTGCGGTGATCACAGGATTTTTTGGCTTTGTTCCTGGAGGAATCATTGATCGTGTCGGTAGAGGGTACACTGACCTAACCGCTGCCCTGATCGCTGCAGAGACCAAAGCCGATGAATTACAGGTCTGGAAAGAAGTTGATGGAATTTATTCCGCAGATCCTCGCAAGGTACCTACAGCCTCTGTACTACCAGAAATTTCACCAGCTGAAGCTGCCGAACTGACGTATTTTGGCTCTGAAGTACTACATCCCTTTACCATGGAGTGTGCCATCAAGGCCAACGTACCAATTCGAATCAAAAACACCTTTCACCCAGAGAAACCCGGCACCATCATCGTCCCTGGCAAGTTGACCGAACAGAGAAGACAGCGGAATCAAACAGCTGTGGCGGTCACAACCAAACACCATGTCAGCATCCTCAATATTCACTCAAACCGCATGCTGAATTCGACCGGCTTCATGGCGCAGGTATTTGAGCTATTCAAGAAGCATCGAGTCGTGATTGACTTAATTTCAACATCAGAAGTCAACATCTCCTGTACGGTTGACCGCTTGGATAATATTCAGTCACTGATTCACGACATGGAGGAATTCGCCGATGTAACCCTGATTCGTGACCGAGCAATACTGAGTTTGGTGGGAGAGGG
>DJYX01000105.1 GCA_002450295.1 Deltaproteobacteria bacterium UBA6967
ATTGTGCAAGGTATACAACGAGTACTCGCAGATGAAGAAATTACCCTGATGATTGCGGACACTGGTGGGCTGGCTAAGCGCATTCCAACACTAATCAACACCTTCCTACAGTACCGAGTGGAGGGACTGATCTACGTGGCAGACCGACACCAGCGAATTTCACTACCTCCACTTCCACAAGGACAACAGATGATCCTTGTGAACTGCTTCGATGATCAGGGCACACCAGCCATTGTTCCTGACGACCAAAAAGGTCAACGTGATCTAGTTTTGAACTTGATCAAGGAAGGACACCGACGCATTGCCTATCTTTGTTTGCATGAGTGCATTGCGACGGAATTGCGCATTGCTGGTTACCGAAAAGCCTTGGAGGCGGCAGGGTTGCCGTTTGACTTTGGTTTGGTACAGTGTGGTGATTTTGAGCGTTGCGAAGAAGAACCTCAACTCCAGTGGCAAATCATTCAATCATGGTTAGCACTTCCCGATCCTCCGACCGTAATTTGTTGTGGTAACGACGAGATGGCAATGCGCATCTACGGAGTACTACGAACTCAGGGGATGGCAGTACCAGAAGCCATTTCCATCGCAGGCTACGACAATCACCGTTCCATTGCTGAAACCCTCTATCCTGCGCTGACGACCATGGAGTTGCCCTACGAATCCATGGGAATAGCAGCTGCGCAACGTTTGATACAACTGATCCGTAACGAACCTAACGAAACACCGACCCTGCAACGTATACGTGGGGACGTGTTCTGGCGATCCTCTGTGATCGCTTGGCCCTGAGTTCCGGGCCATTTTTCTCAATCCGACAAGGAGAAACAAACAATGTCGATGATCAAGCAATTGACTAAGAAAGGCGTATTATTGGCCGGGACCGCCCTTCAAAGTCTCAAGAAAAACACAACAAACCGGCTAATGAACGCAATGCTGGCAGCCTTGGCGACTGTGGCACTTTCCTCAGTTGCTCACGCTGGTGGGCATAGCGCCTACAAAGGTCCAGATCTCAGTGGTCAAACGGTTACCATTGCTGGCCCTTGGTTAACTGCGGACGAAGAGAGCTTTGAGGCTGTCACTGCAGCTTTCGAAAAAGCTACCGGGGCTAAGATCGAATATGCAGGTTCAGACAGTTTTGAGCAACAGATTGTAATTGACATCAAGGCTGGAAGCCCTCCAAATCTAGCAGCCTTCCCTCAGCCCGGCCTTGCAGCCAACATGGCAGCTATTGATGGATTGGTACCTCTAGGTGATGATACCGCTGCTTGGGTACGTGACAACTACGCTGCTGGACAGTCCTGGGTTGACCTGGGCACTTACGCTGACAAGAGCGGCAAGGACCAGTTCTATGGCTTCTTCTACAACGTCAACGTCAAGTCACTGGTCTGGTACGTTCCAGAAAACTTTGAAGCTGATGGTTACGAGATTCCAAAGACCATGGAAGACCTGATTGCGTTAAGCGACCAGATTGTCAAGGACGGTGGGACTCCCTGGTGTATTGGCCTAGGTTCAGGTGACGCCACTGGTTGGCCTGCAACCGACTGGGTTGAAGACATCATGCTCCGCACTCAGACTCCAGATGTCTATGACGGCTGGGTTGCCAACTCCATCAAATTCAATGACCCGCGTGTGATCAATGCAATCGAAACCTTCGGTCAGTTCGCCAAGAACAACGACTATGTTGAAGGGGGAACTCGTGCCGTAGGAGCAACAGATTTCCGTGACAGTCCACAAGGACTCTTCAGCGTACCACCCAAGTGCTACATGCACCGCCAGGCCAGTTTCATTCCAGCGTTCTTCCCAGACGGAGTGCAAGTCGGCACGGACGCAGATTTCTTCTACTTCCCACCATTCGCTTCCAAGGCTTCCCAGCTAGGAAATCCAGTGCTTGGAGGTGGAACCTTGTTGGCCATGACCAAGGATAGCCCTGCCACTCGTGAATTCATACGCTTCCTACAGCATCCAATGTCTCACGAAATATGGATGGCTCGAGCCGGCTTCCTGACACCTCACAAGGGAGTCAACCTAGACAAGTACTCCAGTGAAATACTACGCAAGCAGGGAGAGATCTTGCTGAATGCAACGACCTTCCGCTTTGACGGCTCAGACCTGATGCCAGGGGCGATTGGTGCCGGATCTTTCTGGAGCCAGATGGTCTTCTACGTCAGTGGTGCTTCTGCACAGAAAGTAGCCGACAATATCCAGAACAGCTGGGACTCGATCAAGTAATTCTCTGATCTCCCACCTTGCTGCAACACCGGGTCTCTTGAGGCCCGGTCCTCTCCTTCTTTTTGAAAAGAATCGCCATGCTCGATCAGGTACTCGATGCGACCATTGCCGTTATTATAGGCGTGAGTAGCTGCCTGCTATATTTCTGGGGTACCAATCTATTGCTCGAAGCCTTGGTTCGTGACAAACAGACTGCCAATGGCCAGATTGAAAGTCGTGATGAATTGCGTCACGCAATCCGGCCGTGGCTATTTGTATTGCCGGCACTCTCTCTTCTTTTCACTTATCTGGTCTATCCAGTCTTCGAGACTGTCTGGCTAAGTTTCCACGACTTCACTGGGGAACGCTGGGTAGGCTGGAGCAACTACACCTGGGCTTTGGCAAATCCAGAGTTTTTGCAATCCATTGGGAACAACTTTCTCTGGCTACTAGTCGTCCCTTCACTAAGCGTAGTCTTTGGATTGATTGTCGCTGTGTTAGCGGATCGTGTCTGGTGGGGTACAATTGCCAAGTCGCTGATTTTCATGCCGATGGCCATTAGTTTTGTTGGAGCCAGCGTGATCTGGAAGTTCGTCTACGACTTCCGGGGTCCGGGCTCAGATCAGATCGGTATCCTCAATGCGATCGTAGTTGGACTCGGTGGTGAACCACAGGCCTGGATCACCATTCCCTTCTGGAACAACTTCTTTTTGATGGTGATCCTGGTCTGGATTCAGACAGGCTTTGCAATGGTCATCTTCAGTGCAGCCTTACGGGGAGTGCCCAAGGAAACACTGGAAGCCGCCCAAATTGACGGGGCCAGTGAGCTAAAGATCTTCTTTCTGATCATGATTCCGCAGATTATGAGCACGATCATTGTGGTCTGGACAACCATCACCATCATTGTGCTGAAAATTTTTGACATTGTGCTCGCAATGACCAACGGCCAGTGGGAAACCGAGGTACTTGCCAACCTGATGTTTGACTGGATGTTCCGTGGAGGTGGTGACTCCGGAAGAGGTAGTACGATTGCTGTGTTCATTATGCTCGCCGTGATTCCCATCATGGCTTGGAATATTCGAAAATTCCGTGAAGAGGAGCAGGGTCGATGAGTACCTCAAAGCGAATCCGCCTGACTCCTGGACAGTTGATGGTCCACTTGGGCTTGCTGCTGTTGGTCATTCTCTGGATTTTACCAACAGTGGGCTTATTGGTGAGTTCCTTCCGAGACAAAGACCAACTGGCCGCCACAGGTTGGTGGACTGCGCTGTCTACCTCCGTTCAGAATCGCCAAGGACGTACTGGCACCAGTGAACAAATGGTGGAAACAGGTGGCAAGTTCGTGATTGCTGGAAATCTACTGGACGATTCCAAGCGAACCATTTTGACCTTCAACACCAACTTCCGAGATCTCGCTGCTTACAAGGCAGGAGAAGTACTAACCTTCAAGGACCAGAGTCAGATTCGTGTTAAGGCAGATGGTTCATATCGCTGGGAATCTGAGCAACCCATTGAAGAAAAGCGTGGCAAACGCATCTTCTTTGTCGCTAAATCACCCCCGACCTTCACACTGGATAATTACTTCGAAGTACTTACCTCAGAGGGCATTGGGCAATCATTTCTGAATACCTTCGTAGTGACCATTCCAGCTACAGTCATCCCGATCACTATCGCAGCCTTTGCTGCCTATGCCTTCGCCTGGATGCAGTTTCCAGGACGCCAGTTCCTATTTGTTGTCGTAGTGGGGTTGTTGGTTGTGCCACTGCAAATGTCGTTGATTCCATTATTACGCATGTACAACAACATCGGCGCCTTGCTAGATGTCTCTGCCAAGTCTTACGTCGGCATCTGGTTAGCTCATACTGGCTTTGGGCTCCCGCTAGCAATCTATTTACTACGCAACTATATCCGCTCGCTCCCAAGAGACATCATTGAGTCGGCTCGAATGGATGGCGCCTCTCATTTTCAGACCTTCACAAGAGTCGTGGTTCCACTGTCAGTGCCTGCCTTGGCGTCGTTCACGATTTTCCAGTTTCTATGGGTCTGGAATGATCTGCTAGTCGCGCTGGTGTTTCTGGGCAAGGGTGATGACCAGATCGTTCTGACCTCCAAGATGCGCGAACTACTGGGTTCTCGTGGAGATAACTGGGAGATTCTGACCAGCAGCGCTTTCATCTCCATCATAGTACCCTTGGTCGTCTTCTTTGCTCTCCAGCGTTACTTTGTGCGGGGCTTGGTAGCAGGTTCTGTCAAGGGAGGATAGTGAACCTCAGCCCACTGCCCATTTCGGTTGCACCAAACCCCCTTGGCACTGCTGCCCTCGTGGTTTCTACAACCTCTTTCATATGAACCCTCCTTCACTTCTCGATCAGGCTGTGCTCAGCCTGAAGCGGCTGAAACCACGCTGGCGTAGTCGTTTTCTTCAGCAACCCACCGCCACCGAAGCACAGTGGCAGACACTTTGGGAGCGGACTGAAAAGCAGTTCCCAGCCCTCTTTGATCGGCTACATGCACTCTACGGAGGTTGCTACGACTTCTTCTATCACCTGGAAGAGATTATTTTTGAGGCCTTGAATGCTGGACTGAACCGCTCCACCGAGCTGCAACAGCTGGATTTGCGACGTCTGAGCAATCCAAACTGGATCCATGACCAGAAGATGCTCGGGGCAACTGGCTACGTAGACCTGCAGGCTGGCAACCTGGAAGGCATCCGAAAACAGATTCCCACTTACCAGGAACTTGGCCTGACCTATCTGCACCTGATGCCGCTGTTTGCCCGACCAGATGGAGAGAATGACGGTGGTTATGCAGTCAGCAGCTACCGTGACGTTGATCCTCCACTGGGCACGATGGCAGAACTGGCGCAACTGGCGCAGGAACTAAGAGAGGTGGGTATCAGCCTAGTTGTCGACTTCATCTTCAACCATACCGCAAACAACCATGAGTGGGCCAGCAAGGCACAATCGGGAGATCCGGAGTTTCAGCAGTACTACTGGATGTTTGATCGGGAGGAAGACACAATTGCGTGGCAGCAGCACCTGCGGATCATCTTCCCGGATCGGGGTGGAAGCTTTACCTGGTGTGAGAAATCACAGAAGTGGGTCTGGACGACCTTCTTTGAGTTCCAGTGGGACCTGAACTACAGCAATCCGGAAGTCTTTCGAGGCATGCTGGCCGAGATGCTCTTTCTCACCAACCAAGGGATCGAGGTCCTGCGCATGGACGCGGTAGCGTTCATCTGGAAACGAGCTGGAACAGACTGTGAGAACCAGCCGGAGGCGCACTGGATTCTGCAGGCCTACAATGCCTTGTGTGCGATCGCTGCGCCAGCACTACTGCTCAAATCAGAGGCGATCGTTCACCCAGACGAAGTTGCCCGCTATATCCGTCCAGACGAATGCCGCCTAAGCTACAATCCTCTGCTGATGGCGTTGCTCTGGGAGTCACTTGCTACCCGCAATACCCGCCTACTACGTGCTTCACTACACGCACGCTTTCCGATTGATCCAGAATGCGCCTGGGTCAACTACCTGCGCTGTCATGATGACATCGGATGGACCTTTGATGACGCAATCGCTTCTCAATTAGGCATCGATGGCGCTGGACATCGCAAGTTTCTCAATGACTTCTACACCGGTCGTTTCCCTGGGAGTTTTGCCCGGGGTCTGCCTTTCCAGGAAAACCCAGTGACTGGTGACGCTCGGATTTCCGGGACTCTAGCTTCTCTAGCGGGTTTGGAAGTCGCGCTAGCCAGTGGTGCTCCAGAGGCCGTGGACTTGGCCATCGAGCGCATTCTGCTTCTCTACAGCGTGGTCTTCAGCATTGGCGGGATTCCGTTGATTTATCTCGGGGATGAATCAGGAATGCTCAACGACTACTCGTTTGCCCAGCGTCCGGAGCAGGCCTCGGATTCGCGCTGGGTTCACCGTCCAGTACGCGACTGGTCTCAGGAAGCACAGGCTTTGAACGATCCCAACTCGCCAGCCGCACGTATTCGAGCTGGAATCCAGCAACGCTTACAACTGCGTTGTTCTATTCCGGTTCTTGCTCAGGGACAGACAACATTCCTAAATGTGGACAATGACCACGTGTTTGCCTATCTCAGAAATCAGGCTTCTCAGAGCCTGCTGCTGCTAAACAACTTTACCGAGCGTCCTCAGATCATCTCCTCAAATGAACTGAAGGTTCAGGGCTTCACTGATCAGGCTCAAGATCTACTGAATTCAAAAAGACTACAGCTTTCAGGAGGTCTCCACATCGAACCCTATCAAGCGTGCTGGCTACAGAGTTTAGGGCCTGAAGCTCATTGAGCTTATCACCCGAGAGGCCCAAGAAATCTCCTATCCAACTCAAGTTTAGCCAGTCAACCACCACTCAAATTCTGACTCTCTGACATCCAAGCTACCTCGTGAATCCTTTACTACAAATCAAGCAGATCATCTCCAAATCAACATCCCCAGAAGGGATGCAAACCAGGATTGTGGCCATCGATGGGTGTGGTGGGGCTGGCAAATCGAGCTTGGCTGCAAAGTTGGCGGCACTGCTTGATGACTGCCCACTCATCCACACAGATGACTTTGCTTCCTGGGATCATCCACTGGACTGGTATCCACGCATGATCACGCAGGTTCTGGAGCCGCTGCGGCAAAACCGTCCGACTCGCTATCAGAAGTTTGATTGGCAGAAAAACCAACTTGGAGAGTGGGAGACTGTGGAACCTTGTCCAGTAGTTCTTGTGGAGGGGGTTAGTGCTTCGAGAGTCGAGTTTCGTCCCTATCTCAGTTTTGCG
>DJYX01000286.1:0-739 GCA_002450295.1 Deltaproteobacteria bacterium UBA6967
CGCTTTTGTCACGCCACAGGTCTACTACCACATCACTAACATTCTGCGATTCCCTCTGAGTCGGCTTGTTGCTAGATGAATCCTCAAGGCCCGTATTCCCATCTATAATCCATGTAAGCGTGCGTACGGCTTCTTCCTCAGACTCCCATGAGATTTGGATATCACTCTGATTCTCGAGGACATCAGCGACATCCTCTAATTGATCGACTGACAATTGTCTCAGGAAATATTCTGGGTCCAAGTCAACCTTGCACAGGCGGGTGATTAGGTCTGCTTTCGTTCCACCTACTTTGATCCCATAGTCTCTACAGCAATCTCTCAGAAATTCTGTGTAAAAAAACTTCAAAACAGGCCGTAGCAGTGTTTTTGCAGGCGGCGAATTCCCTTTAGATAGAGGCCTACCGGTCTCTTTAGATACAGCGAATCCGATGTTTTCAAGGTGCTTCACCATTTGCGGTTCTGATATCTGCTCTTTTTTCTTTTTCCTGCGAGCTTTCATTGCCGCTAGATTTTTTTCTTCACGGTTGATTCCTGATGCTAAGTCCCACATCCCGGCTCGTTTTGATTCGTACAGTGTTACGTGTTTGCTGAGCTTCTGTTCTTCTGCACTGACTTTGCCACCGCTCGGTCCACGCTCTCTGATGAGGTTATCCAAACGCTCACGCTTTTGCGTGTACAGAAGCCGATTCTTTTCTAACCACGCTGTCTCTTTCTCCGCAACTTCACGAAGCTGTTGAAT
>DJYX01000286.1:1157-6028 GCA_002450295.1 Deltaproteobacteria bacterium UBA6967
AGCAGAACCCGTAACAACGATAAAAAACGCAGAGGGGCCCCGGCGGGGCTTTAACTCGCGAAAAAGTCCACAATTAGAGATTTTTGAGATCGGTCATTCAATGAAGCATAACCATGAGGTACTGTAAAAACGATGTGGCCTTTGGAGAACTATGTGTCAAATCGTAATTCGGCATTGGACATCATTAAACAAATAGCGCTTTTGGGTCTTGGTTCCGTCTGGTCGATCACCTTAATGGCTTCCGAATCTGAGACCTACATAGAGGCAGAGCATTATTACTACGAAGAACCAGGGTTGATGGACAAGGAGTCTGCACCGCTGTTTGTTAACGTAGGTACTAGGTCATATGAAACCCTTGAGAACGAAACTACGGCACTATTTTATAATTTGAGGCTGGGCTATGGACTGACCGACTACAAAGGCTCAGGCACGACATCCGGTGATCCCACCTATCGTTTCCAAGGTGAAGTGGGGCTGATCAGTCCACATGGGAACATAAGGATATTCGGTGGATTTGGTTATCGCTGGTTGTACGACGACTGGGGCGGCAAAGTATCCTCAACTGGGGCATATGCCTACGATCGTCAGTCAAGATACTGGTATCTACCATTGGGAATCGTTATACCAAACAGCAACAGTGGTGGTTGGAGATTTCAGTACAATTATTTTATCGAAGGGGAGCAAACATCGTACCTAACGAATGTCCCAGGATATCTCAATGATATCGTCAACACCCAAGATTCGGGCAGTGGATTCGAGGTCGAATACAAGTTCGACAATTCCTGGGCGATTTATCTTCGCTCTTGGAATATTGATGATTCAAACCTTCAGGTGATTCGAACTACCTCTGGAAATGGCTTTGGTTACGAGCCCAAAAATGAAACTGTTGAATTTGGCTTGACCGTCTTTTTTGACTAGGTAGATTGAGCGCCTTCAGATCCACGATTTTGATACAGCTGACGGCTGGTGCATTTTTGCAAACCTAAGCAGAACCAGTAACAACTATAGAAGACACAGAGGGGGGCCCCCGGTGAGTTGCTTAGGGCGGGTCTGTAAATAAATTTAGGGACATTCCAAAGAATAAGGCTTTAAATTAAGGACAACGAAGAAATAAACATGTTATCCTCCGTGTATTGAAGGGCTTTTTAGAAGTATTGGATTTTATGTTGGTGCCTCTCCTAGGCGCCAAATTAATCTTCAAATATCCCTCTAAATCGTACATTGAGGTCCCTAAATGGATTAGTCTCTTGGGCGAGAATACTTTGATGCATTCTCATTGGAGAGAAATAAATGCTCCTTGATTTGCTTGACTGACTTCTCGCATCAACGTGCCAAATCTATTCGTAGAAGCTCGTGGACTGACAAAACTCAAGCCGTTGATCCTCGCATTCTTGCTATTTAAACTAGCCACTTCATTCAATACCGAATCAAAATCGCCTCCTGTGAAGTCATCGCCAAGAACATAGATCGACAAATCGCTTTGGTAGTTTCTGTAATCTTGCAAAGCCTGGCGCATTCCGTCATGGGGATTACTGTTTGAAGTCGAACCCCAACTTGAAAACAAGTCCATAGTTCTCTTCCGCATAGAAGGGGTATCCTGGATCCATTGCTTCGCATAACCCGAAATCAGATAGTTGCCGTTATCATTCATGATCTGGAATCCGTCGACTTTTGGATGGACTTCTAAGATTTTATTCATGCTTGCCGAAACCTTTCCCCATATTTGCTGCATACTTCCTGATGTATCTACGATGAATATTACGTATCGCCGATCCACTGGAATTCCAGCGACTTCATCATCAAGCTTTTCTTTCTTGCCCTGAGATAAGGCTGCCTTTTTGACGGTCTCGACTTTCGATGACATCGCAGATAGCCGCTGCTTGACTTTCTCAATTTCAGATTTACTGCTTTCTAACTCGGTCTTTGCTCTATCGAGCGATGCTTTAAGAGATTCCGACACCATATCAACTGTAGATTCTGTTGATGCCTTGCCTTGTATTAGAGCTAGCAATTCTTCTTTCAATTCAGTAAGCGCTAGTACTTTTGACACCAAATCAAATGACGAGGAAAAAGGTTTTTCTTGAATCTCAACAGATTCGGTTTGAGGGTTAAATATAAGCACCAACATCACCACAGCACCAAAGCCACAAGAGATGACATCGAGAAATGACAGACTAAAAGGCTCGAGTTGCTCACGCTTTTTCATTTATGGCCAACCTTTCGCTGGACTCAGAACCGTCCCATTGTGGGCAAGAGTCCAGCGCGTATAAAGAGGAGCTGCGGCTGGATCTCCCTCGAGAGGCAAGAGAATGACAGAAATTGATCCTCGAAAAGAGCGACTTAATGACTCTACATCAACAAATAAGGACTCTCTGCATTCACCCGACACTCGACTCTTTCCAGTGAGGCCTCCGCATCCGCCGGAAGGAACTAGTGATTGAGCTCGTTTTCCTATAGTTGGAAGCCCATCGGTGATGACGTAAATCGAAGAAGGATTTAATGGAAGAGTAGTTGAGATTGCGTCCTCAACGTTTGTACCACCAATTGGATCAATCTTTTCAATCAATGCCTGGGCATCACTTAACGCTTTTGGATTGTTCGCCTTTGCCCAACCATTTGTCAGCTCTTTTACTTTCTCACTAAATTGAAAAACCCTAAATTCGGAGTTTTGCGGGACATTTGCCAGCAGCCATTTTGTCGCCCTTTTGGTCCTAACCCACTTCGCTGCTTTCTGTCGATCAGCTGGTTTTTTTGATTTGAGCAAAGTGATATCTATCAGTGTTTCTGCAAGCATAGACGCACTGCTGTCCACCAAAATAACAATGCGTTCACCCTTAACCTCCAATCCAATCAAAAACTCCTGAGCCTTTTGTTGCTCCACCTCAATATTTGAATTTTGTAGCGATGCCAATTTGCTATTCAACCCTTTATTGGCCGCAACTAACGCCTGCTGAAGTCGTTTCAGCTCCTCTGCCTTAGCTTGAACTTGTGCTTTTACGATTTGTAGCTGAGAAACGAGTGCTTTTGTTTTGTCTTGCTCGTCGGAACTTTTCGAATTTTGCGACTCTAGCTGATCTTGTAGTTTCTGAACTTCATTAGTTAGCTTACTAATTTGTTGTTCTAAAGCTGCAACGTCAACGACTGGCTCTTGTTGGACCTCAGCAGATGCTCCTTCTTGATTCTTAAGAAGCACCAGAATTAAGACAACAGCCCCCAAACCACATGCCATGATGTCGAGGAAGGCTAAATTGAAGCCTTCTGGACGACGCATCTTAGCTAACTCCAGGGGCACTAAGTCGGTCTAAAACTTTCTCTTGAAGGTAAGCATTTACTGAAACAGCCAAATCATCTTGGAGACGCTGCAGTTGATGCAATAAAAACATCAAAAAAATGCTGATAAACAGTGCGACAAGAGTTGAATTAAATGCCACACCCAAACTTGAGGTCATTCCCGAAATGTTTCCTGCAAGAGCTTCGTCAGCTTTGGCCAACGCTTCGCCGATACCACGGACGGTTCCAATAAATCCAATAGAAGGCACTGCCCAGATCAAGTATCTAATCATTGAGTTGCCAGCTTCATTTTTGGCAACCAAAGCAGCAACTTCGGATTCGACGACCTCGGATGCAGAATGAACGTCATTGGAGACTAAAAATCGTCTCAAAGATGCTCTCAAGACCCGAACTAGGGGAGATAATTTTACTGACGGCTTAAGCTTCTCGAGCTCTCCTACTAAGTCTTTAATCCCTGCTGGAGTCATTGCTGTATCTTTACAAAAGTCCACATCGAACAAGAAATTAGTTTTAGTGATTTCTAAAATCTTTTCGACGACTAGATACGTAGCCCATAGCATTAGAATGAGGCATGCTTCCTGCTCAAAGTCCTTCAGGATAATGAATATCGACCGAAGAGCTTCTGTATTGCCGGCTTCTACTGCTTGCTGAGCGATTAGCGCTCCAGGTCTTATCAGGACCTCATAAAGCGTATGAATACCTATGACTGAAACGACCAGTGCGAGCGCACCTCTAATTGTTTGATTCATATATCCACCGGAAAGCTAACAGCTGTACCAACACTTATTTTCGAAGCGACTGCAAAGCCACCTAACCCCAAAAGGCAGACCAAAAGGCCAACTAATCCATATCTTTTCATCGCATTTCGCATCACATATATCTCGCCAAACGGAATCCTAATTCTTCCCTTGGTTCACTAGTGCCATCTCTGAACGCTGCTCTTAATTCAGAGAGACTGGCTGACACATAACTTGAGCCCTTCACTGTTTTAATGACGCTTTTGGGTGGTCCTCCAAGAGGATCTATTTCAAGCTTCCCGGCACTCCTAGGGGCGAGCACGTAAGAGTCATGCACCCATTCACTCGCATTACCAACCAAATCAAAAATTCCATCTGGTTGAGCTCCAAAACTTTTTACTGGTGCAAGCCCTGCAAAAGCGTCGTTATAACCAGGGATATACATTTTTAGGGTTGCTTGTGAGTTTTGGTCAGCCAAATTTCCCGCATTGACAGGAACAGTCGCCTTTTTTCCCCAAACAAAAACCGTTTGGTTGTTTTTGCCTAGTTTACGTGCGAGATACTCCCACTCTGCTTCAGTTATTAAACGATATCCATCAGCTGATTCGTTATATCCAACGACTGTATCGCCCTCTATCTGATAAAAAGGCTTAAGGTTCTCTTGCGTACTTGCTTGGTTACAGAACTTAGCAACATCGATCCAGGCAGTTTTAGTCAAGGGAATGTCGCCACCATTACCAAACTGCTTCTGCGTTAATTCCGTTATCGATACATAAAAGTTTTTAGTAAATTTTATATTTCGAACAATCTCATTGGCTCGCTGTCCCCTTTCGCTACGATCAC
>DJYX01000269.1:0-1943 GCA_002450295.1 Deltaproteobacteria bacterium UBA6967
TGACAGAAGTTCGAGACAAAACCATTGTCAAGTACATGGATGATTTGAATGATTTGGCTTTTGGCCTAACCAGCAAGATCAACCAATTACATGCTACTGGAACGGGTTTGAAATCTGCCAGCAATATGATGAAAAGTGCCTACGGCTTAAATGCAGAAGCGAGGCTTCAGCCACTGCCTTTTCTGAAAGACGGTATCTTCCAATTACACTTGGTTGATCGTGAGAACGATTTTGTAGAAACCTACGAAATTGAGATCCAAGCTGGTCGGGATACACTAAATGATATTGTACAGCGGATCAATCAGACGGTAAACGCTCCAGAATTACTCTATGCCTCTATTGAAGAAGATGGCTCGATGTTCATTCAGACGGGTACAGACTACAAATTCATCTTTGGTGATGACAAGACTGATCTAACCCAAGTGCTTGGCTTTAATAGTTTTTTTGAAACACTCAAAGGCGCCGAAGACCTGAGGTTGAGTGACCGAATCATGCTGGATCCGAACACGATTTCTACAGGTCGTGATCTCTATCCGGGTGACAATCGAGTAGCGCTAGACATTGCCAAGTTGCAGACTGATCCACATATGCGCAACGACACGATGACCTTTGATGAGTTCTACAACACGATTCTTGCTGATCTTGGTCTAAGGATACAACGCAACCAGACAGAAAAAGCTCAACAAGATAGCTTAGTGAATCAGTTCAGTCAGATCCGTAGCTCAATCAGCGGAGTCAACATGGACGAAGAACTAGCAAAGATGATGCAGTATCAAAAAGCCTATGAGGCATCGGCACGTTTTGTAGGTACTGTCGACCAAATGATGGAAACTCTCGTGCGCATGTAAGCCGCACTCATTTCATAGTTAGAGAATCGCCTCATGCGTGTGACTGAAACCATCAAGCGGGATCAAGTCCTCGGCAACATTCAAAGAAACGCCCAGAAGCTGCAAGATCTGCAACTGGAGATGGCGACAGGACAGCGGATCAACAAGCCCTCTGATGATCCGCTTGGTGCCACGATGGCTCAGGACATCGTGACCAACATCTCTAAACAACGCCAACGCCTAGCAAATCTGGCAGATTCCATTTCTTGGTTGGAACGCTCAGAGATTGAGTTGATCAAGATCAACGAGTTTCTTGACAAAGCAAAAACGCTGGTCATGTCACAGTCGACCAGTTCTGCGAATGAAGACACACGCAATGCAACAGCAGGTGAAATCAAGGATATACGAGATGCCTTATTCGATGCAGGTAACGCTCGTTCCGGCAAGCTGTATCTCTTCTCAGGAATCAAATCACTAACTCCTGCAATCAAGCACAACTACATCCTCCAACCAGCCAAGGTGGAAACTGAAAAAATTGTCCAGGGTGACATTCGTGACTTGGTCGACGTCACCCAGTTTCAGGCTCAATTTGAAGGCTTTTCAAACAATCCATATGTTTTGAAGATTACAGAGTCCGGGCCTTGGGGTCGGGCACGCTACCAAATTTCTGACGACGGTGGGCAGAATTGGGGACCAGAACTGAGCCTGCGGCCTGTGGTCGATATGATCAATCCATCTGGGAAGGAGAGCGACCAGGTCAAATTAAAATTCTCTGATGACCGAGGAGAATTACAGAACAAGGTCAACCTACTGCCAGATGCTTTTGATTTCAGTAGTGAGAAGGTTGAAGATTTTGATATTTCAGAGTTAGGCCCGGTGTTTCCGGAAGGAATGGAGTTCGTGTTTACCCCTAACCCACCCATTTCTTTCATCGGTAGTCCTCAAAAGAAAGAGACTCTGATTGCAGACGGAATTACTGTTCCAGTGACTGTCACTGCGAATGAGTTGTTGTTGGGAGAGGGAGAAATCGAAGTAGACACTTTCTCTCTGCTGATGTCGCTCGAAAGAGCCTTGGAAACTAATGATGGTTCTGTTCTTGCAGAAAAATTGCAAGAA
>DJYX01000269.1:2339-3389 GCA_002450295.1 Deltaproteobacteria bacterium UBA6967
CTGCAAGAAGCGCAACAGAAACAGGAAGTTCAGATCTTCGATCAGGAGCGCCGACTCTCTGAGATTCGCGATGCTGATTTGGCGGAATCTGCCCTGCATCTGAAAACTGCTGAACTGAACAACCGTGTTTCTTTGGATGCCGGTAGTCGCCTCATTCAGCCATCATTGACAGATTTTTTGCGATAAGCCTACATTGTTCGCAGAACTGGATTCCAAGCGCCCTGCCAGCATAGGATCGCATACAAGTGCCATCAAATGTTTTGAGCGCCCTACTCCCAATAACGGAAAGGCGAGATGCTTATACTGACAAGGAAGTCGGGTGAGAGCATTACGATCGGTGATGATGTCAAGATCCAGGTCATAGAAATCAAGGGGAAGCAAGTCCGGATTGGAATTGAGGCTCCGCGAAACTACGTCATTCACCGGGAAGAAGTGTACATCCGCATTCAGGAAGAAAACAAACGTGCCGCAGAGAAATCACCAGTTTCCTTAAAGAATCTGCGAGATCTCCTAGCCCGTGGACGGTAAAGCTATTACCTGTTTTAACAGGATGTACTTTCAGAAATCAAACCCAACTACCCAACTTCCAGGCCAGTGATCAAAGAGGCTTCATGAGTATGCAAACCACCCGGTTCGGCAAGGTCGAAATTGATGATAGTCAGGTGCTGACCTTACCCAGTGGTCTACTCGGCTTCTCAAATGAGCGGCATTTCGTTCTGCTTAATGATGAAGAGCCAGAGTCTCCTTTTCAGTGGCTACACTCCATGGACACGCCAGACCTTGCTTTCGTTGTCATGGCTCCAACCTACGCCTACTCAGATTATCACATCAACCTGAATGAAGATCATCTTCGGAAATTGGAAGCAGAATCAGCTGATCAGATTGAGGTTCGTTGTATTTTGACCATGGCTCGGGAACTATCGAACATTACCATCAACTTACAAGGTCCGTTACTGCTGAATCTGGAAAAGCGCATCGGAATGCAGTTAGTGATTCCTGATGGGAAATACAACACTCGCCATCCACTTTTTGGTGAACAGTCTGTATCCT
>DJYX01000164.1 GCA_002450295.1 Deltaproteobacteria bacterium UBA6967
GTGTTGGTTGTGATGAATTGTGTCAGGTAGGGAGAATTGAGATTCTCTCGTGCCTCTGGACAGATGTAGGTGTGGGTGCTGTAGAAGAATATTTTCTCTGGGGCACATGATGGATTTTCGGCCAACATTTTCACACTGGCTGCAATGGTACCTCCGGTACGGACCATATCATCTAGAATGAAGACATCCCGATTTTTGAGAAGGCTCACATCATTAGAAGCATCAATCTCCACATCTCGTTGACCATGGCGTGTCTTCTTCATCGTGACAAGTACAGAGTTACGCAACCCAGAAAATTCTTGAACCTTCCTCACAAAATCAACAGCTCCATCATCTGGGGCAACAAAGCCTACGTGCTCACCATAATTCCATAGCCGAACCAAGCCGGATCTCAACACATAATTTGCGACAATATGAGCGATATCCAAATTAATATATCGTGGTTTCCCGGTCGATGGCTCACTTGCAAAAACATTTTGATAAATCTCTTTCACTATCTCTGGCTTGTGATTGTGAACAGTCATCACTAAATCGACTCCAGCAGCCTTTAACATCCGTGCGTAGAGTTCTGCAGAGCAAGGTTGCCCAACAAATTTCACCTTGGAAGTGAAATCTAAAGCTTGTGGATGGTTACGAGTTCTTGGCCCTCGGTCCTGGGCGGAATAGAAAAGATCTGGTTCGACCAAGGCAACAAACTCAGCTCCATTTTCTTTGGCAGCTGAAGCGAGTAGACAATTGCGCATCGCCAATTCATTGCGAGTGTAGTGTGCGGAACTGGTGGAGAGGATATATACGGACTTGCCCTGTAGCCCAAAACCAAGATTCTCCTCGGTGGGATCATCCAGCAGGAAGCGAGGACAAAACTCACTGTTGACAAAGGTTTTTAGACCAACAATATCAGAGATATCAATTTTTTGAGAGCGGGCGTGGGCGACACCGATTGCAAATGAGGCGTCACTCACATTTGAGACAAGCAGATAATTGCTGTGATAATCCATCAAAGTTCTTGCTCGCAGAAGGACCTGCCTGATCCCTCACAGATCAAGGCAGGCTGAAAGTTGAAGAACGTGGTCAGTCCCCCTGCAAAAAGATATATTGAGAACCTTGTTGAGTTCTCACCAGCAGCAAGATTCCATCTTGCAGGGAAAGTTCGCTGCCCACACGCCGAAAATCAACTAGATTAGCTATATTCTGGCGGTCCATTTCCACCACCAGCATTCCAGCCCTCAGCCCAGCTTCAGAGGCTGAAGAATCTGGTTCTACTTCAGTAATGACAACACCGCCTTGTACCTGTGCATAGCCCAGTCGTTCTGCCATCTCTGGGGTCAATTCTTGAACTGAGAAACCAAGTTGTGGAGTTGGTGTAGGGGGTTCCTGAGGAATTGCCATTCTTGATGGCTGCTTCGGTCGCTCATCCAAAGTCACCATCATTCGCATTGGGGTACCATCACGAACCAACTCCAACTCAACGATTGCATCTGCTCGGGCGTCTGCGATCTCATTTCTGAGGTCATTGCTGTTCTCAACAACTTCACCGTTGAGTTTCAGAACCACGTCTCCCTTTTGAAGACCTGCTTTTTCGGCAGGTGTCCCGGGCATAACCCCCGTGATCAGTGTCCCTTTGTTATCCTTCAGTCGGAAGGCTTTGGCTAGCTCAGCAGTAACATCTTGAATCCCAACACCTAACCATCCCCTGGAAACTCGACCCTCATCAATCAAATCATTCATAATTCGGCGAGCCATGTTAATCGGAACCGCAAAGCCAATCCCTTGATAGCCACCGCTTCTGGTGAAGATCGCTGTATTCACTCCGACAATTTTGCCCTCCAAGTTAATCAAGGGACCACCACTATTTCCAGGATTGATCGCAGCATCTGTTTGAATGAAATCTTCGTATTCGGTAATTCCGATTCCGGTGCGGCCCTTGGCACTGACAATTCCAAAAGTCACCGTCTGTGTGAGACCGAATGGATTTCCTACAGCTATGACGGACTCTCCTACCAAAATTTCTTTTGAGTCGCCCATCACAAGTGTGGGCATTCCTTCCTCATCAACTTTTATAACTGAGATGTCAGACTCGGGATCAGTACCAATTAACTTGGCATCAAGTTCCCTGCCATCAAACAATTGAACAGTGATCTTGTCCGCTTCTCCAACAACATGATGATTGGTGAGAATATAGCCATCTGAACGGACAATTGAACCCGATCCCATGCCTTCCTGACGGAATCGATCATTTCCTCGACCTCTTGGGGGTCGCATACCCGGGAAGAATCGCTCAAAGAACTCATCATTATATAGATCGAGAGGATTGTTCGGAGTATTTCTGCCAGTGTTTGCAATCTCTTTCTCAACCTTGATGTGCACGACAGCTTGCTGAACAATCTGTACTAGGGCAGCTCGCGTCTTCGAAGCCCGAATCAAAGCTTGCAGGTCATCTTTTGATTGTGCCTGCACAAAGCCTACTGAAACAGCGGCCGCAACAGCAATGATGAGTAAGAGTAAGAAAGTCTTAGGAAGCGAAATGGGGGAGGATGGAAAGAGTTTCTGATGAGAGTAGCTAATCATTTACGACCTCAAATTGGATGAAGATAGAATGATTTTCATGACACCCAAATATTGTAACTGCTTCTCTTCGGTTGTCAGTAGGCAATTGCAAAAATTACTTCTTGCTTGGAGGGTTCCCCAGTCAAAATGCACTTACCGGCTTCGGGCTGATCGTTCAGAGGGATACATCGAATCGTTGCCTTGGTCTCATTTTTGATCTGATCCTCGACTTCTCTCGAACCATTCCAGTGCGCCCTGATAAATCCACCTTCCTGCTCGAGAATCTCTTTAAATTCTCCGTAATTCTTGGCTGTTCGGGTATTTGCCTCGCGGAAATCAAGAGCTCGCAGGTAAAGATCCTGCTGGATTTGCTGCAAAAGCCTCATCACATGATCTGCAATCTCATCCAAGGGCACTAATTTTTTATCACGCACATCTCTTCGTGCCACCATTGCAGACTGCTGCTTGACATCTCTTGGACCAATCTCCAACCTCACCGGCACACCTTGCTGAATCCAATGGAAGAACTTATCTCCAGGTCGAAGATTGTCTCGATCATCAATTTGAATTCTCAAGTGATCTAAATGTTCTGCTAAACGTTGCTTGATCTTCTCGGCAAACTCAAGCGTCTGAGTCCGTTCCTGATCGTTTGAAAAGATGGGAACTAGAGCAACTGCCACCGGGGCTATACGAGGTGGTAGGATAAGACCGTCATCATCAGAGTGGGTCATGATCAGTCCCCCAATCATACGTGTGGAACTTCCCCAGCTAGTAGTCCAAGCCAGTGATTGCTGGTTGTTTCGATCCAAGAACTGAATTTCGAAAGCCTTGGCAAAATTTTGCCCAAGATTATGGGAAGTCGCACTCTGAAGAGCTTTACCATCCTGCATCATCGCTTCCACAGTGTAAGTAGACAGAGCACCGGGAAACTTCTCAGCCTCTGATTTCTGGCCAGGAATTACAGGGATTGCCAGATCGTCCTCCTGAAAGCTTCGATACACCTCCAGCATCTTGAGTGTCTCTTCCTGAGCTTCCTCGTAGGTTTCATGGGCAGTATGCCCTTCTTGCCAAAGAAACTCGGAAGTCCTCAAAAAAAGTCGGGTTCGCTTTTCCCAACGCATCACGTTAGCCCACTGGTTGATCAAAACCGGCAGATCTCGGTAGCTATTTATCCACTGCGCATACATGTGGCCAATCACTGTTTCGGAAGTTGGACGAATGACCAATGGCTCTTCCAACTCTTTACCTCCCCCAATGGTCACCACCGCACACTCTGGGCTGAATCCCTCAACATGCTCAGCTTCTCGGTTCAGGAACTCTTGTGGAATCAACAATGGGAAGTAGGCATTTACATGTCCCGTTTCTTTGAACATTCTGTCCAGCCGAGCCTGCATCGCTTCCCAGATCGCAAATCCGCTCGGGCGAATGACCATACATCCCTTGACAGGAGCGTAATCAGCCAGCTGTCCTGCTTTGATAACATCTAGATACCACTGGGAGTAGTTTTCACTTCGTGGGGTAATATTCTTGGCCATGAGAAGACTTCTCTATCACTTTAATTACAAATCTTTTTTGAAAACCCTAAATACCGCATCTACAGAAGACTGACAAGCACAACTAGGAAAAATGTTAGAAGAATCCAATTTGCCAAAGCAACATTGCCATTAAATAGGAGGCCACCAAGCCAATCCCACTAATCAACGCACCAATTTGCAGAAGTTGTTGATTTTCAAGAAGTCCTGTCGCATAAGCCATCGCATTTGGAGGTGTGCTGACTGGTAACGCCATCGCGAGTGAACAAGAAAAGGGGACCAGCAAAACTAGCAACTTTGAACCACCAATTTCGCCGAGCGTACTCATTGTTGCCCCAAGAGTAGCCATGATCGACAGTAATAAATTTGCTGTTGCGGTATTGGAGATGAAAGTCGACATCAAGAGACCCATCACTGTTGCCATCACTACAATCATCAGTGGAGACAATTCAGCGAAAGGAATATTGGTAACGAGAGTTTGGCTTAGTCCTGTTGACTCCAGACCAAGCCCCAGGGCGATTCCTCCAGAAATCAGCCATAAGACATCCCAACTCAAATTTTTGAGGTCTTGCTTCCCAATTACTCCGCTGACAAGAAAAACAGCTACAGGAATCATCGCAACAACATAAGAATTCATCCCATGCAAGGAACCTGTAAGCCAGAGCAGGATGGTCATGGCAAAACAAATATAAACAACCCATGCGCGAGGAGTACGGCGAAACTCACTCTCAATTACTAGCTTAATCCGTTCTTGTCTAGAAGGCAGTAGAGCCACTAACAAGGTCCAAGCAATGGCAAGTAAGCAGATTGAAAAGGGCACCCCGAAAGCCATCCATCCACCAAAACTTATAGCTTGCTCACCTACCAGATACTTCATGGCAACCGCATTAGGTGGTGAACCAATTGGTGTTCCAATTCCTCCGATGTTTGCAGCTAATGGAATGCACAGAACCAGCGCTGTCCTGCCTAAGTCATCATTTGGAAACAGTCGGAGAACAGGAGTTACAATCGTGATCATCAAAGCTGTGGTCGCCGTGTTGCTCATGAACATCGAAAAAACCGCTGTAATGATCATCATCCCAAGCATGACAAATTTTGGGGATTCACCGAAAGGCCGGAGAAATACCCGAGCGAGATTTACGTCCAGATGATACTTTGTCGCAGCCATCGCCAAAAAGAAGCCTCCCCAAAAAAGCATGATGATGGGAGAAGCGAATGTAGTAAGTATATCTTGGTAGGGAAGTAACTTTCCCATCTCCTCAATACTACTGGGATCCCTAAACCAGATAGACCCTTTGTTGGAAATCAGCAACAATTCTAGTCCGATCAGTAAAACAGAAGTCGCAAAGATGGGGATAGGTTCAAGGATCTAACAGAGAACTGCCAGGGTGAAGATGGCAAGCATTCGTACTTGTACCACGTCAATTTCTTGAAGCACTTGATTCATGGGTAACCAGAGCACTAACAGAGGTACTGCCACACAGATCAAGGCTTTTGTCATCTAAAATCTAAATGGGTGGGGTTCTGGTTTCGCAGGTGTTGCAGAATGATGCCTTCGTCCAGTACAAAGGCGTAGGGCAGGGGATGTTCCACAAAGCGGACGACATATTCGCTGAGGATCTTGATCACGGTTTTGGCAAAGTCACCGATCTGCCAGGGTGCTAGTTGGCAGTAGTCCAAGCCACCGTGATTCAGAGCTCTAAGGATTTTTTCAGAGTCTAGCTTTTCGCAAACAAGAATTTTTCGCGCATTGGTTGTGTGAGAGTTTTCATGTAGACGAACAATTAGGTCTACACCATCTGCTTCCGAAAAAGCATCACTGGAAATCAACAAGGACAGAGATGTTTCTTCACGCAGAGTCGAATTCAAGAATTCCTCCGCCTCTTTAACAGTCCCGACACATTTTAAGTGGAAGTGGCTTTCCAGAAATGACAGTTCCTGCTTGACCGCATCCAGTAATGCCGTCTGTTCTAGACAGATCAATATATGCAGATGCGTCTTCATCAAGAATTTGGTTTATAATGAGTATTGTTGCTTACTCAGCCTCTAGTGTACTAGGGCGAGATCTTGATGAGAGATTTCTAAGGGATCAACGGAAGGGTATCTTGAAGGGAGAGAGCGGTCTCAGAAGGACCGCACTCATGATCAGCTTATGTCTAGTCTGCCTCGAACTCAAAAACCTCACCTTCTTCACGATATTCATTCAGCTTGTTTCGTAAAGTACGAATGCTGATGCCCAAAATTCGTGAGGCATGGGTTCGATTTCCGCTGGTTTCCTTTAGGGTTTCAAAAATAAGCTTCTTCTCTGCTTCCTTCATTGACATCCCTACCTCAATCCCAAGAGGCCCATTCACTGGATTTGCATTTGACTCAACGATGGACTCTGTTGCTACCACAGCAGGTGCAGAGACTTTTGATGTTATCGAAGCTGTTGCAGAAGCTAGGTCTTCATTAATGGTACGACTGCCCATTTGTGAATGCATCAAGAGATGGTGTGGCAAGATTTCGTTTCCGTTGCAAAGCAACATTGCGCGTTCCACCACGTTTTCTAACTCTCGGACGTTGCCACGCCAGTTGTAGTTCGTTAAGACATCTAGAGCATCCTGAACAATCTTAGGCCTTTCACGACCATTAAGCTGTGCATGCTTAGTCAGGAAATGTTCTACCAGAAGAGGGATATCATCCTTCCGCTCCCGCAAAGCGGGCAAGGAAAGAGGAATAACATTCAATCTGAAATAGAGGTCTTCTCTGAACTTGCCTGACTCGACACACTCCAGCATATGACGATTTGTGGTTGCTACTACTCGAACATCCACTTTGATTGGGTCCTTGCCCCCGACTTTATCAATTTCCTGCTCTTGAAGAACACGCAAAAGCTTAGCTTGTAGCGGAAGAGCCATCTCGCTGATTTCATCCAATAGAATCGTTCCGGTGTGAGCTTGCTCAAACTTTCCACGATGATCTTGGTTTGCACCAGTGAAAGAACCCTTCTTGTGTCCGAAGAGCTCGCTTTCAAGCAGCGTATCTGGCATTGCTGCACAGTTCACAGCTACAAAAGGTTTGTTCACACGTTCAGAGTTATTGTGGATATATTGAGCCAACAATTCCTTACCAGTTCCACTCTCGCTCTGGATGAGAATCGTCGCCTTACTACGGGAAACGTTGCGTGCAACTTCCAGCAGTGATTTCATCGCAGCATTTTGGGTGACGATTTCCTTTGGATCACCGTTCGTTTGCTTACGGGCACCCCCACTAGTAGGAGCAGCAGATCCCTTATCTTCTGTGGGACGCAACATGATGGGTCCCTTGTTGTCCTGATAAGCCAGCGCTCGTTCAACAATGAAAATAAAATTCTCAAAGTTGAAGGGCTTCACGATGTAGTCGAAGGCACCATGCTTCATTGCTTCCACAGCAGTCTCAATCGTACCGTAGGCGGTGGCCATGATCACTGGTTTGTAGGGCTCCAAGCCTTTGATATCCTTAAGCAACTCCAAGCCACTGCGCTTAGGCATCGTCATGTCTGTGATGACCAGCGAGTATTCGTTGTTCTTGAATTTCTTGAGGGCATCGATTGCATTGTGCGAAAGCTCAACAGGATACCCACAGTGTTTGAGGGTCTCCGACATAGCTATCCGCATTTCGACTTCGTCGTCTACAATCAGGATGGGATGCGAAACCATATTGCTTCCTTTCAATAATGGACTCGTTCTTTGGGAAGGATTGACGTGGGTTCATCCACTGGGATTTCTTCATCATCGTGGGCCACTGGAAACAACAAGGTGAAGCAGGTTCCCTGATCTACTTCACTTTCCACGTCGATGATCGCTCCATGCGATTCAATGATGTTATGAACAATTGCAAGGCCCAATCCGGTGCCTCTTTCCTTAGTGCTGAAGAAGGGATCGAAAATGCGCTTGCGCACTTCTTGCGACATGCCCGTGCCAGTGTCTTCAATGGACACCTGCAACAAAGACATACCATGTCGGCGTTGGGAGAGCGGAACATGAGTGAATCGCTCTAGCATCTTGCGGTTATCAGTCAGTACATTTCTGGTTGTCAGGCGAATTTCACCTTCTTCAACCATTGCCTGGATCGCGTTAATCAGTATGTTATGAAAGACTTGTTTGAGAAGCTCAACTTCACCGCGAATCTTGGTGTTGGTCGCCAGGAAATCGGTCCGCATTTCGACATCATTGTACTCGACCAACTGTTCAAAAAAACTTAGATTTTCTCGTAGAAATTTGTGAAGGTCAATCACTTCTCTAGCAACTGGCCTTGGTTTGGTGTACTCCAACAAGTTCGAGATGATGTGATTCATACTCTGAACCGCTGAAGAAATATGATGAACCAGTTGTTGTGAAGACTCGCTTTGAACTTCCTTGCGAAGTAAAGAGGTGAACAACTCAATGCTTCCCAGAGGATTACGAATCTCATGCGCAATGCTGGCGGCCATTTGACCCATTCCTGTGAAGCGATTTTTTCTCTCCGCCTCTTCTTCCAATTTCCGCAGGTCTGTAATGTCCTGAATATTGACGATCAAGCCGAGCCATTCGTTTTGATCACTTTTCATCAAAGACAGATGCAGCCGCAATTGACGAGAGAGACCAGCGCCCCCTCGTAATGTCATCTCCTGCTCTTGACCCTGCTGTAAGCTTTGCATGAACTCCGGAGTCAACCTCAACGGAAGAACCCGTTCTCCCAAGATTTCGTTCAACCGGAGACCCCTTACTTCCTCCGCCATCTTATCAAGCAGTCGCAGTGCTTTCTGATTCACAGAAAGAATCTCACCCTGAAGGTCAGTGACAACTATTCCGAGGGCAGAACTCTCAAAAATATTATTCAGGTGACTCTTGACCCGATCTTTTTCGAGGAGATTTTGCTCTAGCTCTCGATTCTTCCGAGCTAACTCAGAGTTCAGTTCATCAACCTTCTGCTCAATACCCCTGTAATAATCCTGAAGCTTTTGGGTAGCCTGATTGAATGCCTCAAAGCCCTGCACCAGTAATTGGGCATCGAGAGTCTCCTCTTCCGGGTCCAGTACCAAGAATTGGGAAGGATCTGGCAATTCATAAGTCAGGGGTGCCAACTGGCGCTTCTCATTACCCATATACGAAGCTCTCTAGACACCATGTTCCCAAGGAGGACTCGGCCATCCTCAAATTGCATTTAAAGAAGATTGTTCTACTCCAGTGATTTCCTGAACTCAGGGCTTTTTTGGGTTAGACATAAACCTACCAGATGCAGAAATTGTGCAAGATCACATACTCCACTATTCAAGTCAAGTCACCACAATAATTTAAATCTGTAAACATGACATTGACAGTTACACAAGCTTATTTTCATGAGTTTTGGGAGATTTCAGAAATTCAACTCAAATGGCATCAACATAAATTTACATCAAAAAATATCTGAAATTTGATCGAGCAAATTCGATTTTCAATAGAAAATTGATAATTAGTAGCCTTTTTATAATTTTATGTATAATTTTTAATCAAAAATTTAAATTCTAATCACGAATTTTCAGTGATTTTCTAAATTTAACTGATTATATTTTATTCATCAATAATGATTTCAGTATTTAAGAACAAATTTTAATTAAATTATTTTCTGGCATTCTGGCTGCAGAATGATTTGTGCCTTTTTATAAGGCGCTCACCTTGAACTTTAACCTTCACCCCCAAGGTAATTATGATTTGGAAGAAGCATTCTTTGTTTGCAAAGCGCCTCCTGTTGACCGGATTGGCAGGATTGGTAGTTGGTTTGGCAAATGCTGCGGACACTATAAAAGTAGGGGTTCTGCACTCATTATCAGGAACTTTGGCAATCAGCGAAACTACTCTTAAAGATGTTGTGCTGATGCTCGTTGATGAACAGAACAAAAAAGGTGGCTTATTGGGCAAACAATTGGAAGCCGTTGTCGTCGATCCCGCCTCCGACTGGCCATTATTTGCTGAGAAAGCACGCGAACTAATAAGTGTAGAGGAGACAGACGTCATTTTTGGTTGTTGGACTTCGGTTTCCAGAAAATCAGTTTTGCCGGTTTTTGAAGAATTAAATGGGTTGCTATTCTACCCAGTCCAATATGAAGGCGAAGAATCTTCAAAAAACGTGTTCTACACGGGCGCTGCGCCCAATCAGCAAGCAATCCCTGCGGTCAACTACCTGATGGAAGATCTCGGAGTAGAACGATGGGTACTAGCAGGTACAGATTACGTCTATCCTCGAACAACTAACAAAATTCTTGAACAATATCTGAAAGATAGTGGAGTCGCTGCATCAGATATAATGATCAATTACACCCCTTTCGGCCATGCTGACTGGCAAACCATTGTCTCTGACATCAAGAAATTTGGTTCTGAAGGAAAAAAGACTGCAGTGGTCTCCACAATTAATGGAGACGCAAATGTGCCATTTTACAAAGAACTTGGTAACCAGGGAATCTCAGCAGAAGATATTCCCGTAGTAGCTTTCTCTGTGGGTGAAGAGGAACTGTCTGGAATTGACACTGAACCTCTAGTCGGCCATCTAGCTGCTTGGAATTATTTCATGAGTGCTGACGCGGATGTCAACTATGACTTCATCGAAAAATGGCACGCTTTCATTGGCAATGAGGAACGTGTAACCAATGATCCAATGGAAGCTCACTACATCGGTTTCAACATGTGGGTTCAGGCGGTCGAGAAAGCAGGTACCACAGATGTTGATGCAGTCCGTGAGTCGATGTATGGGCTCACTTACCCAAATTTGACAGGAGGAACCGCAGTGATGAATACAAATCATCACCTAACGAAACCTGTTTTGATTGGAGAGATTCAAGCAGATGGTCAATTTGAGACAGTGTGGCAGACCCCTGGGGGAGTCATTGGAGATGCATGGTCAGATTTTTTACCGGATAGTAAGTCAATTGTAGCAGACTGGACGGCTCCAATTTCCTGTGGAAACTACAACCTCAGCAATGGAAAGTGCTCCGGCCAAAACTATTGATTCCCTAAAAAGTGACTCACTGATCAAACTGATCAATGAGTCATCCCTCCCCAATCCAGCTGTCATACCTAATGACCGCTACTAATAGTTACCAAACCGATGAGCCGGGTCACCTTCCTCATTCTTCTGCTTCTTCCTCTTCATGTTCTGCATGTGGAAGGATCAGAATGGGAAAATATTCTACAACAATTGACCCAAAAAAAGTTTTCCGTCGTAGAGACAGCTGTCAAAGCTTTAGGACAATCTGGTGATCAACGAGCCCAACCCTTGTTGGAGGCTATGCTTGCAAACGAATTGTATCAACGAAAGAGTGATAAACAATTGGTGAGAGCGGTTGGTAGCCGTAATGATTATACCCTTTACGACATCTTTTCAGGTTCTGAATTAGCTAAGGAGGTTTCTTCTCGTCAACTCAATCGCATTCGTGTCAACAACAAAATACGTTCTACACTACGTAACGCCCTAGCCCGCCTAGCGCTCTCCGATCCTGATCCTAAGGCAAGGAGTGAAGCTGCTCGTAAGCTACGAGATGGCCAAGCGGAAGAAATTTTGCCCCTCCTTCAACAAGCACTAGCCGATGAAAAGGTGGAATCTGTTCGAGAAGTTCTGCGGTTTAGTTTGGCCACCCTTCAACTGAAGCATCCAGACCCAGAGATCCGCCGCCAATCTGTCGCACTACTGAGCGGATCTCTTGACCCAGACGTCAGGAATCTTCTGACCGAGCTACTACAGAAGGATCCCTCAGGTAATTGGAATGAACCTGAGTTAGATATCAGAGAAAAAATCACAGCAACTCTGAAGCAAATTCAGTTTTGGGAAGATATCTATGGTGGAGTTGAGACGTTATTTTTTGGGGTAAGTTTGGGGTCTGTGTTGCTGTTAGCAGCAATCGGCCTAGCTGTCACCTTTGGTGTAATGGGCGTAATCAATATGGCTCATGGTGAGATGATCATGCTGGGTGCCTACACGACCTATGTTATCCAGAGGGCACTACCAAACCTTGTGGAGTACTCACTTTTCATCTCTATTCCAGCAGCTTTTCTCGTCGCAGGTACAGTCGGAATTATTCTCGAGCGTACTGTCATCCGATTACTCTATGGACGACCCCTCGAGACACTGCTGGCAACTTTCGGAGTGAGCCTTTTTCTTCAGCAAGCTGTCAGGAGTATTTTTGGGCCTCTCAACCAAAACGTACTGACCCCAAGTTGGATGCAGGGAGCCTTGGAAATCAATCCCCTTCTATCAATCACCTACAATCGTCTGACCATCATCCTGTTTGTTCCAT
>DJYX01000118.1 GCA_002450295.1 Deltaproteobacteria bacterium UBA6967
CCAGCTTGCGCTGTGGATTCTCTTCAGAACGTAGCAGGGCTTCTTTACCAATGAAGTCACCCTTCTCAGGTTTGATGATCCAACCCAGTCCCGCTTCGTATAGGGAAATATCCTGACCCAATTCGTGTCCATAGAGGTGTAGTCCACCTTCCAGGCGCAGACTATCTCGTGCACTCAGACCACAGGGTTCGATGCCAAAAGAGGAACCTGCTTCCAACAGTTTTGTCCAGATGGCTTCCGCGTGCTGCGGCGACAGATATAACTCAAATCCATCGCTGGCCGTGTAGCCGGTACGACTCAACAGCACAGGGCAACCGAGTAACTCTCCTTCCAGAAAGCGATAGTAGCGCAAGTCTCGAACAGGCAAATCACTGATTGATTCAAGCACATCCACAGCGAGAGGGCCCTGCAGCGCGAGTAAAGCGTAGTCACTGCCCACATTGCGTAGGTTGGCACCAAACTGAGAGTTTTGTTCTTGCAACCAATTGAAATCCTGATCCTGGTTGGCCGCGTTGACGACCAGTAGGTAGCGCTCTTCTGCCAGACGATAGACGAGCAGATCATCCCAGGCTCCTCCTGCTGGGGTAGTCAGTGCGTTGTAGCGTGCGGCGCCAACTGGGATTTTTGAGATGTCGTTGCAGGTCGTGTATTGCAGCAAGTCCGCAGCCCTTTCACCTTCCACCAGCAGTTCTCCCATGTGGCTGACGTCAAAGAGTCCTACAGCTTCTCGAACCGCTTGATGCTCCTGCTTATCGCTCTGATAGCGCACTGGCAAATGCCAGCCACCAAAGTCGGTCATGAAGGCACCGGATTGCAAATGCCAGTCATGCAGTGGGGTCTTATTTAAGGTAGTCGAACTCATGATTTAATTTCTCTGGAAGTGGGAACGAAGTGGCAGAAAGAGTCTATTCTCGGTGAGCGCCAGCCATTGGTTTCGGTTCGTAGTGGCGCATTGTGTAGGCCAGCGTCTGCCCAAGGGCTTTACGGCTGAAACCTGGAGGCACCAACTGTGAAACGGAGCCGAGCCGTAGCGCCTCTTCTGGATTGAGCAGCTGCTCTTCGTAGCGTGTGGTTAGTCCGGCAAGAGCTTGATCACGAGTGGCTGCTGCTTCCAAGTTGGACATTCCAGCTTCCACGTTCTGCTCATATTGATGATGGATATTTCGGAACTCATCCTTATATATATACTGCCGTCCAGCCGGCCCCATCACGGCGATACGTGCAGTTGGTAGGGAGAAGACAAAGTCTGCTCCAATGTGGTAGCTGTTCCAGGCACAATAGGCCCCACCAAAGGCGTTACGTACAATCAGCGTCAGCCGTGGAACACGCAGGTCAATGATGGCGTCCATCATCTCACGACCAGCTTGCACAATACCCAAAGTTTCCTGCTCGGATCCCGGTGCAAAGCCCGCAACATCCATCAGAAAGACAGTGGGAATGTTGTAGAGATTACAGAAGCGTACGAACTTGGCGACCTTGCGCGAAGCATGCACATCAATATTACCGGAGTTGAAAGCGCTATTGTTGCAGACAAATCCAGCAACATGTCCACCCAGACGAGCAAAGGCTGTGATCACCTGTCGTGCTCGGGAAGGTTGGATTTCGAAATAGTCCCCGTGGTCTACAATTTGTTGCAGAAAAAGTCGCATATCCAGTGGGGTGTTAAAGCCCGTTACCGGGTTGGAAAAAGTTTTTTCGAGCAGAACTTCTTCCTCTTCCACCTTCTCATCGAGGGAACCGAAAGAGTGGTTAAATGGGGCAAGTGAGTGATTGTTATCAGGCAGATAACTGAGCAGTCGTAAAGACAGTCGTAAGGCGTCCAACTCGTCCGGGGCCTCCAGGTCAACGACTCCACTCTGAGTATGCACCTTGGGCCCACCTAGATCATCTGGCGTGATGTCTTCGCCGAGTGCTTCACGCACAACGTTGGGACCCGTGAGCCCAAAAAATGTCTGCTGGGGTTGAATCAGGAAAGAACCTTGCCGAGGTAAGTAGGCGCCACCACCGGCATTGTAACCAAACATCAGCATGATGGAGGGAACAATGCCGCTGATTCGACGCATAGCCGCGAAGGCTTCTGAATAGCCATCCAATCCACCCACACCGGCCGGCACAAACGCTCCTGCCGAGTCGTTCATACCGATCAGCGGAATTCCATGCTCGGCAGCCATCAGAATTTGACGGGCAACCTTGGCGCCGTTAGTGGCATCCATCGAACCTGCACGAACAGTGAAATCATGACCGTAGAAGGCAACATCACGTCTCTGGATGTTAAGAATCCCTGTGACGATTGAAGCTCCATCGAGTTGAGGGCCCCAATTCTGGAAAGTGATGTGGGGTTCCTGTTCAGTCAGAACTCGGATACGCTCCCAGGTCGTCATCCGATCTTTACTGTGCTGTGTCCGAATCCGGTCCGGTCCACCTCCTCGACGAGGTAATTCGATCAACTCCTGACCACGTTGTACCATCCGAGCATAGGTCGAGACGGAAGCATCGGACTCGGTTTGTTTTATCGCAAAGGGGTTGTCCAGACGATAGCGTTCCAAGATCATTCTCCGGGCAGGAAAGCAAATGAAGGGCAGTTGTGAACCTGTGATTTCTACTGAGCCTTGTGCCTTAGGGCAAGCCAAAAGCCAGGCACTAGCTCTGGTTCCATCGGGCAAGTGTCAGGATCAGAGCCAGGAATAGCAGGCAGTTGCCCCACGCCGCTAGAAAAGGTGGTAAGGCACCTGCGTGACCGACTGCCAGAAAGATTTGGTTGAGAATCCAGGAGATGATGCCAAGAAACACAGCGATGGCCAGAGACTCAGCTGCCTTGCTCTGGCGATGATGAGTTGCCGCCAACAGGGCGCCCAAGGCAACCATCAAGAAGAGTTGGGCTGGGTAGGCCAGTTTCTGAAACAGTTCAACCCAGTGGCTCGTAGTGTCCAAGCCTTCCCGTTGTCGTTGTTCAATATCTTGCCAGAGTTCCAGCAATGGAAGATAGTGTGGATCTCTACGTGGTTGAAAGGAGAGCAGTGGTAAGTCACTGGTGGATAGTTGTTGCGATTCCTGTTCTTCCAATCGCATTCCTGAGTCATCGAATTGCCGTTCAGCAACAGCTTTTAGTTCCCAGCCTTCCGGTTTTCGTTGAGCTTTGTTGGCCTGCAAGGATTCCTGAAGTAGATGCCGAGGCTCTCGTAGCCAAGAGAAGCGAGCCAATTGCTCAACCTCTCCGTTAGGCTGACGTGGACCGAAATATACAATAGCTCGATCACCGTCTAGCTTCCACTGTGCTGGCAAACCGGTAGCCACTCCTGCATTGCCCCAGTGTTTCTGCATCCAGGGCTGAGCGTAATTCTGCAATAAATAACCAGCGAGCGCTATACCACAGGCAGTAATCAGGAAGGGCCGAATTAACTGCCAGGAGCCAGCCCCAACCGCTCGCATGGCAATCACTTCTGATGTTCGACTGAGTGCGCTGAACGCTGCAATGGTTGCGAGTAGCACGGTTACAGGAGTCGTCAATTCCAGCAGCAAGGGTAGCAACAAGGCGGTCTGACGTAGGAATGCTAAAAAGCCGGACCAGCTGTCAAAGGCTTGGTTGAGATCGTTGACTAGGTTGCCCAGTGAGGTGATGGCTACGAAAGCCAACAGGAAGAGAGCGAAAAAACGTAGGAACTCAAGGGCAAGGTATCGTGAAAGAATGGAAAACATGAAAGTGCAGCAGTTTTTGCCTACTCTGAGAGATTAATTATTGCAGATTGTCCGCAGCCAGCAGATCATCCTTGGTTGTTGGAACTGATCCTGAGAAGATAGACTTGCCTTCATTAGAAATCCACAGTTTTTGGAAGTGCTCTTGTCAGAAGGCATAGTACTGGAAAAACTGGGGAAGATCAGCTAGTCTTCGTCTCTTCCAAGCTGATTCATAGGCAATCGGAAGGCCATTTGTACCCGGAAACGCCCTAAGGAAACGAGATGTCAAATTCAGTCCTGGTCTTTGAAGAAAATAAGGCAATACAAGGACTGATTGCCTCGACGATCAGTGATCAGGTCGAGCTTTGGCAGGAGAGTCGCCCTGATGCCTTCCTGCAGTTGGCAGATCGCTATTCTCCCAGCCTGATCTTCATCAGCAACGCTGACCAGCAGCAAGACTACGCCCTTTGTCGGCAACTGCAGCAGCACTCGTCTCTGAGTCAGGTGCCCAAGGTGTTGCTGGTTAACGCCAGAGATGATGTCAACGAGTCCCTGCTGGAGCAATTTGGGCTTCAAGGGATGATTCGCAAGCCTTTTGAGGCAGCGACGTTGCAGGAACACATCCAGCGCTACCTCCCCAGTGTGGAACTGCAGAGCGAACCGATGGATTCTGCAGAAGAAGTCAATGTCTTTGATGATGAGATGCTTGGTCTGATTCAGGACAATGGCGAGTCGGTGGATGAGACGCTGTTCGATGAAGACACTGGTTGGAGTGGTTCTGCAACAGGTGAACTGCCAGAAGCAGATGAGTTGGATGAAGAGTCCCCAGTGAGCTTGCCCAATGTGTCTGATCAAGCGGCTGCTCCCAAGCAAATTCACCCTCCTGTGGTGGAAGAGGATTCTGTTCCGGATGTAGATTTTGCAGAGGACATTGCAGAGGAAGAAGATTTGAATGCAGACGAAATAGAGATCGTTCCGTCTGTAGCAGTGGCAGAAGATCTTGGTGCGGAAGAAACAGAAATAGTGTTATCTGAAGAGACTGATTCATCCGATGAAGATGAAGAGGTTCAGTCATTGGATGAATTACTCGGTGCAGAGGCTGCGATGGAAGAGCAGCCCGGTCTGGTTCAACACGATGATATGGTCCTGAGTGCAAATGAAGGGCTGAGTTTGGTCGACCTTGAAGGTGAGATCATGGATTCTGAGCAAAATGAGATTGAGGAAACTCTGACAGACGAAGCTTCCACGGCAGAAGCTGAAACAGATACTGCTGCTGGAGAGAATTTGGAGTCAGACGAATCGGAGGGACCCTTCGCTGATCTGGATTTAGATCTTGATGAAGACGAAGAACTTCTCGACGCTTCAGCACTGGACTCAGCAGAGGAGTCTACCGAAGAATTGGGAGATCCGGAAGAAGAGCCTGTCTTTACAGACTCGGATAGTGCTTTTGATATTCCTCCTGCGGCAGAATGGTCTGAAGAGGAAGAACTGGCTACCGATGCTTCAGAAGAGCTTGAGTCCACAACAAACGATAGCGGATTTGAGATCCCACCGTTGGAACTGGACGAAGAACAGGATCTAACAATGTTGGCAGAGGAATGGGAAGAACCACTGTCTTCCGTGGAGGGAGATGATGATATGGAGATCCCACCACTAGAAATGAGCGAAGAAGAGGAAGACCTGCTGGTGGATGACTGGCAAGAACCTGCGGAGGTCTCTTCTGAAGAACTTGCTGAAACAGAAGATGTGGCACTCGCTCCGGACGAACTGGCGGAGGACGAAGACGATTTTGCACTCTTCGAAGAAATCGATGAAGACGATTGGAAGGAAGCCGCTGTAGCCGCCAAAGCAGCAGTAGAGGCTGCTCCAACGGTTGTGACTGTGGTGTCGACACCTCCAGTCAAAGATGCTTATCGTGGACCGATTATCACCTCATCGCAGGGGTTGGTAATGGAAAACGTTGATATTCAACAAAACGATTTCGATGTTGATTTGGATATCTGGAGTCGCACTCCTGATGTGGATCAGGTTCTGCGCGACGATGTCACTCCCATTTCACTGAGTGAGAATGATTTTGATCCGGTACTGCCTGCTTTGTCAACGGTAGAGGTCATCCAAGGACCCTTGCGTACTCGCTACACTCCGAATGTGCGCGAAATGGATTATTATCTGGCTGCTACCACTCTAGAAGATGAGGAACTAGCAGAAACACTGACCAACAATGATAGTGTGTTGCTCACAGAATCAGGAGCAGCAACGGGGGACGGAGGACTAGCCGCAGTAATAGAAGACTTTGAGGCAACAGCCGTACTGGCGATTGGTGCTGATGATGAAGAATTGGAAGAATTCCACCTCACTCTGGATGAAGATGATGAGCTGATGCTAGAGCCCGAAGAGGAAGAGTTTACTCTGGTTGAAGAAGAACTGCCGGACTCCTCAGCAATAGATCTATCAGTGGAAGAAGAGGAAGACGACTTGTCAGCAGATGAGGTCGAACATCCGGATCTGTTTGCCGAAGCAGACTTGCCTTTGCTGGATGAGGCTGAAGAAACAGATGTGACAGAACCCGAGCCAGCACAGGAAGAAGTCATTAAAGAAGAAACTCCGGTTGTTGAGAAGAAGAAGTGGCGACGCCAGGTCTTTGAGCAAGATCTTGAAGAGTTACAGCCTCCTCCTGCTCCAGTTGTCGAAGAGATTGCACCTGAAGAAGAAATTGAGTTGCCGATTGTTGAGGACGAATTCCTAGCTGCTGCAGAAGTGGATTTTTCAGAAGAAGTTGAGGAGGAGGATGAACTGGCAGCAGAGTCGATGCTCAGCGAACTGGAAGATCTTGATCAGGAGATGGCAGATTTAGAACAGCAAGAGGTTGAATTGACAGAAATACCAGAAGATGAAGCACTGGTTACCTTGGATGACGAAATGTCTGGTGACCCAATGGCTGAAGGCGAACCTGAAGTTTTGGAAGAAGAGACATTTGAGGACTGGGGCGATGCGGTAGAAGCCCTGGAAGAG
>DJYX01000206.1 GCA_002450295.1 Deltaproteobacteria bacterium UBA6967
CCTCACCTTTGGCTTGGGTTCAGGTATCGCTGGAATTGCTGGGGTAGCTCTCAGTCAACTAACTAATGTGGGCCCAAATTTGGGGCAGTCTTATATCATCGACTCTTTCATGGTCGTAGTCTTCGGAGGAGTGGGCAATCTTTGGGGGACTTTCTTTGGGGCCATGAGCCTGGGCTTGGCCAATAAGCTTTTGGAGCCTTTCGCTGGAGCAGTTGCAGCAAAAATCATTGTGCTCGTTTTGATCATTCTCTTCCTTCAGAAGAGACCTCGCGGCATGTTTGCACTCAAGGGACGATTTGTTGAAAACTAGCATCTCAAGAAATGGCTGACACAAATAACGAACCTCAATCATGCAAACAAACTCATTTTTCAACACCTTACTAGCTGATTCGGGTGCTCGATGGTTCCTTGGATGCCTCCTGGCTCTGGTCACTCTAGTTCCCATACTGAACGGTCTTGTTAGTCAAGACTCGGTACTTCACATCCCAACTTATGCTGTAAGCCTGATGGGCAAGTATCTTTGTTTCGCTTTACTTGCTCTCTCGCTGGATTTGGTCTGGGGATATTGTGGAATTCTCAGCCTTGGACACGGTGCTTTTTTTGCGCTGGGTGGCTACGCATTTGGGATGCATTTGATGCGGGAAATTGGAGAACGTGGAGTCTATGGGCATCCAGTTCTGCCTGATTTTATGGTGTTTTTGAACTGGGAAAACTTACCTTGGTATTGGTGGGGCTTTGACTCATTTATTTTTTCGATCCTGATGGTTCTTCTGATTCCAGGACTTTTGGCTCTTGTGTTTGGTTGGTTTGCCTTCCGTTCCAGGGTTACTGGTGTCTACCTTTCGATCATCACTCAGGCACTGACCTATGCTTTGATGCTTGCTTTTTTCCTTAACGAACTTGGCTTTGGTGGGAACAATGGGCTGACTGATTTCAAAGATGTTTTAGGGATTGAAATACAGGCGGATTCTACTCGGCGGGGACTCTTCATCATTTCAGCATTAGCTCTGGCTGGGGGCTTTGTTTTATGCCGCTGGCTGCTCAAAACTCACTATGGAAAAGTTTTGTTGGCGGTCAGAGATGCAGAGAGTCGGAGTCGTTTCCTTGGATATCGCACAGCAAATTATAAACTATTTGCATTTGTTGTTGCGGCTATGCTCGCAGGATTAGCGGGGGCCTTGTATGTACCTCAGGTTGGTATCATCAATCCTGGTGAATTTTCTCCACTGAATTCAATTGAGATCGTTATCTGGGTCGCTGTTGGGGGAAGAGGAACCCTCTATGGTGCTGCCTTGGGAGCAATCGTCGTCAATTTAGCAAAAACTTGGTTTACCGGAGCAATGCCAGAACTTTGGCTTTTTGTTCTGGGTGGAATGTTTGTTGTTGTGACTGTTTTGTTGCCTAGGGGCATCGTGGGCATTCAATTTTATCGAGACAAACTTTTTCAACACAGACTGAAGACTCCACTCAAACCATCCGGTTCAGAGTCAAGCTCGTGAACCAGCCTGTTCTAGCCTACGGAGAAAAGATTCTCAATGAAAGTATCCTCTATCTTGATGGTGTAACCGTCACCTTTGATGGCTTTCGGGCACTGAATAATTTATCGATCCTGCTGGAACACGGAGAATTACGAGCGATCATCGGACCAAACGGAGCAGGAAAAACTACGATGATGGATGTGATAACTGGCAAAATCCGCCCTGATCAAGGAGATGTCTTCTACCACAACCAAACGATCAATCTAGCTACATTGGATGAAAGTGAAATTGCCCAGCTTGGGATTGGCAGAAAATTCCAAAAACCAACTGTTTTTGAGCAGCAAAGTATCTCTGACAATCTTTACTTGGCTCTCAAGGCAAACAGAGGAATCTGGGCCGCTTTGTCTTTCAAACCTTCAAGAACACAACAAGAGCTTGTGGAACAGGTGCTCGAGAGAATTCGCTTGATTGAACGTCAGAATGATCCCGCTGGCTCCCTCTCGCACGGTCAAAAGCAGTGGTTAGAAATTGGAATGCTGCTTGTTCAGGACGCTCAACTACTGCTAGTTGATGAACCAGCTGCTGGAATGACCGATTCAGAAACGGAACAGACTGCTGAATTACTTCAGGAAATTTCTGGTACTAAGTCCGTAATGGTGGTGGAACACGATATGGAATTTGTCAAGGCTTTAGATTGTAGAGTTTCGGTCTTACACGAAGGGAGTGTTCTGGCCGAAGGTACTCACTCAGAAGTGCAGTCCAATGCTACCGTGATCGAAGTCTACCTAGGGAGGTAAGTATGTTACAGGTGGAACAAGCCGATCTTTACTACGGAGCGAGCCAAGCACTCCGCAAGGTTAACCTGAGGGCAGCGATTGGCAGTGTAACTTGTCTTCTCGGAAGAAATGGCGTTGGCAAAACCTCTTTGCTTCGAGCCATTGTTGGCCAGCAACCACTCCGTGAAGGTTCCATTCATTGGGCAGGAAAAGATATTACAAACTGGCCTCCTTTCAAAAGAGCACGCTCTGGCATTGCCTACGTACCCCAAGGACGAGAAATTTTCCCCCAACTCACAGTTGAAGAAAATCTAAGATCAGGATACGCCTGCTTGGCAAGAGAGAAAAAACGTCTTGATGAGGAGGTTTTCTCACTATTTCCAGTACTTCAACAAATGCTAGGCCGACGTGGTGGAGACCTCTCTGGAGGACAGCAACAACAACTGGCAATCGCCCGTGCTCTGGTGACCCAACCAAAGCTATTGGTACTTGATGAACCGACCGAAGGAATTCAACCCTCCATTATTCAAGACATTGGTCGAGTCATTCAAACACTGCGGGAACGGGGTGAAATGGCAATATTGTTGGTTGAACAATACTTTGATTTTGCTCGTGAGTTGGCCGATGAATATGTAGTCATGGATCGTGGTGAAGTTGTTCTTGCAGGCAGCGAAAAGGAGGTTCAACCTCATGAAGTTCGACGCTGGCTGACTGTCTAAATTACTGACTTAAATGTGAGTTAGTGGAAATCCCACATTCTTCAAAGCATCAATTCCGTTCTGGCAACTATAATAAGAGTTTGCCTTCGAGCATAAATTAGCTATCTTGCCTGTCGTTTTTGAAAAAGCTGCTTCAACAACGTCATGGCCAATATTCTTTAAAATTTGGCTTTTTGAACCGTCAACATCTTCTGCCGGTACTTCGCAGAACTCACCAAGATTTCGAATCTGTTATCAAATAATGGGTTGCCATGAACCTAACTCCCCGAGAACTAGAAAAACTTATTATCTTCACTGCAGGTGAACTGGCTCGCAAGCGTCGTGCTCGCGGACTCAAGCTCAATCACCCTGAGGCTGTGGCCTTGATCACCTCCGAGTTGCTCGAAGCAATTAGGGATGGAAGTTCCGTGACAGATGTAATGGCTTTCGGTCGTACAATCCTTAAAGCAGAGGAAGTCATGGAGGGTATTCCAGAAATGATTCCAGAAATTC
>DJYX01000207.1 GCA_002450295.1 Deltaproteobacteria bacterium UBA6967
TCAGCTGAAATAGCTGAAGCAGTAGATTTTAGAGGGGGTAGTCTAGGAAGTCTTCGGGTGGCTAATATGCAGCATGAAGGATTCTGCTGATTCCATGTGCTCGATCATCACCTCTCGAGCTTTCTGTGGGTTACGTTCTCGAAATGCCAACAGCAAAGCTTGATGGTAGTCAAAACCTTGTTGGCTATGTTGAGCGCTGGTTTGTGGATCGGGATTCAGTTCCTCATGAATGATGATGCGGGCCAGAAGGCTGAGGATAAACTTTGTAAAAAAAGCCAACACAGGATTCGGACAGGCATCTGCCATCACCAAATGGAAATCTAATTCCTGAATGCGCTGCGCTCGATCATTACTTTCAAATCCGTGGAGAGAACAGTGGCCAACTGATTGTTCCAGCAATTGCAGGTCTTCTTCATCCAGATGCTCTGCTACACTCGCTGCTAGTTCCGGTTCTACGAGTTTACGTACAGCATAGATATCCTCTAGGGACAAGTTTCTTGAAAAAAAGTAATTCCACAGTAGCTCATTCGTTTTCTCAGCACTGACTCTCGCAACAGAGGCTCCGCCTCCAGGACCAGTCTTGATGTTGACGAGACCTTGAACCTCCAGTGATTTCAAGGCTTCCCGCATTGTCCCCTTGCTGACTCGATAAGTCTTCAGGAAATCTTTTTCATCTGAGAGCCTCTCACCAGGAGGTAACTTTTTACTGATGATAGCCTCCTTGATTTTGTCAGCAACCAAATCGGATCTCTTCCGGATACTCTTCGGCACCTCTGCTGTCATGACAACGGAACTCCTTTTTCAGCCAAATTCAGCAAAGCGTGCAGCAAGACGTTCGCTCCCTTTTCTAGTTGTTCTGAGGAGGAATACTCAGTGGGATTATGGCTGACCCCTTTTTGACTTGGCACAAAAATCATTCCTGTGGGGACTTGGCTAGCCAGTAAACAGGCATCATGGAACGCACCTGATGGCATCACAAGAGAGCTGTATTTCAGTTGATCACTCGCAGATTGAACACTTTCGACACACGAATCGGTGAAGACAACCGGTTCTTTGTGAAAAAGGACTTCGATTCTTTCCTGACAGCAATGTTCTGCCGCCTTCTCTTTGATTTTCTTGTTGATCAAATTCTGTAAATTTTGGAGTGAATCTGCATCTGGGTGACGTAAATCAATCCCAAAAGAAATTTTATCTGGGATTGTGGTCCTCGAATTCGGCTCCAGTTTGAAGGCTCCAACTGTAATGACCCCCTTCCCCTCCTCGACGACAAGATCTCGGCAAGTATTGATAACATCAATCGCACAAACCAAGGCGTCTTTGCGTAATCTCATTGGAACAGTTCCTGAGTGGCCAGCCTCCCCAATAATTTCAGCATTCATAGCGATTTGCCCTTGCGCGCCAGAGACTACGCCAATTTGAATCTCTTCATTCTCAAGTACTGGCCCTTGCTCAATATGGGCCTCCAGATAAGCAGAAATATTCAAGTTTAGCGGACTGCCAAGATAACCAATTTTCTTCAGTTCCTCCCCAAAAACCTTCCCGTTGAGTCCAACACAATCTAATGCTGATTGCAGGTCTTGCTTGCCAACAAAGACTGCCGAGCCCATTGCTGGGCAATAACGTGCTTCCTCCTCATTTGTCCAGGCGACTAAGCCAATCCCATACGGCAATCGTACATCTTCTTCAGCAAGAGTTCTCAGGACTTCCAAGCCAGCCATCACTCCAAAAGCACCGTCAAATCGACCGCCATGGATCTGGGTGTCTAGGTGGCTTCCTGTCAGGATCATTGGGGATCCTGGTTGCAGCCCATGACGAACGAAAAACATGTTACCCACTTCATCAAAGTGGTAATCTTCAACAAGAGGAGTTGCCCACGATCTGAGCAAATCTCGACCTAGCCGATCCTCTTCACTGACTGCCACCCTGGAAACCCCACCTTCTGGAGTTGCCCCAATTTTTGCCATTTCCATCAAGCTATCCCAGAGTCGGGCTCCATTGATTTTGAGCATTCTATTCTAGTCCAGAAGTGGGGAAAGTAAGTAAAGGTGTGCGAGATCAGAAGCAGTTCGAATTGCATCAAGATGGGTCCGTTCATGGCCATGACTTCCATCCAATCCAATCGCAATCAGGGCAGTTCGAACATCAAAACCTGCTTCCACTGCGGCTGCCAGGTCAGAACGATAGTGTTTGAATAGATCTCGCTGATGAGAAAGTTGGTTCTGTTTGCAAAGTCGGTCCAGATGTAAGACCAGTCTTCGATCAAATGGCCCCGTCTTGTCCCCCATCGCCAAGGTGACTCCAAACTCCCTGGAATGCTGAGTGCCAGCCTGAACTCCATTGTCAATTGTTACCAGTTCCCAAACATCCGGGGAAAGAACAGCAGATCCTCCATCTCCAATTTCTTCGCGCACTGTCAGAATCAAATACGTGGTGCAAGGAAGTTGAGAACCCTCCTCATGAATCAATCTTAGTGCGTTCAGTAGAGCCACCACTCCGGCTTTGTCATCCAAATGCCTTGAAAAGATAAACCCATTTTCTAAAACCTCCGTTCCCGTATCAATGGAGACGAAATCACCTGGTTGAACCCCCAGCTTTTCCAAGTCCTGAAAACTATTGCAGTACTCATCGATTCGTAGCTCTACTTGTTCCCAGTTGACTGGTTGCTGATCGACTTTTTCATTATAGGCATGGCCTGAAGCCAAGAGTGGTAAGATCGTTCCTCGATATTCATGTTCATCGGTGTGGAGGGTCACTCTGGCACCTTCTGCGAAGCGGCTTGACCAAGTTCCAACAGGAGCCAGCGCACATCGTCCATTGCCTTTGAGATGCCGCACCATCGCTCCAAGCGTATCCAGGTGAGCAGTCAAAGCCCGTGTTCGACTAGAGTCTTTACCCGGCAGCTTGAGCTTGATTGCCCCTCGACGCGTGAGTTCGGGTGTATATCCCCACGATTGAAGTAGCTCCAGCGTCCAGCTAACAATTTGCTCTGTTCTTCCGCTAGGGCTGGGAATACTGGTCAGACTTCTCAGGGTCTCAACGAGGAAAGTGTCTGAATTCTTCACGCCGCCTCACTTAGTGGATAGTGGCAAGCACACTCATGTCCTCCCATAGAGCCTGAAACTTCTTTCAATATTGGAGCTTGTGAACATTGCTGATTAGCTTTCGAGCAGCGATTACGGAAAGCACAGCCTTGAGAATTTTCCAAATTCGCCATCTCCTCACTTTTCAATTCCAGAGATTTTCCAGGTACGGGAACACTTCTGATCAGCAAATCCGTGTAGGGGTGATTACGTTGCTGAAAAAGCTGATTGGTTGGGCCACTTTCAACAATCGAACCGGCATACATGACCAGGACACTGGGACAAAGCTGTTCGACGACAGCTAAATCATGACTGATGAAAACGTAGGTAACTCCCAACTCCTTACGCATCTCCTCCAGCAACAGGAGAATTTGTGCTTGAACAGAAACATCCAACGCAGAAACTGGTTCATCGAGCAACAAGAGTCTTGGCTTCGAAATCAGAGCTCGAGCAATACTGATTCTTTGTGCCTGCCCCCCAGAAAACTCATGAGGATAGCGATCCAACGCTACCAAGGGAAGTTGTACCTGTTCCAAAACTTCTTTCATTCGCTGCATTCGCTGTTCTGCTCTGAAGTCTGTCAACCGTTGAAGTTGCAGTTCCAGAATTTCACGGATGCGTTGTCTCGGATTCAGGGACGCTGAAGGATCCTGAAAAACCATTTGGACAGATTGTCGCAGCAGCAAGGCTTCTTCCTTCAACCACTTGTCCAACGTTTTTCCTGCGAAGCGGATCTCTCCAGAAGTGGGCAACTCTAGCCCAACTGCCATGCGAGCCATTGTTGACTTACCACAACCTGACTCTCCAACGATTCCCAATGCTGCTCCTGGCTCGACCTGCCATGTCACCTCATTAACCGCCCGAAATCTCTTCGACGTCTTGCCAAACCAGTTCTTGTATAGGTCAAACTCCTTCGTAACGCGATCAAACTGCAAAAGAGGCTCAGGCATTTGCACCCTGCTTGAGAACACAACGAACTTGCCTGTTTGAGCTTAGCTGCATCAAATGGACAGGATCCTGGCATTTAACAGAGGCAACTTTGCATCTATCCAGAAACCCACATCCAGAAGGATACGAGCCTGGAGGTGGGGGTGTTCCAGGTATGCCCCCCAGCACCTTGTGCTTTGCTCCAAGCCGCGGTGTACATGCCAACAAAGCTTGTGTATATGGATGTTGAGGCGATTCTAAAATTGATTTTGTTTCCCCAAACTCAACAATTTGACCTGCGTACATCACCGCAACTTTTTCACATATTGTCGAGACTACCCCCAGATCATGAGTGATGAAAAGGACTGACAAACCTGTTTTTTTTCCTGTTTGGCTATCTTTAAGAGTGGTCTTTCTCAAATCATTGAGTAATGACAGGATTTCAGCCTGAATTGTTACATCCAAAGCCGTGGTTGGCTCATCTGCAATCAAAACTTCGGGACGATTAGCCAAGGCAATTGCAATGCAAACTCGTTGACGCATTCCTCCAGAAAGCTGATGAGGATAAGCCTTCATCCTAGTCTCAGGAGAAGGAATTCTTACTCTGGATAACAGGTGCAACGCCTCCGTATAACTCGCTCTTGAAGAAAGTGATTGATGTCTTCTTATCACCTGAATGAGTTGTTCACCAATCGTCAACACTGGATTTAGAGTTGTGAGAGGATCCTGAAAGATATAAGAGACTCGTTTGCCTCTGATATCCTGAAGCAGTCTGAGAGGAAGGCGCAGAATGTCCTCTCCGTCCAGCTCTACAGTTCCTGAAGCAATTCGTAGAGGAGGGGACGCAGCCAGGGCTGCAAGAGATAATGCGGTCACAGACTTCCCACAACCCGACTCACCAACCAGCCCCAAACACTCTCCAGGCCTCAATTCAAAATCGACATTTCTCACCAGGGGCTTGGCTTGTCCTTGTTGAAATAATTCTGTCGTGAGGTTACGGATAACCAGTTTTTCCGTAGATCTAACCTGAGCTGAGCCCAGCTCAGCACTGAGGACTTCTGTCCTTGGTTGTGGACTGCGCAAAGCTCCTCCCCGCAACCGTGGATCCAAAACATCCCGGACCCCATCTCCTAGCAGGTTCAAGGAGATAACCAAGATCAGGATTACTAACCCAGGAAGCGTAGAAACATGGGGCGCTGTAAAGAGAAGCTTCCTTCCTTCACCCAACATGGACCCAAGATCTGCAGTCGGAGGCTGAGCACCCAAGCCCAAGAAACTCAATCCTGCAGTTTCCAGAATCATCCATCCAGCCGTGGTTGAAATTGTGACGACAATCACAGGTAGGATGTTGGGCAGTAGTTCACGCCACAGTACACCAAAGTGGCTTGCCCCACCAAGTCTAGCTGCCAGGACAAATTCTCGCTGTACCAACGAGATCGTAGCTCCGCGAACCGTTCTTGCGAAGAAGGGGACATTTACGATCGCTATAGCAAAAAGGGCATTGAGGAGTCCGGGGCCAAAGGCGGCTACAATCGCCAGCGCTAGCAACATGTAGGGGAATGCCATCAAAGTATCCACCCCTCTCATGAGTCCGCTATCAATCCAGCCCTGAAAATATCCAGAGACCAGACCAATTAGACTGCCAACCAATGCTGCTGCAAGCGTCGCCACAAACCCAACCACCAAGCTCACTCGAGTCCCCCAAAGCAGCCTTGAAAGAAGATCTCTACCGAGTTCATCGGTTCCAAGCAAATGATTTGAAGTTAAGGGAGTTTTGAGACGATTTGCCAGATCGGTAGCATCTGGATCAGGCAGGGGGAGCCAGGGAGTTATTAGACAAAGCACGAAGATGAGCCCTAGCATAAGTAGTCCGACTGTGCTCAATCGATTACGATTCAATCTCTGCCAGAATTCCAGCGCTGGAGTGTTTTTTTCAACCATGGCTATGCTGAATTCGCGGATCTAAAGCATGCTGAATCAGGTCAGCCAATAAGTTGAAGAATACGTAGATTGTGGCCACCATCATTACCCCTCCTTGAACAAGGAGGATGTCACGTGTGGAGATTGCATTGACCAGCATCCTGCCGATGCCTGGCCACTGGAATACAGTTTCTATGTAGACAGCACCCCCTAAAACGAATCCAGCCTGCAGACCCAGAACTGGAATCAGGCCAACGAGTGCATTCCGAAAAGCATGTCTAATCACTACTGCGGTTTCGCGCTCTCCTTTTGCCCGCGCAGTACGAACGTAATCCTGGCGAAGCTGTTCCAACATGCTGGTGCGAGTCAGTCTTGCAATTACGCTCGACGCCACTAATCCAAGTGTGACCGCCGGCATTAAGAGGTGGACCAGTAAATCACCCAGACTCTCATCTCCATAGGGCGTGTACATTCCGCTTGCGGGCAACCAACCCAACTGAACGGTGAACAGGGAAACTGCCATTAGGCCTAACCAGAAAGATGGTGCAGAAATCCCAATCAATGTAAAAAGGGTCAGTCCCTGATCAACCCATGTGTATTGTTTGACCGCAGCTAGTAATCCAGCGATTAGCCCCAGTAAAACACAGACACACATCGCCGACCCAGCCAAAAGGAGGGTAGGCCCCAGACGTTCCAATAATTCATCCAATACCGGACGATTCAAAGCATAGCTTCGTCCAAAATCACCCGAGAGAAGATTGCCCGCCCAAGTGAAGTATTGTTCAATCAATGGCCGATCCAAGCCCAATTCAGCTCTGAGTTTGGTAGCATTTTCTGGAGTGGCAAAGGCCCCAAGAATTGCGGTTGCAGGATCTCCGGGAATTAGGGCCATGATCAGAAACACGACCACTGAAATCCCAACCAGTACTGGGATGGTCAACAGCAGTCGGTGAATTGTGTAGCGCAACATCAATGAGAATTAGCTTCGAAAAGAGAAGTGAGGGTCGCACCTCAAATCGTGCAACCCCCAGATTCTTTCAGTTCTTGCTAACTTTGTGCAGAAGCAAGAGGAAGGATGGCTCCAAGCGGAAGTTTTGCACATTGCTCCCAGTCACAGCGTTTTGCTTCCAGTTCGCCACGAAGACCCATGGGGCATCATCGTGCACGATACGCTGCATCTCCTTGTAGAGTGCAGCACGAACAGTTTGGCTTGTGCTGACACGGGCCTGCTCGAGTAGCTCGTCCACTTGAGGATTGGAATAGTAACCCGAGTTGAATCCACCTTGATCAGGCCAAGCGGAAGTTCGCAAGGCTAAGAACGGAAGAGTGTCGGGATCATTGGTCATCCAGGCCATCTCAGCCATGTCCGCCTTGCCTTCCAAACCTGGATTGACCTTGCCCAAGAAAGTATTCCACTCGTAGGTTTCAATCTTGACGTTCAAACCAATCGCCTTGAGGTCCGCCTGAATAGCAGTACCCATGGGGACAGGGTCCAACATTCCAGAGCCCCCCTCAGTTACGTAGAAGGTCAATGTAGCACCCTCTGCACCAGCAGCTTTCACCAACTCGCGGGCTTTAGCTGGATCGTAGGGATAGGGTTGCAGCGCATCATTGTAAGCCCAGGAGAACGCAGCCGGGGTTGGGCCGCTTGCCACCGTGGCAGTATTTTGGAGAACATTCTCAACTAGTGCCTGCTTGTTGATGGCATAGTTCAAAGCTTGTCGAACTCGCTTGTCTTGAAGTGGTCCCTCTTTCAAATTCAGAATCAGAAACCAAAGATGTGGTCCTGCCTGCTCATGCAGGGCATAGCTAGTGTTTGAAGAGAAAGTCGCGACGTTGTCGGGGGGAACTTCGACCATCATATCAATACCACCTGAAAGCATCTCTGCGACCCGGGTGTTTGCATCAGTAATTGGTCGGAACACCACAGACTTCAATCCGGCCTGTCCATCCCAGTAGCTGCCATTCCGATCCAGAATGACGTGCTGATTACTCTTCCATTCTCTAAATTGGTAAGGTCCAGTTCCAGCTGGATTCCGCCCAACATCCTTGCCGTGTTTTTTGACAGCTTCCGGGGAAATGATCAGCCCGGTGGGGTAGGCCAGATTCGAAAGTAATGGAGCATAAGGATCGTCCATACGGAAACGCACCGTGTATTCGTCTACAACTGTTGTTTCCTTGATTGCTGAGAAGAAGAACGATAGGGGAAAAGGCCCGGTCTCAGCGTAAGGGTGATCTTTGACCAACATACGATCAAAGTTAAACTTGACCGCTTCTGCGTTGAAGGGACTGCCATCGTGAAATTTAATTCCTTGGCGCAGTGAGAATGTGTAGACTTTTCCATCATCACTGATTGTCCAGGACTCCGCCAGGCCGGGTTCAACCTCAAGCGTTCCGCTTCGGTAACGGACCAGCCCATCATAAACATTCATCAGGATTCGGAAATCATTGACCGCTGTCACTGTCGCAGGATCCATTGACTTCGGCTCCGCAATCTGAGCCACCACCAGCACATCTTTTGGGGTCGCAGCTTGGATGGTCAGTCCGAAGCTGAGCAAAAGGAAACTGAGCAGCAACATCACTCGTATCTGTTTCTTCAGCATGATCTTCTCCAAAGAGAGTAAGGAAAAGTTGCCCGAAGATGGCAACGCAACGAATTTATCCTGATAAATTTGATGCTGTCAATAATTTATCATGATAAATTATTAGAAATTGATAAAAGGACTTAAAATGACTTATTCAATTATTCTCCGTGACCCTGAAAAAAATCATTTTGGGATAGCTGTTGCCACGAAGCACCTAGCTGTGGGAGCTAGGGTTCCTTTTCTTGAAGCCGGATTCGGAGCAATAGCGACTCAATCTTCAACTAATCCATACCTCGGGTTAAAAGGGTTGGCTTCTTTGAGATCAGGTGAGGCGATTGAATCAGCTCTCAAAAGTGCCTTGGCTGCTGACGATAATCCTGAATCTAGGCAAATTCACGGATTAGATAAATCCGGAAATTTTTGGGCTTGGACTGGCACAAACGCTAAGAGTTGGGCTGGACAGATAGGCGAAAAAAATGTCAGCGTAGCCGGAAATTTTCTCGCTGGACCCGAAGTTTTAAAAGCGTGTATGGAGTCACTGCAATTTTCAACTGATCGATCACTCGAATCCCGACTTCTTCAGGCATTGTTTGCTGGCGAGGAGGCCGGAGGTGATAAACGTGGCAGGCAATCAGCAGCCTTGTTGACCATTCGAGAGCAACCTTTTCCTTGGTGTAATCTCAGGGTTGACGATCACCCAGACCCACTGATGGAGTTGACGCGACTGCTCAAAGAATTCAAGGAACCATACTATCAGGCGTTTATAAGAGAGATTCCAAGCAAATAAAAAACTCGTTCTACAATTTTGAAAGTCTCTCCAGCAGCAAAGCAAAGAAGGCCTCTGAATCGATTTTGTTCATGACAGTCGCATTTGGTTTGCGTTTCGTTACTCCCCACCAGTCAAGAACCGTCATTCCCATTGTCAAATCTGATTGCGTTTCCACGGTTAAATTAACCAATTTCCCCTCAAACAGTTCTGGCTTGAGTAGATAGGCAATCACTGTCGGATCATGAAGTGGCCCTCCTGTTGATCCATATTTTTTGACATCATATCTTTCAAAAAAACTCAGCATCCCTGAAGTAGCATCTCCAACCGGAGTTCCAAGTTCTCTGAGACTCTGAATCCAGGTTTTCGGCATCAATGCTTGGTGAGTGACATCCAGGGGCATCACAGTCAGTGGACGACCACAGGAGAAGACTGTCTGGGCAGCATGTGGATCTACATAGACATTGAATTCTGCTGCAGGGGTGACATTACCGCCAACAAAATAACCTCCTCCCATCGTGACAATCTCTCTGATTTTCGGGAGAATATCGGGCGCTTTGGCAAAAGCCATCCCCACATTGGTCAGCGGAGCTAATGTACAAAGGGTGATGGAATCATCCTCAGCTTGTCGTAGCGTTTCAATCAGCCAGTCAACTCCGTGTTCCCACTGCAATGCGACACTGGGTTCCGGCATGTCCCATCCATCCAAACCCGTCTTGCCATGAACATGCTCTGCTGTGACTAAATTCCGCATCAGGGGACGTGGACACCCAGCAAAAACCGGAACCTCTGGCCGATTCGCAAGCTCAACAAGTGCCCTGGCGTTACGCGTTGTCAATGGTAGGGGGACGTTTCCAGCAACCGTCACAATTCCCAAAACATTTAATTCTTCGGGGCTTGCCAACGCCAATAAGATAGCGAGCGCGTCATCCTGTCCAGGATCCGTATCAATGATAATTTTGCGTTTCATTAAATTCCTTTGAGAAGAATCGTTCATAAATAGACCTGACTGAGAGTTTAGTAATTCAAAATTGACATGCCATCAGCATTTAACTTTTGAAAGTATTCTTCTTCAGAAAAGTAAACCCGCCTTCATCGGCAAATAAACTGCAAGTCTAAATTTTTTAAAAATCAACTGTAAAAATCTTCTCCTTTCCACAAACTGTCTTTCTTTATCTCAAAAACATTGCACTGACGATTTCCGCAGCAAAATCACTCTGAACAACAAATGAAAACCGCGATTGAAGCCGCAAAAAAATTAGGGATTTCAAGCGATGAATTTGAGAGAATCGTCAGGGACTATC
>DJYX01000071.1:0-4672 GCA_002450295.1 Deltaproteobacteria bacterium UBA6967
TTTTCATCCCGCTTACGTTGCTGCTGTTGTTGGAAGGCCCCTAGTGGAGACAAGCCTCCTCTAATGTTCAGGGAATTCATAGTATCCTCTGAAAGATAGCTTCATAAATAAGAATTAGCTTACTGAGCACTGATCAACTGAAGTACAGATCTTGGAATTTGGTTCGCTTGGGCGGTCATTGCCGTTCCAGAAGCCAACAAAATTTGATTTTTGGTGAAATCACTCATTTCTGCAGCCATATCCGCATCACGGATCGTTGATTCGGCACTGACCAAGTTTTCATTGTGAACTCGCAGGTTACGCAGATTCGTTTCTAGTGAATTCTTTTGGAAAGAACCGATATCAGCTCGGCACTGGCTTACCTGATTGATTGCTTCGTCGATTAAACTGATTGCGTCTGAGGCTCCCTGCTGAGTAGTTACATCAATATCAGCCAAGCTCCTGAAATCACTTTCGTTATTTATACCTTTCGCCAGTTCGTTGGATCGTACGCTGCACAAAGAAAATGACTCTTCCTGCTCGAAGTTTGGCCCTACCTGGAAAATTAGTGAATTTTGCGTCACATGAACGTATCCATCAGTCTCTGCACCAGCCAGTGTGCTGTTGTCGTCCAACACTTCGCGGACTTCAACAAGATCACCGGTCTCTGGATTAATGTATTCTTCGATACGGCTACCTAGCTCCTTGGTATATTCGATTGTCAAACCTTCGATGGCAGTTCCTGGGGCTCCAGTAAGCCGCTGGCCTCGCCCAATCGCAATTTCTCCACCAATGAAACCAGCCACGTCACGTCCACCTTCCGAAAATTGAGCCTCATCGGCTATTTGGGTTAGTACCTCAGGTTGATTTACCGTCACACTGAAACTTGGCTCACTACCAAAGTGCTTGTGGCGAACTGTCAACATCCCAGCACGATTGATGTAAACCTCTACTTGAAGTCCATTCTCAGCCGCTTTGTCATTCATAGCTCTAGAAATCAACTGCTGCATTCCCTTTTCAACGTCTTCTCTGGTGAAAAGATCTGGAGAACGATAGTGGTTATCAAGTAGACGATTTAGGCTCTCCGAGAGTGGACCCTCTGTAGTATTAAGGGACATCATGGCTTTGCCTTCGTTGATTACGAAGGTGAGACCTTTTTCTACGTTCGCAATTGAAATTGGCTTGGTTCCTGACATCCGTGCTCGCACTCCAACCTGTAGAATATCTATCGGGTAACCTTCCTTTGTCGGTGCAGCCTGTGTCTTCTCAGAAGCAGAAACAAAGCGAAAACCATCACCAACAGTGACCCCATTTGCTGCATTGCTGCCATTAAAAAGCACTTTTGAACCAAATTGAGTTGAATTTGAGATACGATCTAGAGTAGCTAGCAGGTTTTCAATCTCATTCTGATCTGCTTGCATCATCTGGGTGTCATTTGCACCTTCGTTTGCAGCATGGACCGCTAGCTGGCGCATATTTATCAACATACTACTGACCTCGCTCAGGGCACCTTCTGCAGTTTGAACCATCGAAATTGAAGTTTCTGTATTGCGCATTGCTTGGTCAACACTACCAATCCGTGCCCGCATGTTTTCAGAAATCATTAGTTCCGCCGGCGAGTCTCGTGCAGAATTGATCCTGAGACCGGACGACAATCGTTCCAAATTTTTTGCGGTGTCTGCTGCGGTGTTGGTCAAGTGGCGCAGGGCGGTCATGGATGCAATGTTGTGATTCACTCGCATGGCTAACTCCTAAAGCTCATGATTGATTCGGCTGGACCGAATATGGCAGTCAATTGCCAGATTTAAAAAAATCGTTGTTATTCAAATTATTTAAATAGATTATAATTAATCAGATTTTCTCTGATAAATTATATTTTTCAGAGAAAAATGCTTTTGATCGTTTCGCTTCAGGCTGCTCTCGTCAACCGATTCTGCAAAACAGGTCGAAGCAGACAGTTAGCAATGATCTGTAGGAAGCTATGCTTGAAAATTTATTTGCCAAAGCAAACAAATATCTGAGCCAGGCTGAGACTCTGTTCAGCAGAATAATTCCTACACAGATTTGCGTAGGCTTCACAAATCCTATTGTCTAGCAAACACAACAGCGTGTTGTCTGCAATTAGATAGGGCTAAGTCTCAGGTAACTTCCTTTGCTCTATTTAAATAATCGAAGAACCCTCAAACTACTCTGGAATGGATCGCAAGAGGTACTGCCTTCGATCAAGCACAAACAAATTGATTTCTGTTCACCAAGAAGAGATTCAGATCAATTGGCAATTTCCCGGATTGCTAATTAGGTATCTACAGTTCTTCAAAACGAACAGAACGAGCTGCTTTATTCTTCCAAGAAAACAGAAGAATTCTGCTCAAAGCGAGACTGAAGTATATTATAAACAGTCTCCCATTCAGCAGGCAGGATTATCGTGTGCGAGATAGCCCTGCAAACTTATATCGTGATTTTATGCCTACCAGGATGAAACTTGGCAAAGTGTTTCTGAGCGGCTTCACTTCTTTGACAAGATCTGCTTCTACAGAAGCTGTATGTACTTCACAAATGCAGATCACCTAGCCAGAGTTGGGCAACTTTGCTTTATAAAAATGTTTCAGGACAGAATTTAGTGTGCCAATGCTTTCAGCTATACAGGCGAAAGCCACTGTCATAACCTTGTTGCTGCGAACTGATCAAAGCTGCTTGTGCCAAGGCCCTTTGGCGTTCAGCACAGAAAAATTAGCTATTGATCTTCAAAGCAAAGTAGCTGCGAATGTCCGTGCCAGAGCCATTCGGCTAGCAGGACGCGGTGAACCGATCTAGTTCAGCATTGCAGAGACGGGTAGCGTTTGCCATTGGCCAAACAAGCTTCAAGAAGCGATGTTGGTTCCGTCAGGAAGCGGGTTCATCCCGGGTGCTAGCAGGAAACTCTGTTAGCACGTTTCGGCAGCTGAGATCTTTGCTCAAGCTTGCCTTGGCATTTTAGTTCAAAGAACGAAGACAGTTTTTGGTAGTTTCAAACTACCTGTTTGCTAGAGATCATCCCTAATACTGATGGGAATTCAGTTTTTTCGGGGCATCTCAAGCAGGCGATCCATTCCAGAGTACTTTCTTAAATAACAATATCGGCAGAAGGCCGAATTTCTTTAGTCTTTTCTCACCTAAACATAGATGGGGAGAGACTTGATAAAGTTATCGGCAGAGAGGGCAGAGACTTTAGCGATAATTGAGAGGAATTTCAGAGGAAATGTGGATGGCGGATTTGGACGAGTTCCCCTGGCCACTGCAGGTACTGTTGCCAGCGGGGGTCAGGGACTGTGATCTGCATTTGCTTGACAGCATGCACCATCTCCCAGTAGTCAAGTTCTCGCGGCTCACGTAGCGGTCGAATATCAGTTCGTTGTCCCTTACGGCGATTGCATCCCCGGCAGCAAGTGACGATGTTCTCCCAGGAATTCCGCCCCCCATGGCTCCGAGGCAGCACATGGTCACAGGTCAGTTCAATCACAGGAAAACTCTTCCCACAATACTGACAACGATGCAGATCCCGAATAAAAATATTGCGCTTGGTGAAATTAACGCGGAGCCGGGCCCGATGGTATTCATGGAGAATCACCACGCTGGGAATCTTGATGCGTGTTGAAGGAGAACGGCATTCGTGAGCATACCATTCCAGCACATCAATCTTGCCAAGATAGTAAGATTTGATACCCCACTTCCAGCTCACCACGCTGAGTGGATTCCAGCGATAGGGCTGGACATCAGCGTTTAGAACCAGAACTTCTCCCATGGCATGTTCTCCGCTGGGGTTTCAGTCCGGCTGGAAAGGGACCGGCTAGGCTGGGATGGATGGTGATTCAGGAAGTAGGTTTTCGATGGCTTGGTCTTCTACCGTGATACTTAGAACTTCTTCCAGCGTAGTCAACCCTGCGCGAATTTTCTGGATTCCATCCATTCGCAGTGTGATCAAACCGTGGCGCAATGCAACTCGCTTGATCTCGTTGGCATCACTGCTCTTAAGAATCACATCCTTGATGGAATCGCCCATGATCAACAATTCGTGTAGGCCCAATCGCCCTCGATAACCTGTTTCGCGACAAGCTGGACAACCTCGACCTCGGTAAAATGTTGTATTGACTTGGCTTGTACCAAGACCTAACTCACGTAACTGCTCTGGATGAGGTTCATAGGGTTCTTTGCAGGAAGAGCAGATTTGACGCACCAAGCGCTGAGCCAAGACTCCAATGATGGTTGAAGAGACCAAGAAGGGCTCTACGCCCATATCAATCAAACGAGTGATTGTTGCAGGGGCGCTGTTGGTGTGGACAGTGCTGAAAACCAAATGTCCCGTCAGAGCAGCCTGGATGGCAATCTGAGCAGTTTCTGCATCTCTCATCTCACCTACCATCACTACATCAGGATCCTGGCGCAATACTGAGCGAAGAGCACGTGCGAAGGTAAGACCCAAACGTGAGTTGACCTCAATCTGGCTGTAACTCGGAATCTTGTATTCAACTGGATCTTCAATAGTAATTACGTTGCGCGCCTGGCTATCAATTTCTCCAAGCGATGCATAGAGTGTGGTTGTCTTTCCGCTTCCGGTTGGCCCTGTCACTAGCACGATTCCACCAGACTTTTGAATCATCGAACGGAACGGTTTGAGGATATTCTCACTCAATCCCAACTCATTCAGACGCATCAG
>DJYX01000071.1:5060-6166 GCA_002450295.1 Deltaproteobacteria bacterium UBA6967
GAGACCCGGATATCGATCTTCTTACCCGCGATCAGGACCATTGTTCTACCATCCTGTGGTAGACCTTTCTGGGCGATATCGAGCCGCGACATTACTTTGACGCGGTTCACGACCGTCACATGAACCTGTCGCGGCAGGGTGGTCACCTGATGCAAAACACCGTCAATTCGGTAGCGAACGACTGTTGACTTTGGAGAGGGATCAATGTGCACATCACTCGCTTCATCTTTTGCGGCTTGCCAGAGCAGGCTATTGACCAGTCTTTTGATTGGCTCCTCATCGTTGGCTTCCAACAAGTCTTCTGGTTCTTCCACACCCAGAATACTCTCAAAATTCTCTTGGTCATCTAGATTATCCACAGCTTCTTCAGTAGCAGCTGAAGTACCGTCATAAACCTGATTGATTAGATCGATGATTGCCTGGTGGTGGGAGATCACCGGTTGGTAACGCAGTCCCCAAGTACGGCATAGATCATCCAGCAGATCTGTACGTGCAGGGTTTTCAACGGCTACTTGCCAGATTCCATCGGCATAGGCGAAAGGGCAAAAAACAAAATTTTTGAGATGTCGGATAGAGACTTTATCTGAAAAGCCTTCTGGTAACTGAGGAACATCAAAATTGTCGCGATATTCTAACTCATAATACCGTGCCAGTGCCTGTTGCAACACCGTCTCGGTCGTGAGCTTCTGCTTGATGGCAGCATTCTTCCAATCTTCCCAACGGATACTCGCAGGCATCTCTGCCTGTAGTTGCTCTAGCTTCTCAGAAACAACCCCAAAGTCAGTCGTCAGAATTTGGGCAACGTGCGTGAAGGGCATGATAAAAAAACCTTAGGCAGGTACTTAGTTTTTCTTGCGAAAACAAACGCTTGACGGTCTTGTAGAACAGCTGTGAGCAAGCGAAGCTTGACGCTACAAAGTCTTTTGTTAGGATTCAAAAACAATTTATCTATTGAGAATCATTTGCTTTTTTAAATCATTTTCAATCGATAAAACACTGCTAGATTAAAGCAGATTTCGTTAGATTTTGCCAGAGCGCTTCGGTCAACTCGCACTAGAGCGTCTGCCTCCATTGATTTCATTTATGGCTTACGCACAACTTTCCAG
>DJYX01000071.1:6589-8103 GCA_002450295.1 Deltaproteobacteria bacterium UBA6967
CGCAGCGATATTCCCTTGCTAACCTCAGTTGCAGAACACATTCTCAGTTCTGGTGGTAAGCGACTTCGCCCAGCGCTGGTATTTCTCAGTGGAGCTCTGGGCTCTGCACATTCTGAGGATTTGCTGGTCGCTGCTCAAGTTGTTGAATATCTACACACCGCCACATTGCTCCATGACGATGTAGTGGATCAAGCAGATCTGCGTCGTCAACAGGCAGCTGCCCGCACCATTTGGGGTAATGAGGCAAGTGTTTTGACAGGCGACTATCTGCTCTCCATGGCTTTCCACCAGCTGACCGGCCTAGGGAATCTGGAATTACTCAAGCTGATGTCAGACACCACCACTAGGATGGCTCGCGGTGAACTCCTACAGTTGACACGCTCATTCAACAGTGCCAATGAGCAGGAATACTTGGAGATCATCACCAACAAGACAGCTTGCCTCTTTGCAGCTGCTACACAGATGGGAGGAATCTTGGCTGGACTGCCAGTCAATCAGACCAAAGCCCTCTATGATTATGGAATGCAGATCGGACTTGCCTTCCAGATCGTTGATGATGTTCTAGACTACAGCGACAGTAATCGCACTGGCAAACCAGTTGGAACAGACCTGCAGGAACGAAAAATCACTTTACCTCTCAGCCATCTGCTTGACAAAGCTTCACCCCGTGATCACCAGCGAATCAAGCAAATCCTCACAGCAACCACTATCACAATGGATGATGTGGTTCATGTCATTCGTTTGATGGAACGCTATCAATCATTGCACTATGCGCTTGAGAGTGGTCGCCAATTTGTAGCCCAAGCTCAGAGAAATCTTCAGTCGCTTCCCAACAATCAAATTCGCAACACCTTAGAACAAATCGCAGGCTTCATTGTGCAGCGAGATCTCTGATTAGCCTTTTCCAGATGCAGCAACAGGTGGCCGGGAGTGTCGATTGTAAAGTTCGCTCCAACGAGCTACCCGACGTGCAGCCTCATTGACCGTAGCGTTGATGTCTTCGATCTGCAGCGGCTTCTCAAAGTAATCGTGAGCTCCCCCCTTCATCGCCTGAATCACATGAGAGAGATTACTATGGGCAGTCATAATATAGATCTGCATTAGCGAGTTGATCTCCTTGATCTGCTGCATCAATTCCAAACCATTCATCTCTCCCATCATGATGTCTGTAATCACAACGTGGAAAAAGCTCCGCTGCAACATGTTCAGCGCTTCTTCTGCGTTCCGTGCTGTAGAGACGTGGTAACCTTGTTTGATAATCGTCTTTTGAAGGACTAACCGGATATTCTCGTCATCGTCCACCACGAGGACGTTTAACTCTGATTTGTTGGAGGAAGCTTTGGCCATGGGTTCCCGTGGGCTAACAGAATTAGGATTGAAGTTGACGTAGAAATTCCACTCGGTTGGGAGCTTTCATCACGGCATTACCAATCAGTAGTGCATCCAGTGGAACCGAGCTGAGGTGTTCAACATCCGCTCTGGAATCGATGCAACTTGCACTAATCAAGCACTTG
>DJYX01000176.1 GCA_002450295.1 Deltaproteobacteria bacterium UBA6967
GCAGTAGGTTTTGTTTCAATGCTACCTGCTTTAGTCTTTATAAGCCTTGTACAGCGTCATATCGTATCTGGTTTAACCTTCGGGGCAGTGAAAGGATAACTTATGAAAAAAGGGTTTCTCCCCATAAAAAATAACTGGTTTGATAGGCTCTTTATTGCTGTTATCACTTTTATTGGAATTCAATTTCTTTGGATGCGATTTATAGAGGAATTTGCTGCTATTGAAGTTTCGATGATTTTGGGATGTATCCTAGGTATCTACATCATAATTAAAGGTTAACTGATTTCATTGTAATTTTGATTTGGCTTTGAATTTGAGTCTAATTCCAGAAATTTTGCCACCTTTTAGCAAATTTTCATTTCTGCCTTCCTTGCTTCATAATTCCTGAATACTATTCAAATACAATTACTGTAAATTTCTGCACGAGATCAGAATCCCTAATTTTTCACAAAATTTATTGGATAACACTATGAAATATTCTAAGTCATTTGAACGCACGTACGTTGATTGAGACGAAGCCTACGCTGACGCATTCGATCCGGTTGGTAAACTTATCTATCGCTCTAATCCAAATTGCCTGACAACTCTCTTTACCAAAGGAATTTGTTATTTAGCAAATTCCACTGATCAAAAGGAAAAAGCTGTGTTTTTAATCGCCTCAGAGCGACTTTGCAGAACAACAGGAAAATTGCTGAACGTGTAGGATGCCCCCATGAAGAATTTTTTCGCTTAAGGTGTTTACTCCACTGGTAGTGTTACATGAACAACTCGGAATTTAGTCACTTACAAATCCAGAAAGGTTTAGAATGATCTTTCTGTTCACTGAGAAATATTTAAAAAACTAACATATTGAAAATTGTAAAGTATGGATAACTGGACAGAATTAATTGACGATTTGGTTGCTGGTAGATGGATAAATCCCGAGACACAGGATTTTGCGTCAGTACCATTTGAATCGATCGTAATCAGAGAGAACATGGAAGGACAAGAGGTTGAACTCCTCAAGCAAGTTGGCTTGAGCAAAAATTTATTGCTCGTCTGCGATGTGACCACCTATAAAGTTCTTGGAAAAAGAATAGAAAACGCTTTCAGTTCATCAGGTGAAATGCAGGTAATGATTCTTGATCATCCTCATGCTGACCTGGGTTTTGTTGAGAACTTAAGGCCAAAATTGAGCTCCTTTGACGGTGTTGTTGCCTGTGGTTCAGGAACAGTGAATGACATTTGTAAACATTCAACAATGCTGAATGAGCAGCGTTATGCGGTCTTTGCAACCTCCGGTTCAATGAATGGCTATACTTCTGCTACAGCTTCGATGCGTTTAGATTCGGGACTGAAAATCTCATTACCATCACATGCTCCAGCTGGTTTTTTTGTAGATCTAAGTGTGTCAGCTTCTGCACCACCCTACCTTGCAGCCTCTGGTTTTGGAGATTGTTTATGTCGGTCTGTAGCCCAAGTTGACTGGTGGCTTTCTCACCGTTTATTGGGAACGCTCTACCTCCAATCTCCTTACATTATTCAAGAGCAAGATGAGCCTGAACTGAATTCTCGTGCTGGAAAACTTCCAAAGGGGGATATTGAAGCCATGGGGTACCTCCACCGAGTTCTCACACTTGGGGGCTTGGGGGTTTCATTCTCCGGTGTTTCCAACGCAGGCTCAATGGGCGAACACCAGATTTCTCATTACATAGATTGCTTCGCAGGAGACAGGCATCCAGGAACCTTGCATGGTCAACAGGTTGGGGTGGCTTCTCTGACGATGGCCAGACTTCAAAGGAAGTTACTCAGTTTCGATAAACCACCAACGCTGAAGAAAACCATCATTGATTTGCCGGATATGGAAAGGCGTATGGGCAAAGAAATAGCCAAGCAATGTAGAGATGAGTTTGCCAAGAAGTCTTTTGAAGGTGCGTCTCTGGAGCAGGCTAATCAGAGATTGCAGGAAATATGGAAAAAGCTGAAAGAGGAAGTGCAGCCTTTTTTGATTTCAGTCGATGAAATGGAAGAGATGCTGAAGTCCTCGGGCGGACCAGTCAACCATATGGAGCTTGGAGTAGATGCGGACCTGTATCGCGATGCGATTGTCCATTGTCGAGAGATGCGGAACCGCTTTTCTTTCCTAGATATTGCTGCTGATGCTGGATTATTAGAAGATTTCGCCTCAGAGGAAATGAATTGCGCCTGATCAATCATATTCCATCAGAAGTTTGTCAAAATCTTCGGGGAGTTTTCTTCGACATTGATGACACTGTGACCACTGATGGTCGCTTAGAAGGAGCAGCATACATTGCTATTGAAATGCTTCAACAAGCTGGCTTAGTCACCATACCCATCACAGGTAGACCAGCTGGCTGGTGTGATATGATTGCACGGTTCTGGCCAGTTGATGGAGTTGTGGGAGAAAATGGGGCGTTCTATTTTGCTTATGATCGAAAGGCTGCGAAGATGCGCAGATGTTATGTTAGGAGTGAAGCGCAACGTCTCGAAGACCAGACAAAACTCTCCATACTCAAAAAGGAAATTCTCCAAAAGGTTTCTGGTTCAGCAATCAGTGCAGATCAGACCTACCGGGAAGCAGATTTGGCGGTAGACTTTTGTGAAGATGTAGCTCCTCTTCCAAACGAAGCTGTAATGAAGATTAAAAAAATATTTGAAGACGCTGGTGCTGTTGCCAAAATCTCATCAATTCACGTCAACGGTTGGTTTGGGGATTATGACAAGCTCTCGACCTGCCAGTGGTTCGTGAATTCACAATTGGGTTTTCAATTGAGCGAACAACGAGAGAAGTTTATTTATATTGGTGATAGCCCGAATGACGAACCCATGTTTCAGTATTTCCCAAATGCTGTTGGCGTGGCCAATGTGCAAAATTTTAAAGATCAACTTCGACACCCGCCAACGTGGGTGACCCGCCAAGAAAGCGGAGCTGGATTTGTGGAGCTAGTTGACCATCTGTTGAAAAATAGAATTTAGTCATTTTGAAAAATGCTTTTTTTAAAATTTTAATCCTCCATGACTCAAACACTGAGTCAAGAATCAATTAACCCCAATTTGGAGCACCATTTCCATGACCAAGGCTGAAAAAGAATTACGACAAGCAATCATTGACAAGTGTCTTTGGATGAACGCATCAGGACTCAACCAAGGGACTTCTGGGAATATATCTGCTAGATACAAGAACCAGATGTTGATCACCCCAAGCGGGATCCCCTACGAGCAATTGAAACCCGAATTGATTGCTTCCATGCCCTTAGAGGGAGAATACGGAAGTTGGGAAGGGCCACTTAAGCCTTCTACGGAATGGCGTTTTCACTTGGACATCATCAAGTCACGTCCACAAGTCAATGGGGTTGTTCACACTCACTCAACCTATGCGACCACGATTGCGATCACAGGTCGGGGAATACCAGCCTGCCACTACATGATTGCAGCTGCAGGTGGACCAACGATCCGTTGTGCTCCCTATGCTCGATACGGTACTGAAGCGCTGTCCCAATATGCTTTGGAGGCTTTGGAGGACAGAAATTGCTGCTTACTTGCGAATCATGGGATGATTGCAACCGGAACTTCCTTGGACAAAGCAATGTGGCTTGCAGTTGAACTGGAGACCATCTCGAAGCAGTATTACCACAGCCTTTTGATTGGTGGGCCCAACATTCTGACAGATGCTCAGATTGATGAAACTATGAAAGGTTTCTCCACTTACGGACTTCAGGATCCAAAATAATTTTCATCCTCCCCCGAGCAAGCGCAACAAAAAAATTTGTTCTTAATCGAAGAACTACGTAAAAATTTGTTGCGCTTATCCTTCTCAATATTCCTCACTCAAGAACATAAAAAACTTTGAATAATTCTGCGGTGTCTTTCCGCAAGGCACGCCTCGCTATTTCGTTTATTTTCTTCACAAACGGGATGGGGTTTGCCTCCATTGCACCCCACCTGCCTTGGTTCCAAAATAAGTTCCAGCTTACTGAATCAGAAATGGGGTTGATGCTGTTGTGCCATGCCATCGGCGCAGTCACGATGATGCTTGTTGCTGGGAGGATGATCCACTCATTCGGCAGCCGCCTTCCGGTGATTGTGGGAGGGTGTCTGTTGATTTTATTGCTTCCTTTAGTTTTTTGGTTAGATCAGATTCCGATCATCATCCTCGTTCTGATCATTGCTGGAGCTGGGATCGGAACTATGGATGTAGCAATGAACGCTCAAGCTGTGATCGTGGAAAATGGATTGGGAAAGCCCATCATGTCATCCTTCCATGGACTCTGGAGCCTGGGAGCAATGACCGGAGGGGCGACAGCAACCTTTGCCCTGACTATGGGTTTTACACCTCTTCAACACGTAGCATTCTCCTCTTTCATTTTGACAATGATCCTTGGGGCTTCATCCCTCTCGATGATTCCCTCCAGTCAGGAAGAAAAAGGTGAAAAAACTCCATTACTGGTGAGACCCTCTGGGAAAGTTCTTTCGCTTGGTCTTTTGTGTTTGCTAGGAATGGTTTCAGAGGGTACTGCTGTGGACTGGTCAGCAATCTATTCAAGCTCAGTCTTGAATGCCTCGCCAAGCCAAGCCGCTCTGACCTTCACTATATTTACGATGACCATGATGATTGGCAGACTGACTGGTGATTGGGTGATCCTGAAACTCGGTAGGGTTCAACTCGTCAGGTACACTGCAGCGCTTGGTGCAGTTGGGTTGGGTTTGGGGTTGATGTGGGGAACAACGTTTTCAGCCTGGCTCGGTTTTGCTTGCTTGGGGTTTGGCTTGGCAAACATTGTCCCGATCATGTTTGGGGAGGCGAGCCGTATTCCAGGTGTCTCTGCTGGGACTGGGATCGCTGGAGTTGCTACTTTGGGTTACTGCGGGTTTTTATTAGGACCACCGATGATTGGATTTTTGGCCGAATTGATTGGGCTGCAAGGGGCTTTGGGGTTGATCGTTGTTTTTTGTGTTATCCTCGGAATCTTTGGCCCAGGAATGCTCGATCAAAACAAGGCAACAAAAAACTAAAGTGAAATCCTTGCCTGCTAAGCATTTTGAAGATCTTGTTCGGTACCAACAGTCTGGATGTCATTAATTTTGCGAAGAATGTGATGCCTGAGTGCATCCACGCAGGCTTCCAAATTTCTGCCCCGCAAGACTTCCAACAATGAGACATGTCGATTGGCATGTTCGCTCAGTTCATTTTTGGTATGTGGGTAAAGCACATGCTCCAAGGACCAAATGAAATTAGAGGCTCCTGAAAGCTTCCAACTTCGGCTGAGAATCCGGTTTTGTGCAGCATCCATCATCAACGTATGAAATTCCATATCGAGTTCGATATCTGAGACAGGGTCCAGTTCATCAGCGGCGGCAAACATAGATTGAATCAAGCGTTCGAGATGATCACAGTGCCTCTGCCAATCTCTGGAATTCATCCTCTCCAATGCCTGTTTAAGTGCCAATTCCTCCAAAGCAACTCGAACATGAAGGCCATCCTGAAGCTCCTCAGTGTCAAAGCTAGCGATATAGGTCCCATTTTTCGGATGGACTTCAATGAAGCCGTGAAGTTCCAGAGTACGAATGGCTTCACGTACGGGAGTTCGGCTGACCCCCAACTGTTCACTCAATTAACTTCCGAG
>DJYX01000137.1 GCA_002450295.1 Deltaproteobacteria bacterium UBA6967
CTACTTATGAAGCCTAATTTTAATGACACTATGTTGTAACATTTGCTGAGGTAGCTAGAATGATAGACATCAAAAAAATTCAGATTACGTCAAAAAAAATTGGATCATATTCATCTACTAAAGGATCTGATCTCCACCGGAACCTGGTATCTTGATCTACGGGGCATGACGTTCACGGAAATGAGCGAGAAAAATTATGAGATTTATGGGATCAGCAAAGATAAGCCATCGAGATACGAGCACTTTTTGTTCGATTGCATATTGCTGAAAGACCAAACATGTGCAGAGAAGCAAAGGATGGAATTCTTGCTAAGGAAGAGGCTTCAATTTTTGTTTGAGTCCAGAACCGTCAAAGTTGGAGAATTAGGCTGTGTTCGGATAGCCTTTGGCTTCTGGATGTAGTGGGAGCAATAAGGAGCACAGGTCCATTTGGTTTGAATTCCGCAACTCCTCATAGTCGAACAAGTGAATCTCTTAGCAAGGAGGGGGTATGTGGAAGAGAAGACTTTTCATCGTTGGAGGAGTTTTGATATTGGTTGCTTGCAGTGCTCCAGAGCCTCGGGTCCACAACTTCACCAATGAATGCGAGATGGAGTGGCAGTATGAATATCGGCTCTATTTTGATGACCTGGCACGATTGGATCACACCTGCTGCCAGTGTGTGATGCCTGGTAGTCAACAGTTCTGGGACAACGAGACAGGAGTAGGCTCTCGACGGACAAAATTTGGTTGAAAGGTTTTTTTACGTAAGACCAGAACGAAAGAAGATCTGGAACAACCAGTGCAGTAGGGTCAAACATTTAATGTAGATCACCCTGGGGAACAATGGATTTGTTCTCACATCATTTGCTGTTGAAGGGAAACGACATGGAAGTCACTGAAGGCCGTATTCTGGAATTGGAAAACTTACTGGATTTCCAAAATGCAAAAATCGGAAAGCTGGAATATCGGATTGAGCGGCTGGAACGACTCGTGGCGGTGCTGATGGAAGCGAACAAAATCACTGGCAGTGAAACCAAATCAGCCACATTGAACTGAGAAGACCTTGGAATCACTGGAGCAAGCGCTACTGGAGATGGAAGTCTACGGGTTCACGCTGTTGGAGGAGGTTTTGAATCCTGAGGAGGTGTCCCACCTGAGAGAATGCCTGATTCGCTGCTATGAGCGCACGGGCCACGAACAGAACTTCATGGGGACTGCCGGACATGTAACCAATCTTCCGACTCAGGATCCACTTTTCTTTCCCCTGTTGGATCATCCGAAGATACTTCCTATCCTTGAGGCAATCCTCGGCAAGAACCTGATCCTGGGAAGCTTAAACGCCCGAATCGCTCGTCCTGCTGATGATGAGCAGGGCTTCCACACTGATATTGGCGCGGAGTTGCTGAATCCTGCATCGCCAGTGATGTGCAATACAGTCTGGATGCTGGATGACTTTTCCCCGAGGAATGGTTCAACACGGATTGTTCCAGGCAGTCACAAGAGTGGGTTGGCCGGTCCACCAGAAGGATTTGCGGTTCAGCATGTTTTTCAAGTGACCGCAAAAGCGGGGAGTGTGTTGGTTTTCAATGGGCAGTGCTGGCATGCTGGAGGAAACAACCAGACAGAGGTCAACCGACATGCCCTGTTTGGACACTATCGAAAATCCAGCCTGATTTTCCAAGTTGATCCCCACGATGGATTCCCGGCCGAATGGTACGATCTCTTATCTCAAAGACAGCGCGAACTTCTCCGCATGGAAAACGGCATTGGCGTTCCCCACGCTGCTGACTACCACATGCGCCAATCCTTTGCCCGTGGTAAGCTGAAGCCTAGTTGAGTGGGAAGCAACTTCGTACCGCACCTCGTCAGTAACTCAGACAAAATTGCCAACAGCAATGAGTCAGGTTTTCCTTAATCAAACATGCACAAATAACCCATCAACTCCCACTTGCTTTCGCTTCAACGTCTCCAAAAGAATGCGAAGTAATGGAGAAAGCCTTCAATACACTGAGGAGAGTTGAACAAAAGCAAATTGACCATCATCAACAGCCATCAAAGCCCCTCCGTCCTTTGTGAGCACGATATCCTCGCCTGCCCAATCTCCGCCTTCTGGATTTGGGTATGTCGCCTTCCACAGAAGGTTCCCGTCTGATTTAAACCGAATTAGAAAGGCATGCCATTGATCTGAGCAATCGAGGTCCGAACATTCTGAATAACTTTCATATTCATCCCCGGTACCAGCTACAACAATAGCACCTCCATCAGGTGTAGCTTTTACTCCCCAAGCTTCATCGTGAATGTATCTTGGATCAAAACCCCTAGGATTACCTACCTTGTTCTCCCAAATCACATTTCCGAGCTGATCCAATTTCAAGGTATAAGTATCCCAATTCGCTGTGCCAGATGTGGTATGACCAGACAAGAAAATACTTCCATCAGGCCCCAAATCCATTGCAAACATGTGATCTGCGCCGGACCCACCGTATTTCTTGGACCATATCACCTCGCCGGATCCAGTCATCTTGATCAACGAGTAGTCCAAGGCATCTTGGGTTAGCCCTCCAATGATCAACTTGTCTTCGAAGGCGTATATTCGATAAGCATGGGATGTGTAAAAATTTAGACTTGAATCCGACAGATGATTGCCCAGCATATCGAATTTCATCAGATGGCCCTCTCCTTCTGCATAGAAGGTGGTATCAGAATCTTGTGCGTTAATATAGCCGACAGCAACCAGACTTGATCCCAGTTGAATCATACTCTCTATGGCGTCCACACCCCCAAAATCATATGATTTACTGAAGACAACCTCACCAGTTGTCTTATTCAATTTGATCAGTGCACTGTCCTGGTTCATGGCACCAAAAACAACGTACCCGTCATCTACTTCGATTGCACCGTTGCCAAGATTATGGCCAGCAGAAGGATATTCTTTTTTCCACTGGATTGCTCCATCCTGACTGACTTTGACGACAAAAATTCGTGCATTTGTTGGTAAACTTCCGGTCTCACCAATTTGGAGGAACCCACCATCCGAACAGGACAGTAGGAAATGTCCATGGGACTCTTCCCCACTTCCAGCTGCAGTAGTTTTCCAAAGAATTTCAGGTTTTGTAGAACTTTCCGTATTGGTGCTTAACTCTGCTTTCTCAGCACGGCTCGTTTTCTCAGGTAAGCAACCAAACAAGCTCATGACCCAAAAGGGAATGCTAAACCCGAATAGTCTCCTAAATCGATAGAGTTGCTGCATTTGCTAAATATATGTAGTTTTTTGTTTGGCAAAGAGAATGATTCACAGAAATATCTTTACCTCAGAATCTTTTAAATGATGAAGAGTTCAAGGCTTATCATTTTAGTAGCTTATTCTACACTGATTAATCTACTCATTGGCTGCAGTTTGCAACACCAAGTGCCAGAAGAGCTAAATACAATCACTGGTGCCTTTGGTTTTCACTTTGGAGAAAAAATCCAAAGCTATAAAATCAAGTCAGAGGATAATGAGGTAATGATTGTTGAACCAACGGTTATTCCCCGACCCAATCCTGTGATTGAAAAATATGCGCTAAAACTGGATAAAGAAAACAAGAGTCTCTTGGAGATCAATGGCCTGAACCATTCCCTTCAGCAGCGTAAATGTCTCCAAGTGAAAGAGCGGTTAGTAGAGAACTTGAAGGAGATTTATGAGTTTGAAAAAACAGAGTTTTTGGAAGATCTAGAATTGCGACCAAAAAAAAGTTTGTTCTATGGAGAAAGTGGCGACAAATCTGGGGTGGTTGTCGGGTGTTTGATGAATGTTGGTTTTTTGTATTCGAACTCAGACACATTACTAATGATTCGTTACTTTGCTCCTTCAGCAAAAACCTCGATGCAAATGTTATCTCAGTAACCCGAAGGGACCTGTTTTTTTATCCATTAAACCAAATGACTTGGACTCTGATCCTAAAGAGTGTATCAGCAGGTTTCATTCAATGATTCACGCTTTGCCAAGTATCAGTATTTATAACTCTGAAACTCTGTTCCTTGGATTTCATTCACTCGCAAACAAATGAGATCGTATGCCCCTCAGACTATGCTCTGCTATCTTCCTGCTATTGTTGTACGTCGGATCAGTGACCGCAGCGGATCTGTTTCAGCTGACCATTACGGAGGGTGGAGTGACCAAGACCATGAGTTATAGTTCTGTTGATGAGTTGCCAGACTACAACACAATGAAGAATCAATTTAGCGGTATTGACTTTGACAACGGTCAAATTGATTTCTTGCTTAATTATAGAGGTATCGAATTAAAGGCAGCTTATCCAAACGTAGCTGGCAATCCTGGAGGGAACAAAGTCACCTTCAACATCCCCACGCTGAATAAAAACTGGTCTTACGAAGGAGCTTCACGGCAAGGAAGTTGGTCTCAATTGACAGATGCCCTAGTTTAAGAATCCGATCTGGTCAACGACCTGCTTGCACTGATGGTACAGTATACTTCAAATGACCCAGTAGCAGGGAATCCCAGCAGTTTGATGGACAACCTAGTGCGCCTGGATTTCTCAGCGGTGCTGGTGGATTTGCCGCTCGGTAATGCCTTGCAAGGTAGAGCTGCGGGAGTCGAAGCGGTGCCAATGGCAGATGCGGAAGGAATGGCCGTTGATGAATCTGATTCTTCTGTTTCTTCAGCTTCCCCAGAAGTGGCTGGCAGCGAAGAGAACGAAGAGAGCAGCACCGAAATTGACGAACGTGAGAACAAAATTGGCATTGGTCTGGGGTTCAGTTCCTATGATCAGGGGGACTCCAAGGTCAACACAATAACCATTCCCCTTTCTTACAGTTGGAATTTTGAAGGAGAGAGCAAACCCAGCCTGACCCTACGGCTACCTATCTCACAACTGGATGTTGATGGAAATACAGGAATTGCCTTCGGCTTGGGTTTGAACTATCGCCAAAACTTGACCCCCAATTGGCAGATCTCCCCAAATCTAAATTACGGAGTGACTGCCTCAGAAAGTCTGGGTTCTGGAGGAGCGCTAGCTAGCTATTCCCTGCTGAGTATCTACGATTGGACCGCTTCCTGGGGTGCAATCCGAATCGGAAACCAGGCTGGGCAATATCGCTCGATGCCGCTTTCGGTTGGAGGGACTACTTTTGATGCAGGTATTGAGAGCACGGTTCTGCGGAATGGCCTGATCTTCCAGTTCCCTACCGGCTTTATTAGAGACGGAGCCACTTTTGATCCGTACTTGCTGGATACTCGCTATTACGGGACAGAGCTCTACATCATGCAATACTACGAAGTGGGCTTCACCCTCAGTGGCTGGGTCTTCCTGTCTTCTTCGTTGACCTTCAATTACTTGGTTTCAGAGGAAGATAAGGCAAAAGGAACCAGCTTCCTATTTCGGGCCCAGTTCTAAGAGACCTTACAGTTAACAAAACCTGATTTTTTACGAGAGACGATGTCCTTTACCCTTGAACTAGGAGCAACTGCTCCTGATTTTTCTGTCGCTGGTACTGATGGTAAAAACTACAGCCTAGCTGACTTTGAATCTGCTTCCACGCTCGTGGTCTTCTTTACCTGCAACCACTGTCCATTCGTCGTTGGATCTGATGAAGTCACAAGGGCCACTGCTGAGAAATTTCAGCACAAGGGAGTGGCCTTTATTGGAATCAATTCCAACAGTGAGAAGACCAATCCCACTGATGATTTCGACCAGATGGTTTTGCGGATGAAGGAACACAACTTCCCGTGGATCTATGCGAGGGATGCTTCCCAGGAGGTTGCTTTGGCCTATGGAGCACTTCGGACACCTCACTTTTACGTCTTTGATGCGGATCGTAAGCTGGCGTACTGCGGCCGTGGAGTAGATCAACCACGCGATACTTCAAAGATGCAGGTCAATGACCTGGAAAAGGCGCTTGCAGAAGTTACGGCTGGACAATCGGTAAGTGTCCCCTTGACCAATCCGATCGGTTGTAACGTCAAGTGGTTAGATCAAGACGCGCACTGGATGCCAGCGGACGCCTGCGATTTAGTGTGAACCAGTGTTGGCTGCTCTACTAGGGAGTGACACATGACAACCAAGCCAAACGATCGCCTTTCTCTAGATGGGAAAACAGCATTGATCACAGGAGGAGCTAGTGGCATTGGTCTGGAGACCGCCAAGGTGTTTGCTCAAGCAGGAGCACAGGTCGTGATTGGCGATCGGAATGAAGCCGCTTTGCAGAAAGCTCAGGCTCAACTCAATGATCAGGGCATCTCCATCGAGATCATGTATCTGGATGTGACTAGGGAAGATTCCGTTGTAGAGGTCATGAGGAAAGTGGCAGCGTTGGGTTCCTATGAGATTCTGGTCAATTCCGCTGGAACAGGAGCCCGGATGGAAGCGACTGAGTTGCCCTTGGAGCGTTGGCAGGAAGTGCTCAACATCAACCTGACGGGGACCTTTCTTTGCTCCAGAGAAGCTGCCAAGACGATGCTCGAGCAGGGCAAGGGGAGCATTGTCAATGTGGCTTCGATCATGGGTTTGATTGGAGGTGGGGTCTATCCCAATCCTGCCTATCAGGCCAGCAAGGGGGGAGTGGTCAATCTGACACGCTCCTTAGCGCTGGATTGGGCAGCACAAGGTATTCGGGTCAATGCCGTGGCTCCTGCTTTCGTGAGAACCCCCCTGACTCAAAGTCTACTGGCAGAAGATGGGATGGAAGAAAAATTACTCGCACGAACGCCACTCGGACGGATGGTAGAAACCTACGAGGTGGCAGATGCAATTCGTTTTCTGGCTAGTGACGCAGCTGCAATGATCACGGGACACACTCTTCCTGTTGATGGCGGCTGGGTGGCCCAGTGACATTGTTTAATGACTTGACTCCGAAAAGGTATCGATGACAACCAACGCCCCACTCTCTGCTGAAGCGATTCAACAATATCAAGAAGAGGGCTACTTAATCCCAGACTGTCAGTTACCAGAATCTCGGTTAACCGATTTGATGGCTGCCGTTGATCGTGTGTTGCTGGCTAATCCCGAGGTGCGACCAGAGAAGCTGGTCAGTGTCCACATCAGTGGCTTGAACCAGGAGGGTGTGCGCGGTGATGAGGCTTTCATGGAATTGGCCAAGGATCCAGTGATCGTGGATTGTGTAGAACAGTTGATTGGCCCCGATATCATTCTGTGGGGATGTCAACTCTTCTGCAAGCCTGGCTCAGATGGCATGGAAGTGCCGATGCATCAGGATGGGGCCTATTGGCCGATCCGTCCTTTGGCGACTTGTACCGTTTGGGTTGCGTTGGATCATGTGACTGAAGAGAACGGCTGTATGCAAGTTGTTCCTGGCTCACATCGGCATCAATCGCTGACACATCAAAAAGAATCTCGAGAAGATCTTGTGCTCAATCAACGAGTGAATGATGGTCGGATTGATCCAGAAAATACAGTCAGCTTGGAGCTCGCGCCAGGGCAGTTCTCCATGCATGACGTCCACTTGGTGCATGGCTCCCATCCAAATCGCTCGGGCAAACGACGGGCTGGTCTGGCCATTCGCTACATGCCCTCCACGAGCCTGTTCAACCGAGACTTGATTGATACGGGCACTGGCTCCGGTTATCTGATTAATTTTGCGAAAAGACCCCTTTGGCTGATTCGAGGTGAGAACCGGGCAGGTAGCGATTTAAAGGTCGGTCACGCCTGAGATTCTGACAAATCTGATTCCGTCACCACGCACAGCTGTTTTTATCCGAGCCCTTACAGGCTATTCCTCGCTTTGGTTTCAGCGCTGAAATAATCCTTTTATCTTCCGTGAACCCATGAACATTGGGATCTACCTCTACGATCAGGCAGAGGTCTTGGATTTTTCAGGACCTTTTGAGGTGTTCAGTGTTGCTAACCGACTCGCAAAATTGGATTGGAATATCTGGCTCGTTGGTGCGAGTGAAAACTTGGTTGAAGCTCGTGGAGCCTTCAAGGTGATACCTCATTATTCCATCCAGAATGTGCCAGCATTGGATCTGTTGATTGTGGTCGGGGGCGTTCATCTGGAAGAAGTTCACAAGAGGGAAGTGATCGACTGGATCAGAGAGACTGCTGAGAAAGTGCAGGTGATTGCTTCGATCTGTACAGGAGCTTTCTTATTGGCGGAGGCGGGGTTGCTGGATGGCTTGGAAGTGACAACTCACTGGGAAGATATCCCGGATTTACAGAGAAATTATCCCAACGTACAGGTTCGAGAGGGTGTTCGCTGGATTGAACAAGGCAAGCTGTTCACTGCGGCAGGAATCTCCGCTGGGATAGATCTGAGCTTGGAGTTAGTCTCCAAATTCGCTGGAGAGAAGTTAGCAGAGCGAACTGCCAGGCAGATGGAGTATGCTTGGATTCAGCCCGGAACTTAAGCAGTAAGTGAAGCTGTATCTCTGCTCATGCTGACTTGATCAAAGAAAGTCGCAGTGAGATTGAGTCATTGTCTTCTTTTTCATAATCTCCATCATCTCATCAGGAGTCAGTTTCGCTTTGAGTTCTTCAAAACACTGCTGATCCTTGGCGTAGGCAGGCTTAGATTTATCAATGGGATTGAATGTGATGAAGCCCGTGGCGATGCCAATTCCTACAAGTGCTGCCAATGACGATAAGATGATAACCGTTGTTTTTGTGTTTTTGTTCATAAGCTTAAATAGTGGGAAGTGACAGTAATAATTTCAACCAATATAGAGCACAAAAACAAGCAGCAGGAAAACTTAATCTTTAGGATATAGCTTATTATTCTTCACGATCATTGAGTCGACCTTACCATTCTGATCTCGTTGAAAGTAGACGGAAAACTCCCCTGCATAGATACCTTCATGATTAGGATCAACAAAATGATCAGTTCCCACCTTGGAAAGTACAACGGGCCTAGCCAGCGGCATTCCCTCTCGCATATTTAGCAAAATCAAATTCTCTCCCATTTCTGTAACGTAGTAGTGCCAGTGGTGATCATCTGAATAGAGATTTTCATATTCAGCATATAACAGGGGCCGATCAAACGATTTAGGATCAGCCAACACTCTACCGATCATTTCATATAAATTCCTTGAGATGCTTTGGGGATGGTTGAAATAAACAGGTGCCTCAACCGTATTGGAGAGGACAACGACTCCAAGTTTGTTTTGATTATCCATCACCAGTTCTGAAGCAAATCCCATCAAGCCTCCACTGTGCAGAACAAACTCTTTTTCTCGAAAATAACCAAGCCCTGTTCCACCAAGTTCCAGGGTGTTTGCAAGTAAAGCTAACGCAGTATTTAACATGGGGTGAAGTTCAATGGGCAATGGTACCCACTGAACCTTCAGCATCTCAGACAAGGTGGCTCTTGCAAGGAGTGTTTGGTCCTCCGCACTCAGTGTACGAAAATGCCAACTAATGAATTTAGCCAGATCCGTGACAGTAGAAATGAGTCCGGAAGATGGCAATCCTAAGACACTCGCCATTTCAGGAAATTCATTTTTCAATCGTTGGCCTCCAACGATTTGGCTGTAGCCAATCACCTTTGTAGTTTCCGAATCAGTGGGAAAGCGAGTGGACTCCAGTTGTAAAGGTGTGAGGATAACTTCTTGGATATACTGCTCATAAGACAATCCGGAGACGCGCTCTACAATCAATCCACCAAGATTCATTGCCAAGTTGGAGTACTTATGGATTCGATTTGGTGGGAACAACAAAGATTGTTGGGCCAATCCCTTCAAAAATTCATCAAGGACCAATGCCTGATTCTGACCTCTTTTGTCCAAGAGGAAATTGGGATTGGTGGGTAGACCCGTAGTGTGGGTCAGGATGGACTTGATAGTGATGTCTTCTACAGAATGACCATTCGTTTTGATTGCTCTCAGTTCAGGAATTATTTCAACTACAGGAGTGTCTAAGAAAATTTTCTTACGCTCTACGAGTTGCATCAAAGCAATACTCGTAAAGAGCTTTGTGATTGAAGCAATTCGATAATTGGTTGACTCAGTAGCTGGAGATTGTTTTTCGAAGTCGGAAACCCCAAATCCCTTTGCGTAAATAAGCTTTTGATTCTGAACAAGGCTGACAGAAACTCCACGTAAGGATTGATCACTCATTAGCGTATTAAGCCAGGCTTCAAAGAGTCGTATTCTTGATTGAAGCAACTCATTGGATTGAGCGTGTGTGGTTGTGATGGAAACAATAAGAACGATGATTCCAATGAGAACTGATTCCAGGGATTTTCTGATTTTTACAGTCTTTTTAAAGATTGAAATCATGATCAAAAACCTGAATGCAAATCTACTCTCAAGATCACTCTTAGATGGCAAGATTACCAATTTTCCAAATGGTAAGTTTTGAAGTTGAGAAAACCTAAAAAATCACCTCCCAGTAATGATAGTTAAAAAACCTCTCAAATCTGTTTCAGGCTACTGCTACCGGGCTTGATTATGCACTTATTGGGTCTGAGTTTGGAATAGCCCTGGGAACAAAAAAATCAGGATCACTGGATTGCTTCCACAAGGCATGAATGATCTCACGATAGGCTTCAATCATGTTCCGATAAACAGGGGCCGTATCGGCTTTCATCTCTTCATGAAGAGCAGGGAGTGCGTGATATGGAACCATCGGAAACATGTGATGTTCCACGTGATAATTCATGTTCCAGTAGAGAAAACGAAAGATGGGGTTCATGTAAACAGTGCGCGTGTTATGGCGATGATCAAGGACATCTTCAGCCAGGCCAGCATGTTGGGTCAGACCAAAGACGATGTGTAGCCAGGTTCCATACACGCGGGGCAAGCCGATCAGCATCAATGGAAGCCAACTCTGATAGATCAGACTGGCCGCAGCAGTCAGTCCGTAGACCACGATCCAGACACGGGCCACATTGTAAACTTTGTGTCTTTCCATCTCGGGGATGTAGTCAGCCTCCTCGGCAGTCAACTGTCCAAAAGAATGTAGGACCGTCTTTGCCAGTGAGATTGGAATATCGATCAGGCCAAAGAAATTAAGGAACAGTCGAAACAGCCGAGCAGGACGACCAATGGCAATCTCAGGATCACGACCGACGATGATGGTGTCTGTGTGATGACGTGTGTGGGACCAACGCCATCCAGTGGGGCTTCGCATAATCATGAAGCAGGCGAGTTGATACACAGCTTGATTCATCCACTGGGTGCGAAATGCGGTACCATGACCGCACTCGTGCCAACGGGAATCCGAGGCACTGCCGTAAAGAATCCCATAAACAAAAAAGAAGGGCACACACCACCAGGTTCCCCAGAAATACACACCAAATCCACCTGTCAGGGTAAGCAGGCCCAACCAGATGGCTGTGTCTCGAATCGCTGGTTGATCTGAGCGACGCATCAATTCCTTCATACGTTTGCGGGGGATAGGCGTGGCGTACCAAGTTGCGGAGGCCAGTCCTTTCTCTTCCGCTTTTTGGGCTTCTGGTCCGATGAGGCTGTAATCTCGGTGGATAGTTGTACTCGCCATGGTTTCAGATCTGATAAGGATTGATTGGAGAAGAAAAGGAAGAAGGGAATGTTTGCGCAGTTATAGCGGTTCAGGGATCAGAGTGCAATGCCCTGTAGCTCACTTACTGGAGGGAAATTCCATCAATCTGAAGAAATGTGCGTTCACCAGATGAAGAAGCTAGCCTGCTTGCCCAGTACTGTAACGGTATCTACTCGTTTACAAGGGCGTTGAGCAGCACCATAGCAAACAAGCAGCGGCAACAGGTGCTCCTCTCGAGGGCGACAGTATCTTGCGTTTGGAGCGCGTTCCCAATTCCGCAGGCGTTCCCACCGCTCTGTTTCCGAGAAGTCACGATTGTTCAGAGTCTCCTTCAGCCAAGTCTCAAAAGCCAAATTCTTGGCATCTGGAATTCCTGCACCCTGCTGGAAGAAAGCCTGCATGTTGTGAAAGGAAAACCCTGAGCAGAGAATCAGTAACCCTTCCTGATCCAGAGAAGCCAGGGCCTGCCCGAGTTGCAAATGGGCCAATGGGTCAAGACTCTGCTGCAGGGAAACCTGGATGCAGGGAATGTCGGCGTTAGGATACATCAGCATCAACGGTACAAATACGCCGTGATCCAGTCCGCGGCTTTGCTCCAACTCCGCAGCGATTCCTTGTTTTCTGAGTTGCCCCTGGACGGCCTCTGCTAGCGCTGGTGAACCGGGAACTGGATAATCAAGATGATAGGACTGCTCTGGAAAGCCGTAGTAGTCGTAAAGCAGTGGAGGAT
>DJYX01000080.1:0-7864 GCA_002450295.1 Deltaproteobacteria bacterium UBA6967
CTCGACATGTTGATGGTCTGTCACCATCTTTCTCCCTCGATTCCAGAAGACGTTGCCTTCGCTGAATCAAGAATCCGAGCGGAGACCATTGCAGCTGAAGACATTCTCCATGATCTCGGTGCCTTCAGTATTCTCTCTTCTGATTCTCAGGCAATGGGCCGTATTGGAGAGGTCATTTGCAGAACCTGGCAAACCGCCAGCAAGATGAAGCTGCAGCGAGGAGCTCTAACCGATGACAAAAGCGGCAACGACAACTTACGTATCCGCCGTTACGTTGCGAAATATACTATCAACCCAGCGTTGACTCATGGTGTTTCTCATGAGATCGGTTCTGTAGAAGTCGGCAAAATGGCCGATCTCGTACTTTGGAGCCCCGCTTTCTTTGGGATCAAGCCCTCGCTGATCATCAAGGGTGGTTTCATTGCCGGTGCGCTGATGGGAGATGGAAACGCCTCAATCCCCACCCCAGAACCGAATTTCTATCGAGGGATGTTTGGATCTTACGGACAAGCTACCAATGCGACCAGCGTTCACTTCGCCTCAAAAGCAGGTCTAAACAGCGGAGCCTTGCAGGGCCTCAACCGTCGTTGTGTTGCTGTAAGTGGTTGTCGTAACTTACGGAAGCAGGACCTACCACTGAATAGTTACTTACCAAAAATGGAAATCAATCCAGAGACTTACGAGGTGCGTGCTGATGGGCAGCATCTTCGTTGCGAGCCCGCAAAAGTGTTACCGCTGGCTCAGCGTTATTTTCTATTTTAACACCCCTGGGAGATCACATGATCATCGTTGAAGAAGTCCAGCCCGCTGGTTTGGGGGCTATTATCCAAGATTGGGAAATCGACACTCTCACTCTTCCCTGGGAGGAGCGCTGTCGCAGTCATGGAAGGCGAAAGACTGACCGAGGTCGCGAGTTTGCCTTGGCCCTGCCTTCAGGAAGCATCCTCCGACAAGGAGACCAACTTCTACTATCTTCAGAACGCTGCCAAGTTCAGGTTCAGGAAGCTCAAGAGCCAGTCTTGGTTTTACGTCCGCTTAGTCCTCCGGAGTGGGCTTGGCTCGCCTACCAAATTGGTAATCGTCACTTGCCACTGATGATCACGGATTTCGAACTGATTTGCCCCCATGAACCTGCTGCAGAGCATCTCTTTCAGCAACTGGGAATCAACTACGAAGTCAGTGAACGCCCCTTCACCCCAGCCATCCCACAGAGTGGACACACCCACTGAGAATGCCGGGCTGGAGCAGTGGCTGAGTGTGCTGCATCTGAGTGATAGCGCTTTGCCCATTGGGGCCTTCGCTTACTCAGAGGGTCTGGAGTCGGCAATTCAACTTGATGCTCTTCGCACTCCTGAAGACCTTGGCACCTGGTGGGAACTGTGGCGAACAGAGACCTTCCGCTGGCAAGAGGGTCCGGCTCTCTGTCAACTGATGCAAGCAAGCAAGCGAGATGATTGGCGACGTGTTCAAGTTCTCAATCAGGAACTGACGGCACTCAAGCCAGCAGCTTCGCTAAGAGATGGAAGTCACATCTTGGGAAAACGTTTGTTGACGACTTGCGCAGATCTCTACCTAGATCTTCCTGCAAATCGTCTTGAAGAACTATTGCCAACAATCAACGTGCTGACAGTCCAAGCAACCTTACTCGCAACCCTGAACGTCTCCCAAGATGTTGCGCTGGCAAGCTACGCCTTCGCTCGCTTGAATCAATCACTTTCTGCAGCGCTGCGTTTGTTCGCCTTAGGACAGCAAGCTGGACAAGTTTTGCTTCAAAAGCAATTAAGGTTGATTCCAAAAACTGTGACTGAAATCCTTGAGGATGCGAATTCTCCATTACGCTCATTCACCCCATGTGCCGACTTGCTACAGATGAAGCACACAGGTCTTTATACCCGTCTGTTTCGCTCTTGAAAAAACACCTAAGAATCCGGAGAAATCATGAAAAAAGTTGTCAAAATCGGCATTGGTGGTCCTGTTGGTTCAGGGAAAACAGCATTGCTGGACCGCCTCTGCAAGGCAATGCGTAACCACTACCGAATGGCGGTTGTCACAAATGATATTTTCACTCGTGAAGACATGGAATTTTTGATTCGCAGTGAGGCATTGTCTGAAGACCGGATCTATGGTGTTCAAACAGGAGGATGTCCTCACACCGCAATTCGAGAGGATGCCTCACTAAATTTCGAGGCGATTGATCAAGCCTTGAGTGATCACCCAGACCTGGAACTAATCTTCGTGGAGAGTGGTGGAGACAACCTAGCTGCGAGTTTCAGTCCAGAGCTCGTTGATGCGTCAATCTATGTGATCGATGTCTCCGGAGGCGACAAGGTCCCTCGTAAAGGAGGGCCAGGCGTTACTCGTTCGGATTTATTGATCATCAATAAAATTGATGTTGCGCCGCTTGTCGGAGCTTCTCTAGAGGTGATGGATCGCGATTCCAAAAAGATGCGAGGTGATCGACCCTTTGTCTTCACAAACCTCAAAGACAAAACAGGGCTCAATACTGTCATCCGCTGGATTCAAACCGAAGTGTTACTGGAGAGTGAGCCCAACTCCATCGCTGTCTGATGCATTCCAAACTTAACTTAACTTTCGGTTATCGCCGAGGTCAAACTCGACTGATAGATGTTCAGGCCGATAGTGTTTTCAAAGTGACCAGACCCGTATCGCTTCCTGACGGTTCAGGGTTACAGTTGATTTTGATGAGTCCTGCTCCGGGCATCTTCGGTGGAGACTTGTGGGAGATCAATATTCATGCGGAACCTGGCACACAGGTTCATTTGACGACTCAGGGAGCTCTACGTATACATCCCTCTCAGAATGATGACATCGCGAAACAAAAGTTACGTTACATCTTGCAAGCTGAGTCCAATCTCACAATTTATAGTGATCCGGTAATTCCTTTTGCTGCGTCTCAATTCAATCAGCAAACTGTACTGGAGGTAGAAGCTGGGGCTCAGCTTGGCTTTTGGGAAGCCTATATGGCAGGTCGTCTGGCCCATGGGGAAGCTTGGTGTTTTCAACTCCTGCAAAGTGAAACAAAGTTATTCGCTGGCAGCGAGTTGCACTATCTGGATCGCTCCCGAATCTGTCCAACTGAACAAAGTTTTAGCAATCCATTCCAGCTAGGTAACTATCCGATCTGGGGGAGCGCTCTGGCATTTGTGCCTGATGACTATATCGTTCCAACCGAATGGCCTAAAAACTGCGAAGTTGCTGTTGACCAAATAGCACCAAACTTACACCTCCTGCGTTGTCTTGCCGCAGATGGTCAGGTGCTCAGGCAGATTCAGCATCTCTGGTTAAAATCATTACCACAAAGTGTTTCTCAAGCGGTAAGGGCCCTAGCTTAATTTTTCAATTCTCAGGACGAATCTGTCTCAGCGCTTGCAAGAGATCTTCACGTGTAATTGGGCTCATTCGTTTGAGTTCTCCATGCACCGCTCTTTGAACTGCCAACAACGCAGCTCGATTACAAGCTGCCGAGAGTTCTGCTCCACTCCAGCCCTCCGTTAGACCTGCCAAGTAATTTGCATCAACCTCGTCACTCAGTGGTTTTTGCTTTAAGTGGATCTTCAAAATCTCTTCGCGCTCCATTGCGTCAGGTGGTGCAAATTTAACGATCTCGTCAAAGCGCCCTGGCCTTAGAATCGCTTCGTCAAGTCGATCCACACGATTCGTAGCTCCGAGTACAAGCACCCCCTTAAGTTCCTCAATACCGTCCATTTCAACCAGGAATTGAGCGAGGATACGCTCAGACACCGCCGCATCCAAACCCATCATCCCACGGGCAGGTAAAAATGCGTCCAGTTCATCAAAAAATAGAATACAAGGTGCCGCTTGCCTTGCTCTCCGGAAAATATCCCGCAGACGTTGTTCTGACTCTCCGACATACTTCGAATGTAAATCTGCACCTTTCATCGCCACGAAGTTGGCCTGACTTTCGGTTGCCAAGGCCTTTGCCAGCAGAGTTTTTCCACAACCAGGGGGTCCCACCAACAGGATTCCTCGGGATGGCCTCAAACCTGCCTGGGCAAACAAATGCCCATACCGCAAAGGCCACTCGACTGCTTCGATCAGACGTGATTTGACTGTTGAAAGCCCACCAACCTCTTCCCATTTCACATTTGGCACGCTGATTACAGTTTCCCGAAGGGCCGAAGGTTCAACTTCCCGAAAAGCGGCTGCAAAGTCTGGCAATCCAACCTTGATAGAACCCGAATCCAGCTGGGTAACTGGTGTTTTCTTGAGTACTCTCCTCAGAGCCTGCAAGGCAGCCTCTCGACAAAGTGACGCCAGATCAGCTCCTACAAAGCCATGTGTTCGACGAGCCATATCATCTAAATCCACTCCCTTAGTCAGAGGCATTGGCTGGGTGTGAATTTCTAAAATTTCTCTGCGTCCTTGTTGGTCCGGAACTGGAATCTCAATCTCTCGATCAAAGCGACCGGGTCTGCGGAGAGCAGGGTCAAGAGCATTCGGCCGATTCGTTGCACCAATAACAATAACTTGGCCCCGATCGTCCAGACCATCCATCAGGGTCAGTAACTGAGCAACGACTCTTTTCTCCAGATCACCAAAAGACTGATCACGTTTTGGAGCGAGCGCATCAATTTCATCGATAAAGAGTATCGCTGGGGCCTCCCGTTGAGCCTGGTCGAAGAGCTTGCGCAGTCGGGCTTCACTTTCACCATAGTATTTGTTAATGATCTCTGGGCCACTGATACTAAAAAAACGAACCCCTGCAATCTTGGCTAAAGTTCTTGCGATTAGGGTCTTGCCACATCCTGGTGGACCGTGGAGCAGCACTCCAGTGGGAGGACTGATGCCCAAACGTTCAAACAATTCTGGTTTCCGTAATGGCAGTTCAACCAACTCAAGAATGCGTTCCATTCTCTCTCCTAAGCCCCCGATGGCTTGGTCATATTTTGTGTTGTCCTGAGGGGGGGAATCTGAGCTCGGTTCAGAAGAAGAATGTCGATTATTTTGATTATTTGAATTGTAAGTAAAATTTGTACGATTAGCTTGGTTGCGAAAACTTTTTTCCCACTCTTCGGGAGAGGCATCCCCTAACTGTGAGAGGTTTTCCACCAACTCAGAAAAACCCTGAAAGAGCATTTCAAATGGATCATCGGGTGGTCTTCTTTGGTTATTGTCCTTACTCATTTTGAAACCTTTGATCCTTAGCAACTGAAATTAAAAATTGTTGAACCAGGACTCTAGCCGAAGAAAGCCTGTTCAACACAAAACACAACAAGTTCCGGAACAAAAATGAAATATTCAATCATGTTGAAAATAGCTATTGCAATGACGTACTTTGCGCTACTTGGCGCATGTTCTAATAGTAACCCCACTCCTCAAGTTGCTGAGGAAAAACCTCCGAAGTTGATTCCCAAGTCTGCCATCCAGGAGTGCGCTTACATCGAGGAATTTCTGGAAATGCGTCGCTGCGAAGTCGCATATAACAACCGGTATTATAGCGTGAAAGCAGGTTTTACAACCATTGACGTCGTACTTCAACCCAATCGGTCTATCGAAAAGCCACAATTTGAAAAATGAGATTGCCCAAAAGTGCTCATTCGATTGCCGCATTCAGTTCATTACAAGCAGAGCATCTGAATCAACACAATCTGACTCGCCAAGCGAAAGCATTGTAGACAGTCCCATCGCTTCTTTTCATGTTTTTGAAATGAGGCAACTGTGACTGTAACCCTACAGTATTTAATCGGAACTTAACATCCGACTAGCATCTCGCCTGATCAGGATTCTATATCAATTCTTTAAATCATTGAAAATCTTCCTCCATAGGTTTTCAGAAACTTCACATAACACCTTACAACATTTCATAGTTTGAGAACATAGTGTTAGACTATGTTTCACATAGCAATCTCTCTCATTTCCGTTCTTCACTTCTCAAACATCGATGCTTGACACCAGTTCCCGAGCAAAAAGCAAACAACTCTCCAACTTTCTGCCAGCCTTCCGTTTCTTACGACCCTATAAATGGCGAATCCTACTCGCAGGGATCGCCCTAGTCACTACCGCTGGTGTCTCCCTTTCCCTTGGACAAGGATTGCGCTTATTAATTGATCAGGGTTTCGTAGCTGGATCCTCGGAGGCTCTAACCCAGACGTTGTTATTGTTTCTTGTACTCGTAACCCTTCTAGCACTTGGAACTTTTCTAAGATTTTACTTGGTTTCCTGGCTGGGAGAACGTGTCAGCGCAGATTTACGCAAGGCTGTCTTTCGACATTTGTTACAGTTACACCCAGGCTTTTTTGAAACCAATCTCAGTGGAGAAATCCAGGCACGGATCACAGCCGACACTACGGTTCTGCAAACGGTGATCGGATCATCTCTATCCGTAGCCCTGAGGAACGTATTGCTCTTTTTGGGTGGCATTGCCTGGCTTTTCTGGACCAATCCCAAGCTAACATCCATCGTGTTGATTGCGGTACCCCTGCTTGTTTCCCCAGTTGTCATCTTTGGACGTCGAGTAAGAAGGCTCTCAAGGACCAGCCAGGATAAAGTAGCTTCAGTAGGAGCTTACGTGGGTGAGGCCTTACAGCACATCAAGATTGTTCAGGGCATGAATCATCAGCAGGTAGACGAGAAGTCCTTTTCACAACACGTTGAGTCTGCGTTTGATGCTGGAATTCAACGCATCCGACAGCGAGCTTTTCTGATCGCTATCGTGATGTTGTTAGTCCTTGGATCCGTCGGAGGCATGCTATGGGTGGGTGGTCAGGATGTTTTGGCAGGTAGAGTGACACCTGGGGAATTGGCAGCGTTTGTCTTCTATGCGTTAATTGTCGCAAGCTCTCTGGGTTTTCTCAGTGAGGTCATAGGAGATCTCCAAAGAGCTGCCGGAGCAACAGAACGCTTGATGGAACTTCTGGAGGCAAAAAGCGAGATAACAGACCCTATCTCCCCACAGTCGCTACCCTCTTTGGTGCGTGGCTCTTTGGAGATAAATGATCTGCATTTTTGTTATCCCTCTCGTCCTGATTCTTTTGCATTACAAGCCGTCAACTTAAACATTGAACCAGGGATGACGATGGCTCTTGTTGGCCCCTCTGGGGCTGGGAAGTCAACGCTGTTGGAGTTACTATTGCGCTTCTACGATCCTCTCCAGGGTTCCATACACTTTGAGGGAATTGATCTGCGCTACTTAGCCTTGCAGGAGTTTCGACGACATATCGCTTTTGTCCCTCAACAACCAACGCTCTTCAGCGCTAATGTTTGGGAAAATCTTTGTTACGGGCAACCCGATGCGTCCAAGGAGGAGATGCTTGCTGCAACAAGGGATGCCAATGCTGAAGAATTTTTGGACAAGCTGCCTCAGGGCTTTGATAGTTTTCTAGGGGAGCAGGGAGTGAGACTCTCAGGCGGACAACGTCAACGTCTAGCGATTGCTCGCGCAATTCTTCGAGATCCCAAGTTGTTACTACTTGATGAGGCCACCAGTGCGTTGGATGCGGAGAGTGAACGAATGGTGCAGGAAGCCTTGTTAAGATTGATGCAGGAGAGAACAACAATTGTCATTGCACATCGACTGGCAACCGTGATTCATGCAGATCAAATCGCAGTCATGGACCAAGGTAGAGTGGTTGCCCTCGGCACTCATCAGCAATTATTGCACAGCTCCCCCCTCTACAGCCGACTAGCAGAACTCCAGTTTCGACAAGAAGCCGTCCAAGCTGCCTAGGGCCAACCCAACAGATGTGGTTGCAATTCCATCTTACGATGTCTCTGCACCAAGGATTAAGATTTCTTGAACAACCCACTTGACAAGTACGGTCAATCACTAATAATCTTTTGAGTTCCGCGAGAGTAGCTCAGTTGGTAGAGCGTCAGCCTTCCA
>DJYX01000080.1:8173-8306 GCA_002450295.1 Deltaproteobacteria bacterium UBA6967
AGAGCGTCAGCCTTCCAAGCTGAAAGTCGCGGGTTCGAGACCCGTCTCTCGCTCCAGCTTTCTCCTTCAGGAGGGGAGAATCTGACAATGCCGCACTCCTGACACCACATCGCGGGGTGGAGCAGCCAGGTAG
>DJYX01000058.1 GCA_002450295.1 Deltaproteobacteria bacterium UBA6967
TCGTCACTTGAAAGCCAAGGCTTTGCAGCTCGTTGCTCACATGATTGGTAGTGTTGAGAGACGGTGGGCTATCTTTGGTATTCTGATAACTAGTGTTTTCTATTACCAAAGCTTGCCGGTAGACCTGACTGGAAAAATCATCTCCAGAATCAGTACTCTCCTGTTGTTGAGCTGAAGATAGGTAGGGTAGTGAAGTAACAAGAATAAAAAGAAGGAAAACTCTACTGTGCATAGCTACTTTCATCATTAGACCTAGCTTCCAAGATAGACTTTTCAGAATTCTATTCTCCGACGTTTTCAAGTTGCTAGCGTGATGCTTCATGTTTTCAGGAACGGCCACACAACACTCCCAAGGCGTTATCCAGTAAGTGAAGTCCTGCCTGTTTTTGTAGGCTGAGAATGGACTCGGGATGAAACTGTACGGAAGCAATTGGAAGTTGCCGATGTTGCAGTCCCATGATCACTCCTGAATCTGTCCGAGCGGTGACTTCCAATTCAGCAGGCAGTTGTTCTGGATCAACGTAGAGACTGTGGTAGCGTCCGGCTCGGAAAGGTTGAGGAAGTCCAGCGAACAGACCTGTCCCTTCATGATAAACTTCCGAAGGTTGACCGTGACAAGGTTCGGCAAAGGTCAACAGCCGTCCTCCAAAGTACTCAGCGATGCCTTGATGGCCCAGGCAAACTCCAAAGACAGGCAGTTGGCGTCGTACCGCCTCTCCAACCAGTTGAGGAACCTGTTGATCTTGAGGTGTCTTGGGGCCTGGCGAGAGGAAGAGCAGGTCTGGTTGGAACTGATCGATCATTTCATACGGGAACCCAGCTCGGAGCGTAATCACCCGAGCACCAGTCTGCCGTACATAGCCTGCGAGTGTATGGACGAAGCTGTCGTGATGGTCCACGAAGAGCACGGTCTTGCCTTGCCCGTTCACTGGTTCAATGATGTCGCTGATCTGTGCCTTGCTGCGGCCAAGAGTTGCATCCAGAAAGGCTGACGCCTTGGTTCGGGTTTCCTGCTCTTCAGCCTTCGGGTCAGAATGGAAGAGCAGCGTTGCTCCAGCCCGAATCGTTGCCACCCCATCTTGCAGGTGAATGGTGCGAAGTGTCATTCCGGTGCTGGCGTAACCGTTGAACCAGAGGAAGCCCACACAACCGCTGTACCAGCGCCGCGGGGAATTCTCGAGATTCTCAATCGTCTGCATGGCGATTGGCTTGGGTGAACCGGTCACGGTACAAGCCCACATATGGGTCAGGATCGCATCAATCGCATCGAAACTCTCAGCGAGTTGGCCCTCCACATGATCAACGGTGTGAATCAGGCGTGAGTATTTCTCAATCAGCCGTCGTCCTAGCAGCTTCACACTGCCTGGCACACAAATCCGAGACATGTCGTTGCGGTCAACGTCTGTGCACATCGTGAGTTCGGATTCTTCCTTGGCAGAACCGATCAGGTTTTTGATCCGCTCTGCCGTCTCCATCGCGTCTTCCCCAACCGGTACTGTTCCTGAAATCGGGCAGGTTTCAAAACGTCCGTTGTTGACCCGAATGTACATTTCTGGTGAAGCCCCGACCAATTGTTCCTGACCAAAGTTGAGCAGAAAACTGTATGGGCTTGGATTGCGCTCACAAAGCCGCTGAAAGAGCGTCAGTGGGGCACTGTCAAAGCCAGCGGAGAAAGCCTGCGAGAGCACAACCTCAAAGAAGTCACCACGCTGACAACCCGAACGGATCTGTTGCACCTTCTCTTCAAATTCACCCTCGTTGTGATCACACTTTACGGCCCCATCTGCCCGACCAGAGGCCATTGGAAAGGCAGCGCCAGTATTCAGGTGGGGTTCTGTCCAGCCTTCTGGAGTATAGATTCGGTAGCAAATGCTGTAGGCCAACTCCTTCTGGCGGTCGACCACAACCAGGTCGGTGGGTAGGAATAGATGACAGTCCCGCTGATCTTCTGGTCGTGTGTGGCGTTGCTCCAGCTTCTCAAATTGAAACACCAGGTCGTAGCCGAAGGCACCATAAAGCCCTAGATAGGGTTCGTCGGAGCGAAATAGGTCGGCAATGGCTCGAATCACCGAGAATAGGCTAGGTTGCCGACTGCGCTCTTCTTCAGGGAACCAACCTGTCATTGGCCTTGTGACTCCTTGAAGCGCATTGGACGTAACGGTGAAGGACTCCAAATGAGGGTGGCCTTCCAGTACTTCCTGTAACAAGGGCAGCAGACGTTGACCGTTTTTATTCAGGGCATTGATTGAAAAACTACGTTCCCGGGCAATCAACTCCAAGGGGGGATTGACGAAGCCAATGTCCCAGCGGGAATAGCGGTCAGGTACTTCGTAGTTGCTGACCATCAACGCTCCCTTGTGGTTGTCGATCTGGTCTGTGATCCGTCGAAGTGCCGTGGAGGCGTCCAAGGGAGTAACGATCTTTTCTACGGGAATGCCTCGGTAGGTACTGAATCCGCTGGTTTCCATGCTGTGTTGTCGATTGAAGGATGGGAAGTGGATTGAAGAAAATAGAACTTAGCAACGATGCCAAGTTCTACCATGACTGTGGAAGCCTTACCAGGACGCTTCTGCTTGGGCAACAGCTGTGACAAAATTCGCCACTTTCTGTGGATCTTTACGACCCGGAGCGCTTTCGACTCCACTGGCAACATCCACGCCGAATGGTCTCACCTGAAAGACGGCCTCTTCTACATTGTCTGGCCGCAAACCTCCAGCAAGGAGCAATTTGCCATGATCTCTCAAACGTGTGGCCACCTTCCAGTCGAAGGCGTGTCCTGTTCCACCATACTGTCCGGTCTGGGCTGCATCCAGCAGAAACAACTCTTGACCGTAGCTACGAATTTCCTCTTCTGCCAGATCATCAGCCACCCGAAAGGCTCGAAACCAAGGGACTTGTAAGGCATGGGCAAAGCCTGGACTCTCGTCGCCATGCAGCTGGGCGATGTGTAATCCAGTCTGTTGGAGAGTCTCTTCAATTTCTTTTGCGGAAGCATTCACAAAGACTCCAACGGTCTGTACTGCTGGAGGAAGCTTTCCCACAATTGCCGCAATTGCTTCGGGTGGTAGATAGCGTTTGGAGCCTTGGTAGCAGTTGAAGCCAAGCCACTGAACCCCTAATTCAACACAGGCCAGTGCTTCGTCCACTTGGGTCAGGCCACAGACCTTGATGATGGTTTTGGTAGACATGCCGGAAGTTAATAATAGTAAAAGGATCGTGCTCTAGCAGACGTCCCTGGGAACTGCAATGGTTCAGGTAATTGACATCTTAGAGTGTTAGTTTATAAGTGTGCAGCATAATTAGCAGAATCCAACTTTTTTAGGCGGAAAGTTCGAACGAATGGAGTGTAATTATTTGGCTGAACTTTCCTATGAGAGGAACCAGAAAAGCAAACATGCCCCTTAAGTGAATAAGTTTACGAATTAGGTTTTGAGCGCAATTAGTTGGTTGGCTTCACATGAGACAACAAATCCTTATCCTATGCCTAGTCAATTCCTCCTTGGAATCCCGAGTGATTTCATGGAGTTTTTGGGATGGAACAGGAAAAACTAAATCTTTTTCGGGTGACTCGGATGAGCCTCCCTATGAGCGAGGTCTTGATGCACTGCTGGATGGATGGTGCCTGATTCAAGTATCTCCAGCCTTTGCTCCCCCCAAGGGCTCAGAGTACAAAACCGACTTTTTCTACAATGAATTCATCTTTGAGAAACGCATAGAAGAAACTGAGATTTAACATGAAATTATTGTCCACTTCCCAGATGGCGACTTTTGCAGCCAAAGGTTGTCTGCGTTTTGACGGGCTGATTGGTGACGAGATCAATCAAAAATTCTTGGGACTCTTTGGCGAAGGCATCGGAGTCAATGATCGCTATGCGAACTCGGTAATCCCGAACTGCAAGCCGGGAGAACTGCTATACCAGGCTTTCCCTACAGACCATCCGCTGAGTTTGGTGCTTCAGGAACCAACCGTAGCTGGAACGATCAAAAGTTTGATGGGTGCAGATCCAATCTTTGATCATCACCACGTCCACATCACCTTCCCTAAGAGTGGTTCAGCCCAGACAAACCACCAGGATTCAACCATTGATGCCCGGCAGTTGAACTTCGATGTGCAGATGTTTTATTTTCCACATGAGGTTACAGCGGACATGGGTGGTACCCGGTACATTCCTGGTACTCACCTGCGCAGTGTTCATGAATCAGCGATTGCCCGCTACCAGAACATTCGTGGTCAGATGAGAGTGGTCTGCCCAGCGGGAACGGTTATTTTCTTTCATCATGGTCTCTGGCATGGTGGTGGGAAAAATACAGGGGATGCCCACCGGATCATTTACAAGGTGCGAATGCAGCCGTCTGGATCACAGTCTCTCCAGTGGGATACCAGTGATCTCAACGAGTCCCGTATCAAGGACTGGCAACGACCGATTTTCCATGCTCAGGATAATCGCGCTGCTGATGACGTTCCTGAGCAATTGATGACACCAGAACCCTGGTTTGATAATAGTGGTCGGCTTGAATATATGAATCGAATTCAGTTCTGGCGTTTATTGATGGACAATCCTGAAATTGATATCGACTACTGGTTGACCAGAGTTGAAAACGAGCCAGCTCGACAATAGCTAAACTAGGTATAATCAGTAGTATCTGAATTTTTCAGGCGAGTTTGATTCCCACTACCGACTAGAGAATATGTCCGCAAAAACGATCCAGATGGATGATCAGCTGTTGGAATACTTACGGCAGAACGCTGTGCGTGAACCAAAGGTGCTGCAAGAGTTGCGTGAAGAAACCCAGCGACTGCCCAATGCAGGAATGCAGATCTCTTCTGAGCAGGGACAGCTGATGGCGATGCTAGTCAAGCTGGTCAACGCTCGAAAAATCATTGAGGTCGGCACCTTCACGGGGTATAGCTCCACGGTGATGGCCCTGGCGATGCCTCCAGAAGGTCAGTTGATTGCCTGTGATGTGAGTGAAGAATACACGCAGATGGCAAGAAAGTTTTGGCAGAAAGCCGGAGTGGAGCAAAAGGTTCAGCTGATCCTGGGGAACGCCAAGGAGAGCTTGAAACAACTCTTAGAGGCTGGCGAACAAGAAGCATTTGATCTGGCTTTCATTGATGCGGATAAGACAGCGTACGCTGACTACTACGAATGCTGCCTGCAATTGCTCCGGCCCAGTGGTTTGGTCCTGGTCGATAATGTTCTCTGGGGAGGACAGGTTGCGGACTCTTCGAATCATGATGTGGATACGGAAGCTCTGCGTACCTTCAATGCAGCTCTGTCCAGTGATCAACGTATCGACCTGTGCATGGTTCCGATTGGAGATGGACTAACCGTCGCTCGAAAACGCTGAAGAGCTGCTCAACCAGAACAACACGCTCACATCAACATGAGGAGTTGATCCTCCACAGATCTCCTGTGTTCCCAGAGATCACAACATCCGCATATTCTTCGGGTCGATCCCGCAACAAGTATTCATCTTCCTCTGCCATCCCCTGTTGCCAGAGAGGCAAGGCCTCTTCCCCGTCTCGTTCAAGTCCCCGCTGTAGCCGTAATTCCCGATCTGTCTCAACAAAAATCGCAAAACTGAGATAGGGACGAAA
>DJYX01000089.1 GCA_002450295.1 Deltaproteobacteria bacterium UBA6967
CAGGAACAGTTCTGTTGCATTCCCAAAATTTTGGTTTAGAGCAAACCAACTTGGATCGGTGTGACCATGTGGACTAACGATGGGTAGATCACGAACTTCCTCAAAAAGCCTTCGCGCAACATTGCGTTGGGATGGATCTGAACTGAACAGTCTATCTGGGTGATTAAATGGCGAAGAGGGTTTCATTAGTATCGCTCCATTTGAGTTTTTGTGTGCTTCCAGTTGTTTCTTCAATGAATTTTGATGATCTGCGTGCCAAGTTGAACAGATGCTGGGGTCCATCGATCATTGATGTATTCCCACTCCAACAATTCAGCAAGATCTCCAACATTTTGTGTAGTTGGCCAGCCCAAAAGCTTTCTAGGTTGGATTGAGGTCCAGCGAATTCCTTGTTCCAGAGAGGTGTTGTACCAACTCATGACATTTTGCAGACATTCCAGCAGAGTTGCCGCTGAACCAGCAAGATTCTGGGTTCCAAAGAGATGCACCACACCCTCAGGTTTGGACTGAATCTTTGTAGCACCTAAGTAATAGGTTCCAGGAACTGTCCCTGAAGCTGCAGTTCCATCACTGACTAAGATGGTTCGGTCTGAACCCTTGGCTTTGATGTAGACGCGCAGTACATGAGGTTTCTGATGAAAGCCATCCGCAATAAAACTGGCAGTAAGACCTTCCTCAGCAAGTTGGCTCAAGATCGGATTGTCAACCTTTGGTAATAACTGAGCAACACCATTGCCCAAGTGTGTTGACAACGATGCCCCAGCCCCCACAGCTTTTCGGATATCTTCGTGCGAAGCGTTTGTATGACCGAGGGATACGCGGACCCCACTTTCAACGCATTTGGTAATCAATTCAAGAACACCGGGCATCTCTGGAGCCACAGTTAGAAGCTTTATTCGACCTCCTGCTGCAGCTTGCCAACTCACAAACTTTTCCCAAGATGGCTTTCTACCCATGAACTGGGATGGATGGCAACCTGCAAAACCTTGGGCTGGATTGAGAAAAGGTCCCTCCAGGTGATATCCTTTCACCATCATCTGGGCAATGGGAGAGAACGCCCGTGCCCTCTCCAATGCTTCAAAGTTTCGATACAGATCACCTTGGTTAGCAGTGATCAATGTCGGAAGTACGTTGGTCACTCCAGTTCTTAGGAGAGCCTGCATCGATCGATGAAAATCTTCGGGGTTTAAGTTTGGATTGTTAAAATCAATGCCAGCAAAGCCATTGAGCTGGATATCACACAACCCAAGGGTCCTCTTTCGTTCAGATTGAAATGTGCCATCAACCGTCTGAAGGGACTCTTTTAGAGCCCCTTGCTTGTCGACGTGAACTTTTTGGTCAGCTGAAAAGAGCATGTTTTACTAGGATCAGGTTGGCTCAGAGACACCAGACAATTTTAACTCAGCTTGCCGATGACAGGCCACGAAGTGATTAGGTTGGACTTCTTCCAAGTCTGGTGCTTGTTGCCGACACAACTCAGTGGCAAAGGGACATCTGGGATGAAAATGACAGCCGTTAGGGGGATTGGAAGGACTGGGCACGTCACCTTCCAAGGGTTGCATCTTTGAGCGAATTCTAGGATCAGCAACCGGTACGGCTGATAGCAAAGCTGCGGTGTAGGGGTGCTTTGGTGCCAGGAAAAGCTCATCCGTTGGAGACATTTCTACGATCCGGCCCACATACATTACGGCCACACGATCGCTAATGTGACGGACGACACTCAAGTCATGGGCAACAAACAGGTACGTCAGCTTCAACTGTTCCTGGAGATCCAGCAATAGATTGAGTACCTGGGCCTGTACTGAAACATCCAAAGCAGAGACTGGTTCATCGGCTACAACCAGACGAGGATTGAGTGCCAGGGCGCGGGCAATCACGATTCTTTGTCGTTGACCTCCACTAAACGCATGGGGAAACCGACGCATATATTCTGGTCTCAGGCCCACAAGACGAAGCAGATCAGCGACTCGATCGCTTCGTTCTTTGCGATTGGCGACACCGTTGACCAAAAGAGGTTCACCGACAAGATCCAGTAGGTTCATTCGAGGATTGAGAGAGGCAAATGGATCTTGAAAGATCATCTGCATTTCCCGACGTACAGGTCTCAGTTGGTCACTGGCTAGTTGTGTCACATCCACCAATTGTCCATCAGCTTGTCGATAACGAATTTCACCGGATGTTGGATTTATGGCACGCAGCAGACAGCGGGAGGTGGTTGTTTTTCCACAGCCACTTTCACCCACAAGTCCTAAGGTCTCTCCCTGGTTTAAATGAAATGTAACCCCATCAACAGATCGTACTTGGCCGACTACACTTTTAAAAACCCCCTTTCGGATAGGAAAATATTTTTTCAACTCTTTAACATCTAGCAAACGCTCCGGAGATATGAGCGCATTATTGGTCAAAGTTGATTGGGTTGGTTCAGCTGACATTGACCTCCTCTCCATGAAGGAAGCAACTCACTGATTGGTGTTCATTGATTGCTTTGAGTGCTGGTGCTTGATTGGCACACCGCTGTTCTGGAAGAGCCTCTTGGCAGCGAGCCACGAAGGGACAGCCAGTGCGCTTTTGGAATGGGTGAGGAATTGATCCTGAGATCGTTGGTAGACGACTACGATTCTTTGTGTAGACGGTTGGGATAGACCTTAGTAGAGCCCGCGTGTAGGGATGTTGGGGATTATGAAAAATTTGATCAACTGGGCCGCTCTCCATCACCTTGCCTAGGTACATCACCACGACATCATCCGCGAGTTGGGCGATCACCCCAAGGTCATGGGTGATGAAGATGATTGATGTCTGATGCTCCTGCTGAAGCTTACGCAGCAGGCTCAGCACCTGAGCCTGTGTGGTGACATCAATGGCTGTGGTGGGTTCATCAGCTATTAAAAGAAGTGGATCACAGGTAAGAGCCATTCCGATCATTGCGCGTTGACGAAGCCCGCCACTCAGTTCCCAAGAATAGCGATCTATTGCGCTTTCTGGATTTGGAACTCCAACTTCTTTGAGACGATTTACCGCAATTTTTTTTGCTTCTCCGTCACTGACGGGTTGATGGAGTTGAATCACCTCCATCAATTGATTGCCAATGGTATGCACTGGACTGAAGGCAGCCATGGGTTCTTGGGGAATCAGTGCGATCTCATTCCCTCGCAGGGCTCTCAATTGGGCACTCTTAGCAGGTAATTGAACGAGATCAACCATCTCAGCAGAGGAATTACCCAGAATTTTTGACCGGAAGCGAATGGCACCGTTGGCAATTCTGCCGGGTTCTTCGATCAATCGTAGGACGGACTTGATGGTTACACTTTTGCCGCAGCCACTTTCACCAACAATCCCTAAAACTCTACCTGGATACACATTAAAGCTGACTCCATCAACCGCTCTGACGGTCCCCTCATCAAGTTCAAAAACAGTCTGCAGATCCCGGACTTCCAGCAAGGGCTGATTTGTCATTTTTGTTCTCAACTGTAAGGGTCGGCGGCATCACGCAAGCCATCCCCCAGGATGTTCAGCGCAAGAACGGTAAAGATGACAGCCAAGCCAGGAAGCAACAACCAAGGAGCCAGGGCAATCGACTGAAGATTCTGCGCTTCTTGTAAGAGTACACCCCAGCTGATTGCAGGCGGACGCAAACCGAGACCTAAGAAACTTAAAAATGTTTCGTTAATGATCATTACCGGAATCGCCAGAGTACTGGTAGCAATGATGTGACTTGTGAAGGTGGGTAGCATGTGTCGGAAGATGATACGACTTTGGCTGCAACCAGAGAGTTTTGCAGCCATGACGAAGTCTTCTTCTCTCAATGACAAAAATCTACCACGAACCTCTCGACCGAGTGTGGTCCAACCCAGTAGAGAAAGAATGAGAGTGATCGCAAAGTAAGTCTGCTCTACCGTCCAGTCTCTGGGCAAGGCAGCAGTCAAGGCCATCCAGATTGGAATAGGTGGCAGTGATTGAAGGATCTCGATCAATCTTTGAATGACCAAGTCAGGCCAGCCTCCGTAATATCCTGAGATTCCACCGAGCAGAATCCCAAGAAAAATACTGAGTCCAACCGCGACTAGCCCGATTGAAAGTGAAACTCTGGTTCCATGCATCAGTCGAGACCACTGATCACGGCCTAAACGATCGGTACCCAGTAGGTGGAACGAATTCCGAGCAGACGGTTTTTCAATACCAAAGAGGTGTAGATCTGTTTTGAAAAGCCCAAAAACCTCGTATTCATAACCACTTGTGAAGAAATGTAGTGGTAAAATTCTCTTCTCATCGACTCCCCACTCCATCTTAAGCGTTGTCTTATTCCGTTTCCCTTTGAGTGGTTTGACATGGACCTGAAAACTTCCATCGTGGAAAAAGGATATCCCCTGAGGCGGCATGAAAGATTCACGAGCGCTTGATTTGTTGGGATCTTGGATACTGAAGAAATCAGGGAACAAGGCAATTAGAATGATCCCAAACAGTACGAATGCACTGACTAAAGCTAACCGATGCTTCTTGAAACGCCACCAGACAAGCTTCCAATTAGGGGCTACGTCAAAGGCCTCATCCTTAATCTTTTCGCTGACTTCACTGCTCAAGGTAGTTTGAGAAGTCATCTGTAGGCTCGCGCAAAATGATTCATACGGGCATTCCTGCTTTTCCCCAATTGGCTTTGATTTCCTCAAATTTGTCCCATGTATTGGCTGGATAGGGGCGCTGCCAATTTCGATGATGCCCATCATGATCTGGCGTAAGTGTCATGTAGGGATATGATTTTTCTTGATGACCCTGAACCAGACCTTCCATCAAAGATTTGGTTAACTCTGCTTCCACCTGGTTCCGAATATCAGCAAAATCAGGATCAAGAAGTAGGTTGTTTTGTTCGAGGGGGTCCGCTTCCAAATCAAACAAAGTACTAAGTCCATTCTTGTAGCGTGATAATTTCCAGCGCTCGTCGCACCACATCAGCCCAGCACCTGTGGCTCCTATGATGTGTTTACGAGTCTGCTGATCAGGCTTTGTGGGGATTGCTTGGGAGTCCTGAGCTATCATCTTTATTCCCGCGTGATTGAGGATTGTTGCATAAAGATCAGTCAACGAAACCAAGCTCTTGGATTGTCCAACCCGATATGGCGTTCCTCTCGCGATCAGGGGTACACGAGAAGAAGATTCGTAGAATAAAGCTTTGCCAACCATGTCAAAATCACCCAGAAAATCACCGTGATCTGATGTGAAGATGATCAGTGTCTCACGCTCAGAATCTTGCTCTTCGATAGCACTTAAAATTTTTCCGACTTGGTGATCAATGATCTGAACCAAACCTGCATAGTGTCGTCGAATGATCTGTTTGGCTAGTTCCGGAAACTCTCGAAAATCTGCTTGGGCTGATCCACTGAGGTGGGCGTGGATAAACCCTCTTTGGAAGGTCTGACTGTCAAATGTTCCAGGAATTGAGAAGGGAAACTCTTCTGCCGGGCGCATGGAATTAAGAATTTCTGCAGGTGGATTATAAGGATCGTGGGGTCCTGGAAAAGCCACCCACAGAAAGTATGGTCTATCCTGAGGACAATCCTTGATGAACTCCACACTCCGATCTCCAACCCAAACATCTACTTGATGTTCCAACGGGATTGGGCTGACCGAAGCCATTCGGCCCTCGCGGTAGTTAGGTTCTTCTGTTCCAGCAAGCTTCCGAAGACCTTGTGCTGCTAAATAATCAGCGTAGTCATCCTGAATATGGATGTGGCGCTTGTCTTCAGCAATCCATCGATGACTGAACCCCGCCTCTTGGTCCCAGGGGATGAAGTGCATCTTGCCGATCCCCTCAGTGTGATAGCCGTTTTCTAATAAGATGCTGGTAATACTGAGAAGACCACAATCCTCATGATCTGGGCGCAGCCAGTAATTGTTCGTTAACAC
>DJYX01000245.1 GCA_002450295.1 Deltaproteobacteria bacterium UBA6967
TCAACAGATCAGAAAAGGTTCGATGTCGCAGGTCGTGGCAATTGCTGGTGCAACTGGCGCCGTAGGTACAGAGTTCATAAAGCTGCTGGAACAGCGCAACTATCCGCTTCAGAAACTCAAATTGCTGGCATCAGCACGTTCGGTGGGGAAGCAATTGCGCTTTCGGGACCAGACTCTGACGGTCGAAGAGTTGCGACCAGAGGCTTTTCAAGATGTTGACGTTGCATTCTTTTCAGCAGGCGGGGGTCGCAGCAAAGAATTTGCTCCAGCAGCAGTAGAAGCGGGTGCGCTGGTCATTGATAACAGCAGTGCCTTTCGTATGGATGAAGGAGTGCCCCTGGTCGTGCCAGAGATCAATGCGGAGGCAGCTCGACGACACAAAGGGTTGATTGCCAATCCGAACTGTTCAACGATCCAGATGGTAGTAGCTTTGAACCCGCTGCATCAGGAGTCACCTTTACAGCGAGTTGTTGTCTCCACCTATCAAGCTGTCTCTGGAGCGGGTGCCAGTGGTATGCAGGAACTGTTGGATCAAGTCCACGACTACACCCAAGGCAAACCTCTGACACCCCAAGCCTTTCCCAAGCAAATTCTCTTCAACCTGATCCCTCACATCGATGTCTTCCAGGAAAATGGCTACACTAAGGAAGAGATGAAGATGGTATTGGAGACACGCAAGATCATGTCAATCCCTGAGCTCCTGGTTTCAGCGACCTGTGTTCGAGTTCCGGTGCTACGAGCCCACTCGGAGTCCATTTGGGTTGAGACGGAGACCAAGATTTCAGAGGCACGAGCAAGGGAACTATTTGTCCAAGCGCCAGGGATTCAGTTGGTAGACGAACGCAAGCCCGGGGGGTACCCTGTGCCGTGGGAAGCCAGCGAAACATTCGACACTTACGTTGGCCGAGTGCGAGAAGATCTGTCACACCCACGCGGATTGACCTTCTGGTGTGTAGCGGACCAGCTCTACAAAGGAGCAGCTTTGAACGCAATTCAGATCGCTGAGGTTCTGCTGGAAAGCTGAATCTGGAATAGGCTACTTGAACCAAGATGGTAAACGACCACACTACAACCAAATCCTGGCTTGGTTGACGAATGAATTTGAACGCCGACCACTGGAGGAATGTGATTTCCGCCACCTACTTCAGGAACTTCAGGAACAGTCGGATTCTACTGAAGAGGAGTTACTTCGTCATGGCTTTCGCAGAGCATATCGCCAGTTGGTGGAGGGTGTTTGAGATTTTGAGTTGGAGAGCGCCGTGCCCATGAATTTGCTTCTGGTGATCATCGGAGGATTTTCACTCTTCGTTGGTTTCCTCGGAGTGTTCGCACTAATGAGTAGTGACTCGGAAGACGAGGAGTACATTCCCAAACGTTGGTTTGTTGGAGTGTGTGCAGACGTTGCTAGAATCTTGAGAGTACACGTTGCTCTGGTGCGACTGTTGGTCATCATCTACACTCCCTTTGTTGTTGGGCTCCTCTTCTACATAGTTTATTCCATACTCCTAAAGAGACGACGGCAGCGGGAAGCTGAAGTAGCTGCCCAGCAGCCAGAACGTCCTCCTGCCACGATCACCAAGATTGATAGCATCCACTACAACTGAGTTTCATTTTCTATCAGCCCTGGCCCTGATCACCCGTGAAGAACCCGTGAATGGCCCATTGTCTCAGGCTCTGCAATCAGTAGGAATTCGAGTTTGTCATCACCCAGTCCTGGTTACAGCGTCACCTCCTTCTTGGAAAGTATTTGATGCTGCTTGGCATCAGCGGCAGCAGGTGGATTGGGTTGTTTTCACCAGCCAGCGGGCTGTTCGAGGGTTTTCTCAGCGTTTGGCAACACTTGGTGGGAATTTAGCTGAACTGTCTCATTGCAAAATTGCTTGCATCGGGCCCTCAACAGCAGAGGCTTGGATCGCTTTGGGAGGTCAGCCGCCGTTGGTTCCAGAAGTTTTCCACGCTGAGGCTCTGGGAGCAGCGATACTACAAACAGGCATAGCCTCCGATCATTGTTGTTGGTTACCGCAGGCACTGCAGGCAAGTGAAGTCCTAGGGGTACTTCTCCGAGAAGCTGGCATCAAGGTACTAGAAACGCCAATATATCAGATTCTTCCGGCTCCCTCTGCAGCTTCACGAGCCTGGAGAGACACCCTTGAAAAGGGTGTTGATTGGATCACCTTCGCTAGCCCTTCTGCAGTAGAACACTGGTTCAACCGTCTACCCCTGAGCGAGTGGTTACAGTTGACGCAACGTCCAAGAATTGCGTGCATCGGCCCATCGACGTCAGCGGCTGTCCGCGAACTGTCTCTGTTGGTGGATGTGACCGCTACTTCGCATAATTTCGCAGGTCTGGCTGATGCGATTGTGCACTTTCCCAAAGATCAAAACACCCCAGTTAGCTGAAAGAGCATGAATCGACAACTACTGTTGAGTTTTCAAGGACCTCATCACCCTGAAATTCTGTCGCGTCTGGGTGCACTTCTCGATAGCTGGCCTGTGCGGTTGCTGGATCTACATGGTCTGGAACAGGATCAGATTTTCTCTGGCTTATGGCAGTTGGAGTGGACCAGTGAACAGGAGCCACAATTGATGGAAAAGAGTTTGTGCTCCCTGATGCAGGAATTTGACATGCAGTTCCGGCTCAGCCAAAGCGAGGCTCAGCCAAGAAGAGAACAGAGATTCATCCTGACTCTGCTTGGTGAGCACCTGAGTACGAGCTTATTGGCGCAACTGCTACAACGCCTTCAGCAGGAAGAGTTACTCGTCCATGGGCTTCAACCGCTGGAGAGTCAGCATCTACGAGTCCTGGAACTACAATTACGAACCCATCAGCAGCTGGATCGACCGCGTCTGCTCCGGGATTTACTGCCGTTGCATCAGCAACATCACGTAGATTTTGCCCTGCAACCAGAATCACTGTTTCGGCGGCACAAGCGGCTGATCGTATTTGATGCAGACATGACGTTCATCCAGTGTGAGATTATCAATGAGATGAGTCAGCTGGTTGGCTGTGAGGCAGAAGTAAAAGTGCTGACCGAGGTAGCCATGCGTGGTGAGCTGGATTTTGAAGAGGCTTTGCGGGCCCGTGTTCGCTTGCTGAAAGGCCTCCACCGAGATGATTTGGAGTCTTTGCTTCGTCAGCTACCTTATACTCCGGGCGTACGGCGTCTGGTACGTGTACTGAAGCAACTTGGCTACAAGCTAGCGTTGCTCAGTGGTGGATTTCAACTGTTTGTTGATCATATTTGTGAGGAGTTCCACCTCGATTATGGTTTCGCCAACTCATTGGAGTGGCAGGATGGTCGGTTGACCGGAGAACTGCTGGGGGAGATTGTCGATGGTCAGCGCAAGGCGCAGTTGCTGCAGGAAATTGCTGCGCGTGAAGGCATTGTTCCTGAGCAGGTTGTAGCCATTGGTGACGGTGCGAATGACGTGCAGATGTTGGCGATAGCCGGTCTGGGAATCGCCTTCAATGCGAAGCCAGTGTTGCAGGAACGGGCCAGTGGCCAGCTCAATCAGCCTAACCTGGATGCACTACTCTACTTCCTCGGCCTCTCTGGGCAGGAGCTGGCGAATTGCTGAAAAGCTTTTCCAACTTCAGGATTCTTCATGTGGTTCTCAGGACGGATTATGTATGCTTCTTTCTCTTTGTTACTAGGTTTTTCGATCATTGGCTGTACCGGAAACCGGCCTACTGAGTTAGGTTTGAAAGATGGTTATCTACGCCCTTGTCCATCTTCTCCGAACTGTGTCAATAGCATGGGTAATGAAGATGAGACACACCGAATCGAACCTTTTCGTGGTGTTTCGCTTGCGGAATTACGAGAACTACTTCAGAACGAGGAACGTGTCGAAATCGTAACAGATCATGAAAACTATCTGCATGCGGAATTCACGAGCCTTATCATGAGATTTGTTGACGATGTAGAGTTCTTTTCAGTTGCAGAGGAACAAGTAATTCATGTACGTTCTGCTTCACGCTTAGGTCGCTCTGATTTGGGGGCTAATCGTCGTCGGGTGGAAGGATTGCGCACGAAGCTGTTGGGAGGCAAGTGATGGTTCGTTTTGAGAAGGAGACCTTGTCGGTTCACCAGACCGCAAGTGGCGCGCACTATGAAATTGATGTGTATCGCTATGATCCCCCCAACCCTACAGAGACCGTACATCTGCAAGGGGGCTTACATGGTATCGAACTGACGGGCATCCCTGTTCTTTACGAGTTCATGAAGCTGGTTGAAGAGGCTCAGTTGCCTCATCGAATCATCTGTGTACCGCAGTCGAATCCAATGGGACTGGATAGCCAGATCATGGGGGTACAGACAGGCTATAATAACCTGCACACCAACCAGCAAAACTGTTGGAACTGGAACAGAATTGGGCAATTACGAGGTGATGGTAGCCAGGAAGGAGAATGGGTAGACCTGTTGCTGAACCTGACTGAGCCAGCAGATACCGTTCTGGATCTGCACACTGCAGGTGCTGAGACAGCGCCACATGTTTATGCTCATGTAAGCCAGGTCGAGCAGGCTCAGTGCTTGGGATTGCCACATGTTTTGGCTTGGGAACAACATTCCACCAGCTTCTGTGATACCTGTCAGCAACTTGGCAAGGTTGCACTTACCTTGGAATTGTCTGCAAGCCGTGCGATTACTAGTGAAGATGTAGAGCGTGGAATTCAGGCCTTGCAGCGATACTTTGGTATTTTGCCCAAGGCTCCAGCAGCTCGAGTCTGGTCGATTCGTGAACACCTCAAACGCTGGCTGTCACCGAGTGGGGGTGTGCTGACCTGGCATCGGCGAGCTGGAGAATACATCCAACAAGGAGAACCACTGGCTACATTATACACTCGACAAGGTAAGCAGGAACTAGCCTCACCCTACAGTGGTTTGCTATTGTTGAAGAATCCCACTCATGCACCTCATGAGCGTCAGGAGTTGGCCAAGTTCTTGTTGGAGTAGGCTGGATTCAATGAGCGAGTTGATACTTTCCAAGCGGGAGATCCGACAGCGTGTAGAGTATGGAGCCCTTGTTTTGGCTCAACGATTGGCCGTGCTCACCCGAAAACCTCAATTGGGATGGTGGGAACATGGTTTTGCCAAGCTGACCTACCAACGACTGAAGATTTATCGGAAGGTGGTTGAACCGAATCTGCGTATTGCCTTTGCGAATTGGGCTGAAGAGGACCGTGTTCAACTTGCTTATGACAACTATCGCTGGTTTGCACGATTTACGCTGGACTTGTTGCGTATGTCCGACTGGATTGGACGGACAGAGAGCATCTGCGAGGTGCGCAATCCAGAGATTCTACGCGAGGCATTAGCAGAGGAGCGAGGTGTAATTCTAGCGTCAGGTCATTTTGGTAACTGGGAGATTATCTGCCCTAGGTTGGCTGAAGCTGGCTTTCCAGTTTCACTCTATGTTGGTGCTCAGACCAATCCACGCTCTGATGACAACCAGAATACGTTGCGTGCTAGTTTTGGAGTGGAGACGATTGGTCGTAGCCGTCAGGCGCCATTGCGCATCCGTCGTGCACTAGAGAACAATCGGGCTGTCACTATCATTGTTGACCAGAATGACAACAAATCCGATCTCTTTGTCGATTTTTTCGGTAAGGCTGCCTCGATGAGCAAAGGGCTGGGAAGCTTCCATTATCTTAAACAAAGTCCGGTTCTTTTCACTACCTGTACCTACCAAGGTAATCGCTGTTTGCTTGAATTCCAACGGTTGGAATGTCCGCACAGCGGTGACAAGGAAAGAGACCTGCAACAGACGTCGCAGGCCTTCACCACCGCAATGGAGGCGGCAATTCGTCGTCATCCAGAGCAGTACTTCTGGATGCATCGTCGTTGGCGCAAGCGTCCGGCGTATGATCCACAACCTGTCTACTGAGGGAGACCAGCAATGGGCAAGAAAGCTGACAAGAAGAAGGAACAAAGGGGACAACAAGACGTTGTAAAGGCGGCTAAGAAGCCAGATACGTCTCCTACGGTAGAAGAAGTTCCTCGCATAGATGTACATATTAAGCATGAGAGATTAAACAAGTCTTTCTATGAGTCAGAGTTGGTAAGACTGCAACTTGAGTTGGTCAAGTGGCAGACCTGGATCAAGCAGAAGGGCCTCAAGGTTGTCATGTTATTTGAGGGCCGTGATGCCGCTGGTAAGGGTGGTGTTATCAAGCGTATTACCGAACCACTGAATCCACGGGGCTGTAGAGTAGTAGCTTTGGGAACACCGACAGAGAAAGAGAAGACACAATGGTACTTTCAGCGCTATGTGCGTGAGTTACCGGCTGCAGGAGAGATTGTTATCTTTGATCGCAGTTGGTACAACCGGGCAGGTGTTGAGCGGGTAATGGGCTTTTGTACCGACGAGCAGTACGAAGAGTTTCAGCGCAGTTGTCCAGAGTTTGAGCGAATGCTGATCCGCTCTGGAATTATCCTGCTCAAGTATTGGTTCTCAGTCAGTGATGAAGAACAAGAGCGACGCTTTCATGATCGAGCCAAAGATCCGGGCAAGCGCTGGAAACTGAGCCCAATGGATATGGAGTCAATCTCTCGCTGGGTCGAGTATTCCAAGGCCAAGGATACGATGCTAAACTTCTCAAATATTCCAGAAGCTCCTTGGTTTGGAGTAGAGGGTGATGATAAACGCCGTGCTCGACTCAATTGTATTCATCATGTTCTGAGCAAAGTGGATTACAAAGATGTTCTGCCATCTGTGATCAAGATTCCAGAGAGACCTCCGCTACCGAAGGATTACCAGCGTCCTCCACGAGAGGAGCAATTCCATGTACCAGAAGTGTACTAGAGTCCTGTTGAACCTCTGTTGGGTTTGTTGGTCAGGGACAGGATGTTCCTGACCTCCATAGTGTTTTCTGCTGGGAATACCGTGAGGGATATAGAGCAGCCAGTCAGTACCTTTGAGTTGCCAGTCGACAAAGCAGAAAAAGTGCTGACCCATAGAAGTCAGAGCAATTTTGCTTGACTAAATTGAGACAAAAATATTTTTTTGAAAAAAACTACGTAATTCAGATCAAATTGATTCCAACAAATTCCGAAAAATCAGTCACAAAACCGAGGAAAAGGTGGTCCGCGAAAAATCTTTTGATGGAATGGTCTCGGAGTCTAGCAGAGCTTTAAAACAAATATTCAGGATCAATGAGAGGTAACATGATTGTAAAGATTAAGTGCTTCGTCTGCGATGGCCTGACATTAGATGATCCGGAATGTCGGATTTGCGAAGGCAAGGGACAAATTGAGAGCTTGCTGAAACTCAGTGTTGAGGACTTGAAAATCTGGGCAGAACGGTTGCAGCAGCAGCAACAAGAACTGGATGCCCAACACCATGAAATCCATGAGATGGAAAATCGTCTAGTACAGCGCGAGGAGGAAATTCAAAACAAGGAAGAGGAATTGGAGCGCATGAGAGCAGATCTGGATAACTCTTTGGATGCTTACGAACTCTACAATGACAAGTACAAGGAGTTGAACGACCACTACTTGTCGAAGGTTAGGAAATTACAGTCTGAGATGAGTAAAAGAAACGAGGAATTTCAGCAGTTGAGCAGAAAGATCAACAACTCTGGAGCGCCTAGCAGTGATCAGGACCAAGCAGCGATTATGCGAGAATTAGTTGTTTCACTGAGCAAACTGATTACCGAACTTGAAAAGAAAGAAGATTTTCTGCCCCCTCCCCAATGAGTTGATAGTGCGTTCGCTGAACCAAGTGTCGTATTGTTATTCCATTCAGACATTCTGCTGATACCAAGGAAACCAATCCTTTGATGGTAGTTGAGTAGAGCCTAAAGCCTCTCCAATCCGCAAAGCCTCATTCCACTTAGCCATCCGTTCTGAGCGTGAGAAGGAACCAACCTTCAATTGAGTAGCCCCCCAACCTACAGCCAGGTGCACAATCGCCACATCTTCAGTCTCTCCAGAACGAGCTGAAACAACGGCTTGCCATCCTGCGGCATGTGCAGCGTCCAAGGCGGCCTTGGTTTCAGTCAAAGTCCCAGCTTGATTCGGCTTGACCAGCAGTGCATTACAGGATTGATGAGTTGCTGCTTGCTGAACTCGGCTGGCATTGGTCACCAGAAAGTCATCACCAATGACTTGAACAGGACGTCCCAGAGCTGGAAGTATCGCTTTCCAGTCATCATCTTCAGCGAGAGGATCTTCCAAGGAGATAATCGGGTAGTGTTTCAGCCAGTTCTTCAGAAGTTCCAGCATCTCTGTGCGATTCAGCACACGCTGATCTCGGCTGAGACGATAGCGGCCTGATTGCCCAAATTCAGAAGCAGCCACATCCAGAGAAATCGCTAAGTCTTGACCTGGTTTGAAGCCTGCAGCTTCAATGGCTCTAACACTCCACTCCAGTGCTTCTTCATTGCTAGAAAACTGGGGCCACCAACCACCTTCATCAGCTACACCAGCCAAGAGCCCACTTTCATGCAATAGCCCACCGGCTGTACGATATACTTCGGCCGTCCATTCCAGTGCTTCGCCAAAAGTTTGGGCACCTACCGCAATCAGCATGAAATCCTGAATGTCGATTCGTCCAGCTGCGTGTGCTCCACCACCAAAGAGCTGAATTTCAGGTAAAGGTAGGTAGGCTGGGGTGCTTGTACAGAGTGATTGCCAGAGTGGTTGCCGCTGATGGGCTGCTTGAGCTTGCGCGAATGCCAAGGAAGTGGCTATGAGACTATTTCCACCAAGTCGAGATTTGTTAGGGGTTCCATCAAGCTCAATTAATTCTTGATCCAGTTCCGCCTGGTTGGTGAAGTGTTTTCCCTGCAGATTTTTGGCAATTTCCCCGTTCAGTAGATTGAGTGCGTTACGCACACCAAAGCCACCTAGTGCTGAACCTCCATCACGCAAGTCAACCGCTTCAGCCGAACCTCGAGATGCCCCAGCTGGAGCAACACCTCGACCTAAAGAACCGTCTGACAGCCACAAATCTACTTCGACTGTTGGTCTACCACGGGAGTCCCATACTTGGCGACCTTGCAATTTGGCGATAGTGGTGTCTAGGCCCATACGTTTCTCCAAGCGTCACAAATGTCAGCTAAATTTCTGGGAGCTTTTCGAAGGAGAGGAAAAGCAACACTGCGAACCAACTCTCGATGTGCCTCTGTTTGTAGATACTCGACAGGCGATTTACCATCAACCCGAGCCAACAGTAAGCCAGGTAACAATGCGGCAGTTCTGGCTTCAAGCTCTGCGGGTGCTTCCCAGTCGACTTGCTCTAGATAGGCTTGTTGCAACATCATAAAGCTTTCCTGCAGAGCCGGTAGACGTTCAGGTTGGACAATGGTTTTCAGCAGCAGGTGATTCAGACAGAACGCCAAGTCGAAAGCTGGATCGCCGTACCAAGCACATTCTGCATCGAGAAAGACAGGTCCTTGAGGTCCTTCCAGAATATTTTTGGGGCTGATATCTCCATGAACAAGTGTGAGTTTTTGATGAGCTGTTTTGTCTGCAAGGCTCTGCAGAATAGTAGTGAATTCGGAATGACGAAGGGCTGTTGCTCGTAGGTAGGGTTCCAGTCGGAGTTGTTCAAAATTAGAACCTGTTGCAAAAGCATCGGCAAGGTCTGAACGGTGAGCTGTGGCTGAATGAATTTTTCCAAGCCTTTCCCCGACTTGGGCTGCAAACGAAGGGTTGATGCGCCCTTCCAGTAATTCGGTTTTCCAAAGGAGATGCTGTTCAGGATCCAGATATTCCATGGCGAACAGGAGAGCAGCATCGTCTGCAGCCAAAACTTGAGGAACACTGCCAGGAACAATCTGATGAGCTAGTTGATACCAGTGGCGTTCGTATCGATTACGATCCAGTGGTGCAAACCAATCTTGAGCTACCTTCAGCTTAGGCAAGGCCCGTTTGACGCAGAAGCGTCGTTGTTTCGTTTCCAGGAGCCAGATGTCTGAAGAAACACCACCAGTCAAGGGTGTGGCCTGGAAATCTTGACCAATTTGGAGTAGCCCCAGAGTTTCAAGGTAACTTCTCAGGTCCGCTGGTAGCATCTCCATTCTGGAGCGTTGGTTAGGGGGGCTTTAGTTGACTTTGTTCAAAGGGAAGGTTTTGTCGTAAACTCTCTGCTTTTTCGCATTCCAAGCCACTACTCGTAGTAGGGAATTCTTGTCCCAATTTTTAAACTCTGCCCGAACGTTCTTGAAATTCCGGATGGCAAAAGGATCAGCAAAATGATCTGTGATTTTCACTGGTGTAACTGCGTCATCAGCATACACTAGGAAGGTCTGTAGGAACCCAGTCTGACGCTTGCGATCACGGTTGCTCAGTTGGAAGCGGACATTGAGTTGTCCGTTACGGTTGTTGAGTTGTATTTTCTCTATAGCTACGGGACTTGGGCCAGCAAGTGCTGGTGAACGAGAAGTTGCAGTTGAGGCCAGGGTTTGTGTTGGTTTTTCAACAACCTTGGGAATGGCTGCCAGTTGCTTTTGTAAACTGAGGATCTGCTTCTGTAGTTCAGCACCCTGTGTCTGCTGCTGTACTAGTTCTTCATTTAGGGAAGTCAGGTTGTCCTGCAAAATAGCACGCTGAATCTCCAGTTGTTGATGGCTCTCTTGCAGTGAGGCATAGCGAGCGATCTCATCGGTGAGTTGAACGTCCAACTCAAGCAGCTTGACCTGCTGATCATTGGTCTCTGACTGCAGTTGCTCGATACGCAATTGCTGAGCTTCGATGGTTTCCTGCTGTCGCTGGTTTTTTTGGAGTAGTTCTTCGGGATCAGGACCATTGCTGTAAATCGCTTGTCGCATCTCCAGAGTTCCCCGATCCACCACACGCTCCCGCAGATCTTCAATCACACTCCGCATTTTTTCGTTGCGCTCATTCTCTGCGGCGTAACGTTCCTCCCAACCGCCAACGACCTGCAGATGCCAGATGCTTTGGTAGAGCAGAGCTGCCGCCAGCCCTATCAGCAACAGTACAGTTGAGGTTAGGATCAGCTTGAGTGTCTTTGCACGAATCTGCCAGGTTCGGTTGGTACCGACAATGTAGATGGAGGTATCGGGTGTGCTCACAAAATCTCCTTGCAGAAAGAGCGGACAACGTCAGGATTCATTCAGTCGAGAGCGATGGAGGCCAGTAGTTCCATCTGATCAAGCATCGCACCGGTTCCCTTGACCACTGCATCCAAAGGATCCTCGGCATAGAAGACGGGCAATCCTGTTCGTTCGCGGAGCAGGACATCCATACCATGAAGCAGTGAACCTCCACCAGCTAGCACGATGCCTTTTTCGATGATGTCAGCCGCCAATTCTGGTGGTGTCTGCTCGAGCGCAACCCGAATTGCGTGGACGATGCTATCGTAGACTTCTTTGAGACAAAAGCGGATTTCTTCGTCATTGACCAGCAGAACCTTTGGGTTGCCACCAACTTGATCGCGCCCCTTGACTTCCAACTGTAGCGGTTGGGAACGTGGAGCAGCAGAGCCAATGTTGAGCTTAAGTTCTTCTGCGGTTCGTTCGCCAATCAGTAGATTGTACTTCTGTTTCAGGTACTGAACAATAGCCTCGTCCATCTTGTCGCCAGCCATGCGTAGCGAACTACTGTAAACGATCCCGGCCATCGAGAGAACGGCAACTTCGGTCGTACCGCCACCAATGTCAACAACGAAGTTCCCGCTGGGTTCAGCAATCGGCAGTCCTGCACCGATAGCTGCTGCCATTGGTTCCTCGATCAGGAATACCTCACGGGCTCCTGCAGAGAGAGCAGATTCACGCACAGCCCGTTTTTCGACTTGGGTGATACCAGAAGGGACTGCGATAACAATACGTGGTTTGAAGCGCAGGAATCCTTGGCGCTGCTGCACATGTTGAATGAAATGACGCAGCATCTGTTCAGCCACATCAAAGTCGGAGATGACCCCGTCTTTCAGCGGCCGGATCGCCATAATCGTGTCTGGCGTCTTGCCAACCATTTCCTTGGCTTCACGTCCAACGGCCAACACCTTGAGAGCCCCTCGTTGATCGCGCTTGACAGCAACTACCGAGGGCTCACGAATGACAATCCCAGCTTCACGCAAAAAAACCAAGGTATTGGCAGTGCCAAGATCAATAGCGAGATCTTCTGCAAACCAATTTGAGAGCTTTTTCCGTCCAAACATGCGGTTCTCGTCGGGGGCAGAAGTGGCAGGGACAGGAAAGGTAAATGGGGAGGGCTAGCTGGATTTTTGTACGATTTTTTCCCGACGGACAATGCGTCCTCGGCTCAGGTCATAGGCAGACAGTTCAATGGTGACCTCGTCCCCTGGCAAAACGCGGATCTTGTGCATCTTCATCTTGCCAGAGAGATGACCAATCACCACATGCTCGTTTTCCAACTGCACACGAAAAATGCCGTTGGAGGAGTCCACCACGATGCCCTTCAGTTCCAGTTTGTCGTCGCTCAAATGCCTCCATTGTTAGGGGAAAACCTGTTTGTCAGGGTAGTGCATGCCGACCTGAGTGTAGATGGACGGCAATTTCTGACAACAAAGCAGTTTTTTTGACAGTAAACCAACAAGTTTACAGCGATTTTGCACTTCCTTCAAGCGTGCACTGCAAGATTCTCCGCACTTTGGGCAAAGTCGTTGGTAGAGGAGAGAAATTCAGATCAATACAAGGCGCTTAATTCTTCAGGACGTTTCATGCTGGAGTGCCCACATTTCCTGGTAGTAGCCGGGTTGTTGAAGTAGTTCCTCATGGGTTCCCTGGGCTACAATCCGCCCCTCATCTAGAACTAGGATCCAATCTGCTTTTTCTACTGCTGTGACCCGATGGGAGACAATCAGTAGGCTCTTTGCTTGCCTGCGAGCAAAGATTTGCTGAAGTAGGTAGCGCTCGGTCTCGTAGTCCACCGCCGAGAGGACATTGTCCAGAATCAGTAGATCACAGGATGTGGCCATTGCCCGGGCCAAGCTGATTCGTTGTTTTTGGCCACCAGAGAGCAGGATGCCCTTCTCGCCAACAATGGTCTGTTCCTGCAGCGGGAATTTATCAACTTCCTCCCGGAGTGCGGCTTGTTTGAGCAAACTGGGAAAATGTTCCTGCCAGTCTTCAGGCCGATCCTCAATCGCAAACGCAATGTTGTTCTCTACTGTGTCGGAAAAAAGGAATGGCTCCTGAGTCACTGTTCGGATGCTGTGACGTAAGTCCTGGTAGGTCAAGCGATTGATGTCAATGTGATTGAGGCGAATTTGTCCGTCTTCAGCGACTAGATAGCGATTAATGCAGTTGACGAGAGTTGATTTACCGGAACCAATCCGGCCCAGGACACCAAGCGTTTGACCAGGCTTCAAGTGGAAGTTGATGTCCTGTAAAACCCAAGGTCGATCCTCGGCGTAGCGAAATCGGAGATTGCGCACAGTGAGCCCGTCCTGAAATAGGTTCTTTTGTTGTACTTCCGGTAGAGACTGGCGACCTGCAAAAGGCTCTGGTTGTTGAAGTACAGACTGGACACTGGCGAGCCCAACCATTCCTTGCTGGAACATGGTGGTAACCCAGCCCAGTCCCATCAGTGGCAGTGTTAGCAGTGCGGTGTAGGCGATGAACGCGGTTAATTCACCAACTGTGAACTCCTCTTCCAGCACCATCATTCCCCCGAAGAGCAGCACCACCACTTGGAGGATATTGGCTAGGTTCATCAGCACGGGCATGATGAAAGAGCGAATCCAGGCGATGTTCAAGGAGCGCTCCGTCAGGTTTCGATTATCTTTGTCAAAGCGCTCCTGGCTCCAAGCCCCAAGATTATTGCTACGGATCACATCAATTCCATTCAAGGAAGCTACTGTGAAGCCAGAGAGATTCTGAAGATCCGTTTGCCGTGTCCGCATGTTGTTGACCAAAAAGCGCATACCAATCCGGACGATAGAGAAGACAATCAGGATCGGAATGACGCAATAGAGGGTCAGTCGTGGTGAAAGTTGGAACATCATCAGGGGAGTCAGCGAGAGCGCGCTAGCAATATTGAAGACCTGCATGAAACCGAAGCCACAGATCATCCGAATGCCATGGATATCGTTGTTGACTCGGGAAATGATCGTACCGCTCGGATTCTTGTCGTAGTAGTCCCGTTGCAGTTGCATCAACTTGGTGAACATGTCGTTCTTCACCTGACACTCAATCGCACGCCCGGGATTGAAGAAGAGTAGGCGGGACAGTGTGCGAATGAAAACCATGCTGACCGCAAGTATAAGCATGATCCAAAGATATTCATTGAGTAGATCGTATTGTCCATTTAGATCGCTTGAAAGCAGGTCTATACTAAGTTGAACATATTCTGGAATGCTGACCGCCAGCCAATTGGTGAGGAAAGTGGTGAAGATACCGATTGTGTAGGAAACCCAGTGCTGTCGGAGGTAATGGACCAGCAGAAGGTACTTGTTGTGCACCCAGTCGCTGTCCAGTACGGAAGTGGTGGAAGTGCCTCCACGCTCATCAAGTGTATTGGAGGGAATTAGTGTGCGGACCAGGCGTCCAAGCGTTGCTTGCATCAAGTTTCTGTTGAAGATAGGAATGAATCATTTGGACGCAATTTTACCTTTCGGGTCAAAAAGGCTAACATCGGAAAGATCGCAAAAACCAGCCAGAACTCGTTACACCAGGTCTCATGACTGACCCTCTGCTCCCTCTTTTGGAACAATTGGCAGCCCACCACTTACCTGCATTATCTGCTCCGCCTGTTGCTCTGCGTGGTGATGGGTCAGATCGACAGATTTATCGATTCTCCGCAGGAAACGGCTGCTCATGGGTTGGTGTTACCAATCCAGCCCAGGACGAAAACCAAGCTTTTTTGGCAATGTCCCGTCACTTTCGAAAGCAGGGCCTCCCTGTCCCTGAAATTTACGCGGAAGATCGGCAGCAACTGGTCTACCTGCTTGAGGATCTGGGTGATCAGACACTGGCCGACTGGTTGATGGATCTGGATCCGAATGTGCCCGAAGCTGCCGCGCGCATCCGAGAAGTTTACCAAGAAGCACTTGAGGCACTAATCCAAATGCAAACCAAGGGAACAGTTGGTTTTGATCGCAGCTGGTGCCATGCTGCTCCTGAATCGAACACAGCACTTTTCCAAGCGGACCTCCAATACTTTCGTCAAAGATTCTGGGAAGCCTTTGTACCCGATAGTCCTGTTACTGCAACTCTTAGTGAAGAACTATCGACGCTGGCTGAAACGGTGGGCAGGCTGCCAAGAACGGTGTTTGTCTCACGGGACTTCCAGTCCCGTAACCTGATGTGTCATCATGATCAATTATACATGATTGATTACCAGTCGGGTGGAATTGGAGCACCACATTACGACCTAGCCGCCCTACTTCACGCTTCCAAGGCCGGACTGAATGAAGCGCTACGTGAGCAACTTCGAGATGATTACCAGGAACTTGGTGCACGGCATTGCCTGATTGACCCGAAGCACTTTACCAGCGAACTAGAGCAATTTGTTCTGCTACGTCGATTGCGCTCCTTGGGTACTTATGGATACCTTTCAGCCATCAAGGGTAAGTGGTACTTTCTTGATTCCATCCCTGGGACTATTCGAGATGCTCACAGAATGTTGCACGAACGTCCGGCACTACATCAATGGACTGCCCTGCGTACCTTGTTTGAGGAATGGCAGAATCGTGATGAACTGCAAGACCGTGACTGGCTACAACAACAAGCACAAATGATCACCTCCCAAAACCCGAAGGAAAAACCCTAGCATGCCGTCAGCTAAAAACGACAAGCCGCTCTCTTTTGTCGAGAATCGCAATCTGCGAGAGCATCCGACAGAAACCAACGCTCCCGCCTTCCGGCCAGATCCCCTGTCTGTGGATCGCAGTGAAGCACTGGAGGCGATGAATCATCATGCCCAGGAGCAGATTGATCGACTTCAGGAACAAGCCCAATTATTACTTCGGCAGGCCCAGGAGATTGAAGCACGTGTGCGACTCGCAGAACAGATCGCCAAGGCCCAGTATCGGTTCACGCCAGTGTTGCTGCAACCCTACCATCTCTACGAAGCTGCCCAATCCAATAGTCATGTCCTCAGCCTGATTGGCCCTGAGGAGTGGAGTAACTCCTGTCCTTATGGTTCCTATTTGGCTTGCGTGCGTCAGTTGGGAGATGGCACTTGGGAACCTCTGGAGCAGAACGATTCATTTGAAACTTTCCAGGCACTGCAAGCACCTTAGCCTAGCCCTTGCACAACCATTGTTCAGAAATTGAACCAGCTATAAAAATACGGATAAATGAATCAAGAAGAACAACGCACGCTCTCGCTCTTCGAGGCTGTTGATGGCAATGAGCGCATCAGTCAGCGCCAGTTGGCCCAAGAGCTTGGGCTTTCCTTGGGATTGACCAACGCCTTCCTGCAAACAGTGCTTCACAAGGGTTGGGTCCGCGCTCGTCAGGTCAGCGCAAGGCGCTGGGCCTACTTCCTGACACCAGAAGGCTTCCGAGAGAAAAGCCGCTTGACGATGAATTACCTGCGGCGAACGATGCATTCGTTTCAGGAACTCAAAACCCTCATCCTCCAGCATTTCACTGAACTCGAGTTGCAGGGCTGTCAGCGCATTCACTTGTGCAGTGAAGAAGATCTGCAAGAAATCATTCGTCTTTGCCTGCCACTTTCCAAACTGGAATTGTCTGCCTCCACGGGTCCTGATGATTTGCTCAAGCGACCGCTACCAATTCTGGCTCGGGATGAGCGGATGTTTCTGGCTGTTCTACAAGATCAGGGACCTTTGATCCTACATCTGCAGCAACACGGCTGGAAGGCAGGTCAACATTTTGTCTGTCTCTACTGAGCAGTGGATTCAGACACCTCTGCCTCACCTTCTCTCCAC
>DJYX01000119.1:0-2483 GCA_002450295.1 Deltaproteobacteria bacterium UBA6967
TGTGAAAGTGTGGAGAGTGATCTTCAAATGCCTTCTAGGATTGGTGCTCGCGTGCAGCATTTTACTGATTTCGGTCTTGAGTTGGGGTGCGAGCATCGTCTGGCGTTCAAAACCTGACTACGATGGTCTTTTAAGGAACCCAAAGCTTCAAGCTGAGGTTACAATCCTTCGAGATCAGTGGGGAGTCCCACACATCCAAGCGTCTCATTTGAATGACGCCTGGTTTGCTCTAGGATTCACGGTTGCTCAGGATCGCTTACCCCAGTTGGTCTGGTTCAAACTCCTGGGCCAAGGGAGACTTTCAGAAGTTTTTGGGCTTTGGGAACCAGTGAAAAAAATCGATCTGTTGATGCGTGGATTTCAACTACATCAGGTTGGGCAAAGGATGCTGGATTTAGCCAGTCCTGAAGCGAAACAGGCCTTTAGAGCCTACTATGCTGGGGTAAATTTGTTCTTGGAGCGGCAATCAGTTTTACCACTAGAGTTGGAATTGCTCCAACTTTCTGGTTATGAGATTGAGCCCTTTGCCGATTATGATCTCGTCGGGATGGTGGGAGTGATGGCTCTGCAACTCCACCTAGCCATGCGAGAAGATCTGCTGGCTGAAAAGCTCGCCCGTCAAGTAGGTGAAGAGAAGCTAAGAGAACTATTCCCAAACTATCATGGAGGATCTCCAGCTGTTTTGTCCTCACCTCTTCAAATTGGTCATCACTTTTCCCTCCCAAAAGATGAGCTTACAGAGCTCCTGTCTTGGCTAGAACCCTTCATGGGGATGGGCCACAGCAACAACTGGGTGATTGCCCCCAAACGCACAGTCACCCGAGCAGCCCTACTGGCACATGATCCCCACCTCGGTCTTGCTATTCCAAATTTCTTTTACGAAGCGCATGTGCAAACACCGGTGATGAAAATTGCAGGTTCCATGGTTCCCGGGTTGCCTTTCCTGGTATCAGGTCACAACTCAAAAATCGCTTGGGGAATGACGAGCCTTCATGCAGATGCTGGAGATTACTACTCTGAGAAGCTAAGTCCTGACGGCAAATTAGTTCAAATCAATGGTGAATGGCAACCCCTGACTACACGTGAAGAGCGCTTGAAAGGTCGTTGGTCTGAAGAGGCATTCCTGCTGAGAGAGACTCCTCATGGACCAATCATCAACGATTTTTTTCACCCCAACGAGTTAGAAGATTTTCAAAACGAAATCCTCAGTTTTCGCTGGACATTGCTGGTAGACAAAGCGAGCAGCGAGATCGAAGGCTTCTTCAAATTGAATCAAGCAAGCAACTGGAACGAATTCCGGTTGGCTCTGTCTTATTTTGGTGGGCTTCAACAGAACTTTGTATATGCAGACAAGCAGGGCAATATTGGCCTTCACCCCGCTGCCAGTCTACCGATTCGTCAGCAAACTGGACAGAGAATCCTCCCCGGTCACGATGGCTCCGCTGATTGGTTGGGACTGCGGAGAACCTTGGAATTACCATTTTCCTACAACCCAGCGAAGGGATGGGCGGGCTCTGCAAACAATGCCCTAAAAGAACCAGGGATGGGTACCGTCGCAGGTTACTTTGCCCCTGGTGAGCGGATGCGAAGAATGGAGCAACTACTTCAAGGTTCTGGCTTCCTCTCTCCACAAGCCATGCAACGATTTCAAAATGATACCTGTTATCCACTCGCCAAGTTAATTAAAGAGGCTTGGGGTCGTTTGGATTCGGTGGAACTTATTCAAGAAGTACCCGTTTCATCTCTGCTCAAAAATTGGGATGGCTGCTTTGCTAAAGAAAGCGTGGCAGCATCCCTAGTTGCTCAATGGGAATGGGAATTACATGCAATTCTTTTCAAAGATGAACTTGGAGCAGAAATGAGTGAGGATTATCGGGGTTATGCTAGCCAGGCGCTGGTTCGGCAAATCCTCAATGGTCTTGCACAAACATGGGTGGATGATATCAGCACCTCTAACAAGGAAACTTTAAATGAAGTTATCTTGTCTGCCATGGAGCAGGCCATCACAAAGCTTTCTGCTTCTCATGGAAACGATTGGCAAACTTGGGAGTGGGGTACAATTCAAACCCTACAGATGAAACATCCTTTCGGCTGGTTACCTGGTCTTGATCGCTGGTTTAGCGTGGGGCCTTTCCCAGCACCTGGTTACCGGAGCACCCTCCGGAGAGCTTCTTCAAACCCACCTGACTGGAACGTCAAACACGGAGCTTCCATCCGTCAAGTCATCGATTTTTCAGACCTCAATCGCTCCTCCTCTGTACTCCCCACAGGACAATCCATGCACCCGCTTTCACCATTTTTTGCTAATCAAGCTCCCCTGTATGCCAATGGTGACTCTCACCCTTTGTTGATTGATCCCCGCGAAATTCAAGCAAATCAGCGCCATCAATGGCGTCTCTTGCCACCCTGATTGAATTTTTGAAACTCAAGGGCTGTCATATCCGTTCAACAAAAAGGTTGACAGGATAATTCCATCAAAGTAG
>DJYX01000119.1:2872-3210 GCA_002450295.1 Deltaproteobacteria bacterium UBA6967
TTCAGAATGGCCAAGATTTGTCTAATCGGTGCTGGCAGTACTGTTTTTGCGCGCCGACTTGTGGGAGATGTCCTGCTCACTCCTGGACTAAAAGACTCAGAAATCGCTTTACACGATATCGATCTGAGTCGTCTGAAGACTTCTGAGATCGTTACTCAAAGAATGGCTCGCACCTTGGGTCTGAATAATCGGGTAACTGCGACGACAGATCGCCGGAAAGCGCTGCGTGATGCGGATTATGTCATTCTGATGATGCAGGTAGGAGGATATCAACCAAGCACAGTGATTGACTTCGAGATTCCCAAGAAATATGGACTTCGCCAAACCATCGCCGACAC
>DJYX01000256.1 GCA_002450295.1 Deltaproteobacteria bacterium UBA6967
CGGTTGGCAGAGCGCCTGCTGGAGATTCATCCTTGGGCTCAAATGGTCCGCTATGCTCGAACTGGTGGGGAAGCAATGACAATGGCTGTACGGATTGCCCGGGCTGTCACAGGTCGAGACAAGGTGGCGATTTGCGGCTACCACGGTTGGCATGACTGGTATCTAGCCGTCAATTTGGAGGATGGTCCGAATGGCTTACAAGACCATCTGCTGCCTGGATTGGATCCACTGGGAGTCCCTGCTGGTCTGAAAGGCACAGCGCTCCCGTTTCGTTACAACCAGCTAGCCGAGCTGGAAGAAATCTTCGCTCATCACCAATTGGCTGCGGTTGTGATGGAAACGACTCGCGGAGTTGAACCTGAAAACCAATTCCTAGAAAAAGTCCGCCAGTTAGCCACACAACATGGAACCAAGCTGATTTTTGACGAGATTTCGATCGGCTGGCGGCTTTGCTTGGGAGGGGCTCATCTGAAATACCACGTAACACCTGATCTTGCGGTGTTTGCCAAGGCCTTGAGCAACGGCTATCCCATGGGTGCAGTGATTGGACAAACCGCTGAGATGAAATTTTTTGAGCGGACCTTTATCTCCAGCGCCTATTGGTCTGAATCTATTGGGCCTACTGCCGCACTGGCTGCTGTGGAAAAGATGATGAGCTTGGATGTGCCAGCACACCTGCAACGGATTGGTGGATGCTTCATGAAACGCTGGTTGGAGCTGGGACAGTCCTGCCAGCTACCAACTTTTTTCAAGGGACGCCCAGAGTTGGTGCAACTTGGCTTTGAGCATGAACAGGCCAACCGCATCATGACCCTGTTCACTCGCTTGATGCTGCAGCAGGGGATCATGGCTGGATCTAGTTTCAATCCTACCTTTGCCCATCAAGATCGACACCTAGATCACTACTTTGAGAAAGCAGAAATCTGCTTTGACCAAATCAATCAGCAGTTGAAGTCAGGGCAGTTTTATGATCAGGATGCGTTCGAAACCAAGCAAACGGGTTTTGCCCGATTGGTCAATTGATAGACCTCCAATCAACAACGCAACGAAAAGGAGTTGCCTATGAAGCATTGATTTCTTGATGATTTTTTTACTGTTAATTTTCAAGCGAGGTAACCGATGAAAATCCGATTTCTTCTACCACTCGTCGTCACGCTTTGTTTTGCTACTCAGCTATTGGCGATGCCCAAGAACAGCAATCCACTCTCAGACTCACGGGTCCGTCAAGCGATTGCCTATGCGATTGACATGGACACCATTCAGGAGACCTTGCTCGAAGGCAAGGCCATCGTTGCAGATAGCCACATCCCGAACGGCCCCTTCAAAAAGCCTGGTCTACCCAAGTATTCCTATGATCCGGACAAGGCGCGCCAGTTGCTGAAAGAAGCCAACTGGAATTCGAGCCAGGAACTCGACATGGTCTACTACTACAGTGATCAGTTAACAGTCGACTTGATGACCGCTATTCAAGCCTATCTGAGTGATGTCGGTGTCAAGATGAACTTCCGTAAACTGGAAGGAGACGTTGGTGCCCAGCTTTGGACTGCACCAAAGGATCCGCAGAATGGCCCCTCTGCCGTGAAGTGGGATCTAGCCTATGGAGCCCATGGACCACTGGCACTACAAGAGTATTTCAGCCGTTACAAGACCGGAGATATGTCCATCTCACCAGCAGATGCCAAGGTAGACAGCATGATTGATGTGCTGACCAGTACCGCAGACATCGCTGCTCAAAAAAAGATCTTCTTCGAGATGGAAGATTACATGCAGACGGAACTCTTCACGCTTCCTCTCTACTATCAGCAAGCTTTCATCTATGAGAGCAATAAGCTGAATCGCAACGGTGGAATCTACGGCAATCCACAGTACAACTATGATTGGGATGTCACCAAATGGACCGTAGAGCCCGACGCCAACGGCAAAATGGTGATGAACACCAATACTGGCCCAATGGAATTTTTTGAGCATCCCTGGTTCAATCCAGGCCTGTTCATCACGAACAAGGTGCTGTTTGATCGGCTAATCAGCTGCGATGGTGGATTGGCACCAACCCGGCCAAAAATGGCCAAGTACTACAACCTGAGCAAAGACGCCAAGACTCTGACATTTGAGCTGAAGAATGGCCTCCAGTGGCACGATGGTTCAGCAATCACTGCTGAAGAGATCAAGTGGAACATTGAGTTGGCTCTCAAAGTCCCCAACATCATGCCGATCTTCAAGACAACTTTCAGTTATCTGGAAGGTGCAGAAGCTTTCATGAATGGCTCTGCATCCAGCGTTTCCGGAATCGCTATCAGTGGCAACAAGATCACCTTGTCTTTTGCTCAAGTGGATCCAAATGTTCTACTGACTTTCACTCAGTGGGCTCCTTTGCCGCGCAAGTATCTAGAAGATGTTGATCCTGCCAAGTTCCAGCAGCACCCTTTCTGGCAAAACCCCGTAGGCTCTGGTCCCTACAAAGTCCAGGAAGTCAAAATGAACGACTACCTGATCATGGTTCCATTTGAGAACTTCCACGAAGGTGTTGCCCGTATTGATGAGATCGTCGCCTATCCCAGCAAGGATAACGATGCTAATCTCGTCAAGAACGCCTCGGCCGGATCCCTTGACTATGGGTTCACCAAGAACGTGGCTGACGTCAAAGCCTTGGAAGAGATGGACCACATGCGTGTCATTCCGGCAGACATCCCGTATACACGGATGGTCTGGTTCAACAAGTACGCGAAAAACTAAGCCTCTCAACCAACCCAACATCTGTCTTCAAGGCAGGTGTTGGGTCTAAATTTTCATGTTTGTCTACTTCACTCGACGGCTGCTCTACCTGATTCCCATGTTATTGGGAATCAGCTTCCTTATCTATCTGGGGTTGGAACTAACACCAGGAGATATCCTCTCCTACCTACTGCCTCCTGAGGCTATTGCTGATCTGAAACCAGAAGAGTTGATCGCAATGCGGGAAGCCTTGGGCTTAAACGATCCGTTTATTGTCCGTTACCTCTATTGGCTAGGTGGCATTCTGCAAGGAGATTTTGGTTATAGCTTGGCGAGTGGAGTGCCTATTTCCAAACTTGTTCTGGAACGCATTCCTGCAACTCTAGAGTTGTCAATTGCAGCCCTCTTATTTTCAACTCTTTTTGGCGTTATCCTTGGTTCGATCAGTGCCTTGAAGCGAGGATCTCTGATGGACAACTCGCTGACTGTCTTTGGCATGATTGGCGTTTCTATTCCCGAATTCATTTTTGGCCTGATTGCTCTAGTTGTCTTTGCGCTACAACTGGAATGGCTTCCGGTAGGCAAACGCCTGATGCCTGGTTACGACAGTTACTGGGATCACATGCCACACCTAGTGATGCCCGCCATGGTACTGGGACTAATCATGACTGCTGGAGTAATGCGCTACACCCGATCCAGTATGCTTGACTCTCTGAACAAAGAATTCATTCGGACCGCTCGCAGCAAGGGAGTCCCTGAGTGGAGGGTCAATTTTATTCATGGTCTCCGCGTCGCTCTGATTCCTGTAGTTGTGCTCATTGGCTTTCGTCTGCCAATGCTGATTGGTGGGACAGTAATTATCGAACAAGTCTTCCAGTGGCCTGGTATTGGTGACTTGTTTGTCAACGCTGTTCGGGGTCAGAACTATCCGCTGGTGATGATGATTTCTTTTCTGTCTGTGACCGCAGTCCTTTTTGCCAGTTTTCTGATTGACCTGCTGACCGCCCTGCTAGACCCGAGAATAAAACTTGAGTGACGCCAAAATAATGACTCGCCGTCCAACTCGGCTAGACAAAAAATTCGATCTCCTCCGAGAGAAAACCGAGCAAGGAACTCTCAAAGCACCCTCGAGTAACCGAGCCCTGAATAAGCTAGCTAGTAATAAGCTAGCTGTGTTGGGTCTGGCTTTTGTGACCATCATGATCCTGGCCTCCGTCTTTGCTCCGCTTGTGACTCAGTATGATCCCCAGAAAGTTGACCTGCGGATGATGCTCAAACCACCTAGTGCGGACCATATTCTTGGTACCGACAAAATTGGGCGAGATGTGTTCGCCCGCATCATCTATGGGGGTCAGATCTCGATCCTGGTGGGGTTGGGCAGTGCCTTGGGAGCCGCTCTCATCGGTGTCAGTATTGGTGCATACACTGGCTACAAAGGCGGCTGGTGGGACAGCACGTTTCTAAGAATCTCTGAAGTAGTCATGTCCTTCCCCCAGATCATTCTAGTGCTGATGCTGGTAACAATCCTCGGACAAAGCCTGATGAACCTGATCATCATCTTCACGCTGACGGGTTGGGGCAGCCTTTATCGACTAACCCGCGCCCAGATGCTTTCTCTACGTGAGGAGGAGTACGTCCAGGCACTTCGTGCTTTCGGTCTGAATACCTTCACCATCTGCTTCAAGCACATCCTACCAAACGCCCTCGGACCGATTATGGTCAACATCACGCTGAGTACAGCAATGTTCATCCTGCAGGAAGCAGGGCTCAGTTTTCTGGGTCTTGGTGTTCCCCTCAACATCCCAACCTGGGGAAATATCCTCAATGTCGCCCAGGACCTACGAATTCTACAGAACTACTGGTGGGTCTGGCTTCCCTCTGCGGTGACCATCTCACTCTTTGTGCTAGCCATCAACTTTGTGGGAGACGGCCTGCGTGACACCACAGATCCCACAATGCAGGGTTGAGGATGAGTGCTGATCAAAAGGTTTTGAGTGTCAAGGATCTGAAGACTTACATCTATGTGAACAACCGCTGCAACAAGGCCCTCGATGGGGTGTCGTTCGATGTGTATCGCGGAAAGACCCTTTGCGTTGTCGGGGAAAGTGGCTGTGGCAAAAGCATCACGGCTTCCAGCATCACACAACTGCTCCCCAAGCTATCCAGGATTGAATCTGGAGAGATCGTCTATCATTCCGAAAGAGGCAACATCCGCATCGATCAACTGGAGCGGAATGGGCCAGAAATGCGAGCATTGCGTGGGGCAGAGATTTCGATGATCTTTCAGGATCCGATGACGGCGCTGAATCCCGTTTATCGTATTGGATCTCAGATCTCTGAGGGACTGCAATACCATTCGAAGAACACGCTTGCTCAACTCAAGCAGACTTCCATTGATCTGCTGCGCCAAATGGGAATTCCCCTGGCCGAACAGCGAGTGGATGATTACCCTCACCAGTTTTCAGGAGGGATGCGGCAGCGGGCGATGATCGCCATGGCGATGTCGTGCAAGCCCAAGATTCTGATTGCTGATGAACCCACCACAGCACTGGACGTCACTATTCAAGCCCAGATCTTTGAGTTGATTGATGAACTCAAGCAGCGGCACAACACTGCCGTGATCCTAATCACTCATGATATGGGAGTCGTTGCTGAACTGGCGGATCACGTGGCGGTAATGTACATGGGCAATATCGTGGAACAAGGAACAGTCGATGATGTACTTCGGCATCCTGCGCATCCTTACACCGAGGCATTACTGAAGTCGATCCCGATCCTGGGCAAGGGGAAACAACAGCAAATTACCCCAATTCAGGGCTCAACCCCCGATCCTTATCAACGTCCCAAAGGATGTCAGTTTGAACCCCGTTGCCCCTACGCTACCGAACGGTGCCAAACTTTTCCCGATTCTCAGTCAATCAGCGCAACCCACGACGCACTCTGCTGGCACAGTGAAAAGGTGCTGAGCCATGCCTAGCCAAGAAAAGATCCTACACATCAATGGCTTAAAAACCTATTTTCCTGTCCGAAAAGGGCTATTACGCACCGTTGCTGCTCACGTCAAGGCGGTTGATGGTGTGGACTTAGAGATCTATCGGGGAGAGACTCTAGGGCTGGTCGGAGAGAGTGGCTGTGGCAAAACCACGCTGGGAAAATCCATCATTCAACTCGTGGGAGCCGTTGGTGGACAGATTCTCTATCACGAAGGAGAGCAAACCTTCGACTTGCTCAACTTGAGTCCTGAAGAGTTCAAGCACATCCGTCAAAAAATACAGATTGTCTTTCAGGATCCGCACTCCTCCCTCAATCCGGCCTTCACTGTTTTTGGTTCCCTACAGGACCCACTCAAGCTCTATGGGGTGAAGACCAAAGCGGAGCGTCGCAAAATCATTGGAGATCTGCTAGAAGCGGTCAACATGCGCCGTGAACAGATGGATAACTATCCCCACGAGTTTTCAGGTGGACAGCGGCAACGTATTGGCATTGCCCGGGCTCTATGTGTCAACCCTGAGATCGTCATCTGTGATGAGGCAGTCAGTGCACTCGATGTTTCGATCCAGGCCCAGGTGCTCCAGCTATTGCAAGAGATCAAGGAAGCCCGAGGCTTGACCTACATCTTCATCACGCATGATCTGAGTGTGGTCGAATACATCAGTGATCGTGTTGCTGTGATGTACCTGGGCAAGATCGTCGAATTGGCGGAGAGTGAAGCTCTCTACCGTACACCACGCCACCCTTATACCCAGGCGTTATTGTCTGCAATTCCGATTGCGGATCTGGATCGGAAGAGCGATCGGATTGTCTTGGAAGGCGATGTACCCAATCCTGTTTCTCCGCCATCAGGTTGTGCTTTCCATCCACGATGTCCAAAATTCAAGTCTCTCTCAGAACCAGAAAAACAACGCTGCATGGGAGAATCTCCACAGCTCAGTGATGCTACCCAACTCACTCAACCACACCTGGTTTCCTGTCACTATCCCAATTGAGCCAATATGAATTTCCAAGAATTGAAGCATACCCTCTACAGCGCCGTGATCTCAGACACTCTGGACAGCATGGGCTACCTGAACCAGGCACTGAGTTCGGGGATTCGTCCTCTAGATGATGGCATGATTCTCTGCGGGCTAGCACGAGTTGGCATCTATATGAAGATTTATCATGACGATGAAAAGGTGAATGTCTACGAGCATGAGATTGCTCTAATCGACAGCCTCCAGCCTAATGAAGTCGCTGTTCTGCTCTGTCACCAGCATCATGAGATTGCACCTTGGGGAGAACTGCTCTCCACCCGATCACAGTACCTGAAAGCTGCTGGATGCCTAACAGATGGTTCCGTTCGGGACGTCAAGCGTATTCGCCAGATGAACTTTCCTGTCTTTGCCGGAAATATCGGACCTCTCGATAGTAAGCATCGAGGCAAGCTGATGTGGTATGACGTTCCCGGAAAAATTCACGGAGTCAGCGTCAACAGCGGAGACTTTATTTTTGGTGATGTGGACGGAGTGGTGATCGTACCCCAGCAAATCACAGCAGAAGTCATGGAGAAGGCACTACAGAAAGTGAGGGAAGAAAATCAAGTACGTGGTATGTTGGAGAATGGAGTGAGCCTCGCCAAGACCTTTGAAGAGCATGGGATCTTGTGAGCGAAACACAACAAATTGTAGATTGCCATGTCAACATTTGGGATCCGGCCCACTACTCCCAGAGCTACTTAGAGCAAATTGCCAGAGTGCGGCCCGGAGAACTATTGATCCCAACAGATGCAGACTCTATCTTTGCGGCGATGGAGCTTGCGCACAAGGTGATCATCTTCTCTCCCCGCTATGGAGATTCAGTGGGAATTCAAGGGGAAGACAGCACAGTATTCAAGGCTGTTCGGAAGTATCCGGACAAGTTTGTGGGCTTTGCCTACTTTGATCCGAGGGAAGAAGAAGCCCTCGAAAAGCT
>DJYX01000143.1 GCA_002450295.1 Deltaproteobacteria bacterium UBA6967
CAACAGAGGTAAAGGTGCTACCTGCTTCAACAGTGATATAACCATTTTCATTCAGTGCTAGTTGTTCTTGAAAAATTCCCGTGTTTGGTTGATGGCCAATGGCAACGAACATTCCAGTAAATTTTTGTTCTGTAATTGAGCCTGTTTGTAGGTTGCGCAAACGCAATCCAGTCATTCCACTATCATCTCCCAAGACTTCATCAACCGCTGTATGCCAGAGAAACGTAATTCTTTCATTTTTTAGCGCCCTCGCCTGCATAATTTTACTTGCTCTTAGTTCTCCACGCCGGTGAATGACCGTCACAGTCCTGCACAGGTTAGAAAGGTAAAGTGCTTCTTCCAAAGCTGTATCTCCCCCACCCACTACAGCTACATCCTGATTACGGAAGAAAAAACCATCGCAAGTGGCACAAGCCGATACTCCACGATTCATAAATTGTTGTTCTGAATCTAATCCTAGCCATTTCGCAGATGCACCAGTTGCAATGATCAGTGCGTCACAACTCAAATCTGCGAAATCTCCCATCTGCAGTTGAAATGGTCTTTTACTTAGATCACAGGAAACGACTTCTCCCTCAATGAATTGAGTTTCGAAGCGCTCTGCCTGTTTCTTAAACAATTCCATAACTTCAGGCCCCTGAATTCCCTCGGGAAACCCTGGATAATTTTCAACCTCCGTCGTGATAGTGAGTTGACCGCCAGGTTGGATGCCATGAACCAACACTGGTTTGAGATTGGCCCTGGCAGCATAAATTGCTGCTGTCAGACCAGCTGGACCTGAGCCCAAGATAATTAATCGGTGATGGATTGGTGTACTCATATTTTATTTTGTTTTCGTGATACTACCCGCTCGAATGCAGCCCACGATCAAGTGGGATGCAAAAAATAAAACAATTATTTTCAAAGAGAAAGGGTTGTATGTTCAAGATAAATCCAGAATTTGATGATCGAAAAAATTCTTAGAGCAGCGCACACCCAAACCTCAAAAAATCCCACCCTTTAACTCACTAATCAAAAAACTAAATCTCACCAAAACTGAAACGCCTACTTTTCTTACTTCAATCTAACTCCAAATATTCTTGGTTGAATAGAGGATTTTTTTCAAATAAACTTACTTACTCAAGGTTGCTGGTACTCAGAATTCTTAAAACTAATTGAAACAATTCTTAGTTACGTAGAAAGATCAACACAAGAGTCTATGAAAAATTCGCCTTAATTTATGCTAGGCCAAACCGCTTCTTAAAAATCTTCATAGATATGAAAGCTTACTTCTTGATCTCCAAGGTCTGAATCTTAAGATCGAATATGAAATACTGGTCAACAACAGTTTAAAACTGTGTTGCGTTTGTCGAAGCTGCTGCATCTTTGAATTCGGTTCCATAAGATAGGGTAATTCGCTTACTTATAAGCCAGTAATTCCAATTGAATTCTAACATTCGTTTAGAAGCCTAATTTTAGATAGGTTTGATGATTGCAAAGTTTAAATCCCATAAAAAAGTTGCCCACTAGTGGCAACACTAAGTTGGATTAAACCATAGCCAAGGATGGTAATATGTGGTCATATTTCTGGAAGCTTCTCTTCGGAGGTCCCCAAGAGAATGCTACATCGACATCAACAACTACTACGAGCACAGCCTCACAGTCCAGTGCTGAGTCAAAAACGATAAAGCTTGAGAGAGATGATCAGGGATCTGGTGTTCGTGAAATCCCTTCTTCCAGCATCGAAAATACTCAAACAGCTTCTATCTCGGAGACCTCATCTGAGGAAAAGTCCGAAGTAAAAGAAAATTCTTCTGTTCCCACCGAAGGAGCAACCTCAGTAGATATTGAAACCAAATCAACGGCTAAGGTTGAACACAAAGATAATGACACTTTTCAAGCTGTTGAAGAACAGCCTGACTGGCAAGCTCACTTTCAGGAGATTGAACTTGCAAGGAAAGATGGATACTTGGACAAAGCTGAGGAAATGTTTGAAAGAGCCATTTTAAACAAAGCTCCTATCGATATTTACAGCGAAGGTCTATTCAAAATTTGGCGACTTCAGAATAAAGGGGATTTGAAGTCCGAGAAATTTGAGATAGTGCAAAACAGAGTTTTGAAGATGCTGGATATCTACGCACCTGGGGTGAAAATTACTGATGCACGTTCATTACACAAGGCTGCTGATCTACTGGGTAATGAAGAGATCAAGGATAAGGCCCTGAAAGCTATCAACGTAATTGAATCATCTAAGTAAGCAGTTCCCGCCCACCTTATTGGTAGCTTTCTCTAGGCTGAAAGCTACCAGTTAGTCATTACTCTCCCAGACCAAACATTAACCGGATTGTTACCAACGTCCGAATTAATCTTGATCAAATTTTTTCATCAAAAATTAAAATTTGACAGGAACTTGCGTTCTCAGGCAACCGCCAATTGTCTTTTGGAAAAGAGTCTCCTATCCTCATTAGAAATTAATTTTCCTTCCTAACTACACCCTTGAGCAAAATGAGATTCTCATTTCTATTGGCAATTCCAAGTCTGTTTTTCCAAATCAGTTGTAGTTCCAACTCAGCAGTCGAGTTGAATGTCCAACGTCCAGCCCAACTGGATGTTCCTAGAAAAGTTACGGAAATCTACATTCGTGAGGATTTGGTTAAGACTGAAGGCGATCAACTAAATCTGAAGGAGATTTTGCTGCAGGAACTTGTCAACGAATTGAACCATCAAGGCCGATTCAACGCTCAGATTGTAGACACATTACCTGCAGAAAAATTAGTACCCGGCCAACGGATTGGGATAATCCAGGGCGCAATTGTTAGCGGTGGAGAAAGAGAAATAGGACAATTCACCGAACTGGCAACTTGCAAGGGTGGAATCGGAGGTAGATTATCTGCTGGCGCGAGCATCGCAATTGGCGAAGATGCCCTTACATTGGATAGCAGAGCTTATATTTGCCGCCCCGGAGGACTGGGCTCGTCTCTGATAGATCTCGGCGCAGCAACGTTATTGACTGGGATGGGTGTCGATGCAGATCTACCACCGGTCAATCAAGTCATCAGAACCTACCGCTACAGAAACATTTCTCTTTACACTGAAACGAGCTTCAGCTTGACCATCATTGGTGGAGATCAAGAACAGAGGACCGTAGCTGTGCGAGTTTCTGGAGGAGATTTTGGCAAGCAGATGATTGACACTGAAAGTTATCAACATCGCTATGAGGCTAGACCAATACCAGGCATAGCCAATTTGGTGAATCGGTCTAAAATTCCTCTGATTCCGATTCCAATTAGGGAGTTAGCGGTAGTCGAGCAAACAAACCCCAAAGAAATTTTTTACGTGGACAAGAGGCTTCCAAATCCAAATCTCAACGACCTGCCAGATGAAGAGCGAGAGCAGATTCTTCAAAAATTAGGATCAAAAGCGGTGGAAGCTTTTCTTCAAAGCATCTCACCAACTACTCAACGCATTAAGGCTTTGGTTGCAGAAGGAGGGGAAGAAGAACGTGCAGAGGAGCTGCTGAGAGATGGCCTTTGGGACGAAGCTCGTCAGCGTCTTGAGTCACTATCAAAAGATGATCGGACTGCCGAGGACTGGTATAATCTTGGATTGAGTTATGAGGCTGGTGCAGTCAGTAGGGATGACTACCAACAAGCTAGAAGAGCCTATCTTGAGGCGTTAAAAAAAGAAAATGGGAACAGGGACTTTGCAGCTTCAGTTGGGCGTGTAGAACGGAGGCTTGCTGAATATCGACAACTGGCATCCCAGCGAGCGATCTGATTTATGAGTACTTCTCAATTCCAACAGGAAGTTGATAGGCGTCGAACATTCGGGATCATTAGTCACCCTGATGCCGGTAAAACCACTCTTACTGAGAAAATCCTGCTCTATGGCGGAGCAATACAGCTCGCAGGCTCTGTCAAGGCTCGTAAAGCCAGTCGTCATGCAACCAGTGACTGGATGGAAATTGAGAAACAGCGTGGTATATCTGTTACTTCTTCCGTGATGAAATTCACTTACCAAAACTGTGAGGTGAATCTTTTAGACACTCCTGGACACCAAGATTTTTCTGAAGACACCTATCGAGTTCTTACTGCCGTGGACAGTGCCCTCGTGGTCATTGACAGCGCAAAAGGGGTTGAGGAACAAACCAGAAAATTGATGGACGTTTGCAGACTGCGAAATACTCCGATCATAACTTTCGTAAATAAACTGGATCGAGAAGGGCTACCGCCTCTAGACGTGCTGCAGGATGTTGAAGAGACCCTGCGGGTAGAATGTGCTCCAATGAGCTGGCCCATTGGGATGGGAAAATCCTTCAGAGGCACATACAACCTATATCGCAAAGAGCTTTCATTATTTGCTGCCTCCAGAACAAAGAAAGTTGACGATATCGTCCGCATCACTGACCTTGCAGATCCCAAATTGGATGAACTATTGGGCAAACAAGCAGATGAACTTAGAGAAGATATCGAGTTGCTGGAAGGTGCTTCAACTCCATTCAATAGCGAACGCTATCTGAAGGGTCTACAAACTCCTGTTTTCTTTGGAAGTGCAATCAATAGCTTCGGTGTCTCTGAGATGCTTGATGCCTTTGTGGAAGTAGCCCCTGCACCAAGGCAGAGATCCACGCAAACTCGTGAGGTCTCTCCCTACGAAGAGGCCTTCAGTGGAGTCGTTTTTAAGATTCAAGCGAACATGGATCCGGCTCATCGAGACCGAATTGCCTTCTTGAGGATCTGTTCCGGGCGTTTCCAGCGTGGGATGCGTGTCAAACATCAGCGATTGGGAAGAGAAGTGCAATTACACAATGCTATTATGTTTCTTGCTCAGGATCGAGAAAATGTAGAAGAAGCGTTTCCCGGCGACATTATTGGCATACACAATCACGGTACCATACGTATCGGGGACAGCTTTGCTGAAAAAGAAGATCTCCGATTTGTCGGCATTCCACATTTTGCCCCAGAGCACTTTCGGAAAGTCCGTATCGACAATGCCTTGAAAGCCAAGCAATTAGAAAAAGGCCTACAACAACTCACTGAAGAAGGAGCTGTTCAGTTGTTCCGGCCGCTTAATCGAAATGATTATCTTTTGGGAGCCGTGGGTATTTTGCAGTTTGATGTCATTCTTGCTCGTCTGAAAAATGAATATGGGGTCGAATCTCACTTGGAACCTGCA
>DJYX01000160.1:0-5359 GCA_002450295.1 Deltaproteobacteria bacterium UBA6967
CCCAGTCCAGCCAGCCAGAGTCCCTTCCACTGCAGCCGTGTGGGTCGAGGCTGTGATGTGATCAAAAGGATTGGCAGTCCCACCAAAGCCGCCAGCATTGCTCTTCCCGAAGCAACAAAATAGGGCGAAAGTGACTCCACTGCCATCCGGGTCATTGGCAGAGTCAGGCTGAAAATCAACATCCCCAGCATTCCAAATAGCCATCCCTGAAACTCTATGGAGCGTTCCTTGTTTTCTGACAGCACTATTTGCTCCTCTTTGGTTTCTACCAATACGCTTTTTCCAAGAGATCGACACTCAATCTCATGGGGTAATTTTCAATGAATTTGTAAATTTCCTATCGTAAGTGCTTCAGCATCCTTCAAAGTGATCGCGCAGTCCAGTTTGAGTCTTGGAAATGGTTTGAATTGAGAAATTGCAGGCTGCGACAACTTCTGGCAAAACATGCGGTTCAACCTTTAAAAGCTTGTACTGCGGCACATTTCTTTAGTGGTTAGTTGAAGAGCGATTCTATGTACTTGGACATTGAGACAACTGGGCTGAGCCCGACGCGGAGCCAGATCACGACGATTGTCTGGTGGTCTGCAGCACAGGGTTGGGGACACTGGATTGCCGGTAGACATGCCCCGCAGCAATTTTGTGAAGCGTGGCAGGCTTCTTCAGAACTGATCACCTATAACGGCAAACGCTTTGACGAACCCTTTCTCGTTGAGCACTTTGGGGTGGAAAAACACTCAGATCACATCGATCTCTGTCAGGTCGGGCGTAAACAAGGACTTCGTGGTGGGCTAAAGACGATCTGCGAGAATCTTCAGATCCGTAGTCCCGCCTATCTGAACCAGGCAAGTGGACGGGATGCGGTCTTCCTCTGGCGACGCTACCAACGAGAGGGCAACGCTCTCTGGCTCAAGCGATTGTTGCATTACAACGCCTGGGATGTAGTGATGACCTACCGCTTACACCAGATCCTGCAAAATGAACCGATCGAAGCTATAGAGCAGACAATGCCATTTGAACGAGCTTGAGGAGCCACACCTTGAACAACAAGATCAAATCTATCGTGGCCAAATACTACCGGATTCCGCTAGCTGAAGTACTCTATGACGCCAAGCACGCCAACCACACCCATTTTGAATTGATTACTACTCAGGTCACTCTCGAAAGTAACCTGACAGGAATGGGTTACACTTACACGGGGGGTAAGGGGGGAAGTGCAATTCATCGCCTGTTGGTTGACGATCTGGCTCCAACACTGATTGGTCAGGATGCTGACAAGGTTGAACAACTCTGGGAAATGCTGAACTGGCACGTTCATTTTGTGGGACGGGGAGGGGTCGCTAGCTTTGCCATCGCGGCACTGGACATCGCTCTCTGGGATCTGCGAGCGAAGTCCCAAGAGCTACCTCTCTGGAAACTCTTGGGGGGTAATCAGCCTGAAGTTCAAGCCTATGCAGGTCTCATCGACTTGAATTACACGATGGAACGCGAGCAGGAGGTGATCACAGAGAAACTGGGACAGGGCTACCGGGGTATCAAGATCAAGATTGGTCTGGATGATCTGCAGCAAGATATTCAACGCACGAGGAGCATCCGCAAGCTGATACCGTCAGATATCGAGTTCATGGTGGATGCCAACATGAAGTGGGATGTAAAGGATGCCATCTGGATTGGCCAGGCGATGGAAGATCTCTCCGTAACATGGTTTGAGGAACCCACGCTTCCTGACGATTTTGCTGCTTTTCAAAGGATTGGAGAGCAGATTCAGATTCCCTTGGCGCAGGGAGAAAATCTCCACACACTCCTTGAATTCCAAGCGGCTTTACAAACAAACGTGTTGCGGTTTCCACAACCGGATGTGGGGACAATCGGGGGCATCACTCCATGGTTACAAGTCGCTCAACTCTGTGCAAATCGGGATCTGATGGTCTCTTCACATGGCATGCACGAACTGCACGTGAGCCTGTTGGCAGGTGTTCCGAATCCGGGCTACCTGGAAGTCCACTCCTTCCCTATCGATCAATACACGGTTCAACCGTTTCAGTTCAGCAACGGCAACGCCAAACCTCTTGACATTATCGGTCATGGGGTTGTCTTTGATCAGAATAAACTTTCCAGCTTCCTCCAAGGAAGCTGATTCCTTTACGCTTTTCAAGAAGCTCAACATGAAAATCAGCAAAATCGTTCCCTATCCCGTCAAAGTTGGCATCCGAAATCAGTTGCTGGTCAAGGTGGAAACGGATGAAGGCATCTTTGGTTGGGGGGAGAGCGGCCTGTCTGGTCGAGAAAAAGCAGTGATTGGTGCGATCGAACACTTCAGTGAATGGCTCGTGGGCAAGCCTGCTTTCCAGATTGGTTCTCTTTGGCAGGAGTTATATAGAAGCCAGTACTTTGAGGGTGGCCGCGTGCTTTTGGCAGCGATCTCAGCAATTGATATTGCCCTGCATGACATCAAGGGTAGGGCCTTACAGGTTCCAGTCTACGAGTTACTGGGTGGCAAGCAGAGAGACTTCATCCCGACCTTCGCAACAACCAGCGCTCCCCCAGGTCTGGAAATGATCGACCAAGCGAAGCAACTTGTGTCGGCTGGGTGGAACGCCATGCGGCTCTCACCTTCGGGTCACGGCAGCAAGGACCTCTATGAACCACGGGAGCATTTGGCAGAATCTGCCAAATGGTGCACAAAGGCCCGGGAACAACTGGGGGAGGAGGTTGTTCTTGGCATCGACTATCATCACCGGCTGAATGTCGCAGAAGCTGCCAGCTTTTGCCAAAAAATGCCGAGGGGCACCCTAGATTTCATCGAGGAACCGATTCGAGACGAATGTCCAAGTGCCTATCATGCGTTGCGCAAACTGACAGATATCCCCTTTGCTATTGGTGAAGAGTTTGCCTCTAAGTGGCAGTTCCAGCCTTATGTTGAGGAAGACATCCTGCAGTTTGCCCGGATCGATGTGTGTAATGTGGGCGGCTTGACAGAGTCAATGAAGGTGGCCGGCTGGTGTGAATCACATTACATTGACATGATGCCGCATAACCCACTAGGACCAGTCTGTACAGCCGCTACGTTACATTTTGCTGCAGCGGTCGCTAACTTCGCCTGGCTCGAAACAAGGGCTAGTCCCGTAGAGCAACATCTGGGATTTGAGGACTCTGAAGTCTTCTTAGATCAACCTAGACTGAACGGAGCAGTCCTGCCAGTTACCTCGACTCCCGGGTTGGGGATCACCATCGATGAACAGCGCTTGCAGCATCAAGCTTTCGAGTTTTGGGAAGCGCCACACTTGAGACGACGGGACGGGTCGATCACAAACTGGTGAGTTAGGGCTAGAAGTGTAGCAGGGGGGTGACGCTTTTTGCTATAATTAATCGTGTGAGCCGATTGCACAGCCTGTAACTTACTTCCAGCTATGACTAGAAAAACAAAATGGAGCGCTCCGACCATGGGCAGCGGCCGGCTCAGGGATAATCCAACTTGAGAGGTTGCTGCATGACCTTCAAATGCCCCAAGCTCAGGAGTTGAAAACCCAAGTGATTAGCAGGAACTGCAGGACAGACCAAAAAACGTAATTTCTTAATTCGTCACGATCTCCACCCATCAGGTGCTCTCTGAAGATGGTTTACTGCAACAAAACTTGAGCTTTGTTTGTGAGGAATGATAGCCACTCTACTGCATTTTTTGAACTTCGGCTATGCCTTCCTTAGAACGTAGCTCGTCTGTTGATTGAACTCTTTTTTCTCTAAGCTAGCGTGAACACACTCACCACTGAAGTATCGGATCGGCAACTACGAGATATCCTGCGCAGCGTTCGCCGGATCGCAGTAGTAGGAGCCTCTACCAATTGGAAACGTCCCAGTTTCTTTGTGATGAAATACCTCTCTCAGAAGGGCTACCAGATGCTGCCCGTCAATCCAAGAGCTGCCGGTCAGACCCTGCTGGGAGAAACCGTGCAAGCCAAGTTGGCCGATGTAGGACCAGTTGACATGGTCGAGGTGTTTCGCAGAGGAGAGGAAGCTCCTGCGATTGCTGAAGAGGCGGTACAGTGCGGGGCAAAGGTGCTTTGGCTGCAAATTGGGGTTGTCAGCGAGGAAGCTCGTGCAATTGCTGAAAAAAATGGTCTACAGGTCGTCATGAATCGCTGCCCGAAGATCGAGTACTCCCGACTCTGGGGAGAACTGGGCTGGCAAGGCATCAACACCGGAGTGATCTCCAGCCAACGGAGGCATCGATGAAGAAGTCCCTCCATCCCCAGTACGGTTTCGAGACGCTGGCGATCCATGCGGGAACTCCCCCGGAGGCGACTACCGGAGCACGTTCCTTCCCAATCTATCAAACAACCTCCTACGTGTTTGAAGACGCTGATCATGCCGCATCGCTCTTCAACTTACAGACGCCCGGTTTCATCTACTCCCGTTTGACGAATCCGACTGTGGCAGCGCTGGAGGAGCGATTGGCTACACTCGAAGGAGGACGGGGAGCCACTTGTACCGCTTCGGGACATTCATCCGAAGTCTTGGCACTCTTTGCCCTGATGTCTCCCGGCATGGAAGTGATCGTCGCGAACAAGCTCTATGGGGGTAGCATCAATCTGATGGGCAAGAGCTTTCAGAAATTCGATTGGAAGGCGATCTTTGTCGAGGCCACTGATCCAGATGCATTCCGACAGGCGGTAACGGAAAACACTCGCGCCATTTTTGTCGAGAGCCTTGCCAATCCGGGTGGTGTGGTGATTGACCTCAAAGCCATTGCCAAGGTGGCTCAGGAAGCGGGTGTGCCCCTGATCGTAGACAATACGATGGCGACCCCAGCCCTTTGCCGGCCTATCGAATGGGGGGCAGATCTCGTCACCCACTCCACGACCAAGTTTCTATCTGGACAGGGCAATGCGGTTGGGGGTGTGGTCATCGACTCTGGAACCTTTCACTGGCTTGGTAATGAGAAGTTCCCCAGCCTGAGTCAACCAGCGGCGGAGTACAACGGGATCACCTTTGCTGAAACCTTTGGCAATGATCTGGCCTACACGCTCTATAGCCATGCGGTTAGTTTGCGTGACCTTGGCTCAACCATGTCCCCCTTTCATGCCTGGTTGACCCTCAACGGTGTAGAGACCTTGGCTTTGCGCATGGAACGACATTGCCAGAATGCACAGCGAGTCGCAGAGTTTCTGCAGGGTCATCCGCAGGTGGATTGGGTATCTTATGCGGGCTTGCCAGACAATTCTTTCCATCAGTTGGCTTCAAAATATCTCGAAGGTGGAGCGGGATCGGTCTTCACCTTTGGCATCAAGGGAGGCTACGAGGCAGGTGTGAAGCTGGTGGAGTCAGTAGAACTACATAGTCACGTGGCCAACATCGGTGACAC
>DJYX01000160.1:5764-10277 GCA_002450295.1 Deltaproteobacteria bacterium UBA6967
GCAGGAGCCGGTCCGGAAGTGATTCGCCTCTCAGTCGGTTTGGAGCGGGTCGAGGACATCATTAATGATCTCGATGAAGCCTTCCAGCAGATCCAAGAGTAACAGTTAAAGGCACTCACGACGGGTGCCTCTCTCCTTGCTTGTTTCGATATCGACGCTCCTCAAACTCTGAATCATCTCATGAAGTCCAGAACCCCTGATTTCCCAGCACCTCTGGATGCGGAAAAGCGCAAGGCTATCCGACCGGTGATTTGCTATCCGGTGGACCAACTCAAGGTGGCTCCTCTCGAATTATACTTTCGAGCACGCAAAAATTTTGAATTGGTAGAGTCTTTGGAGGTGCCTGCAAGGGAAGCACGAACTTTCGAAATTCCAGCCGGTCATTTCTTTCGGATTGTCTGTGTGGATGGGCCCCAGGTGGGAGATCTCAACCTCTGGCAGGCAGAGAATCTACAGGAGCGTTTCTACAGCGGTAAGACACGAGCGCTTCACGGTACGCATCTCTCGACAGGAGATCGACTCTGGTCGGGGTTTCCCTACTTGCGTCCACTGGCAACGATCACTGCGGACACCCTGGACTGGTACGGCTTCGACGAATTTGGAGCCGGTGTGCATGATGTCATCGGTACTCGCTGTGATCCCTACACCTCGTTTCTGTTGAACCAGACCAAATATCATCACTGCTGTCACTCCAACCTAATCCGCAGCTTGGCCCTAGAGACGGGACTCTCAACAGCCGAGATAGAGGCTGATGTGCACGATGTACTCAATGTCTTCATGTGCACAGGTTTTCTTCAGGACACCCACCAGTATTTCATGAAGGCCAGCCCGGTTCGCTCGGGAGACTATCTGGAATTCTTTGCAGAGGTACATCTGCTAGGGGCGCTCTCAGCTTGCCCTGGGGGTGATTGTGGTAGCGAACACTCCAGCGACTCTTCTACTTGTTATCCTTTACGAGTGGAACACTACTGTCCCACTAATGACGAATTGACCAAAGTTGGTTGGCGCTCTCCGTCCATCAATGGGTATGATCGCTCTCACGGAATGGGGAACTAAAAAAATCTGCTCTTCCCGCGGGCAAAACGTATGTGGTTTGCATCTTTGCAAAGATGTGACATAAATTTTCTTTACACGTTCTGATCACACTTAAACCATTGTCTAAGGAGCAGGTATGGCGGTTGGCAAACTAACGGGTCCCAAGAAAGCGGCGATCCTATTGCTAGCCTTGGGCGAAGAGGGGGCTGCCGATGTCATGAAGAACCTCGAAGAAGCTGAGATTCAGCAGGTTGGCTACTACATGACTCGCTTCAACGATATCTCGTCCGAGGAATTGGATCAGGTTCTTGAAGAGTTTTATAGACAGTCTGTGATGAGTGATGGAGGGGGAGACCTGATGGCTTCTCCAGACTTCATCAAGAATGCCTTGAGCAAGGCTTTGGGTCCAGACAAAGCGAAAGAGCTTGGCGCATCAATGAGTGCCCAGACCGAAGACATGGGGCTAGAGGCGCTTAAATTTATTGATCCCGTGATGATTTCCAACTACATCCGGACTGAACACCCGCAGACCATTGCCTTAATCATTTCTTACTTGTCAGATGTGGACCAGGCAGCTACTGTCCTGCGAACTCTTCCGGAAAATCTCCAGGCAGATGTTGTTTATCGAATCGCTTCTCTGGACAGTATTCCTCCAGGGGTGGTCAATGAACTCAACGAAGTGCTAACAGATGAAATGAAACAGGCAGGTAGCATGGTGACCAAAGTCGGTGGAGTTGCACCAGTGGCCGAGATCCTTAACGCAATTGACAAGGCGTCCGAGACGCGAATTCTCTCCACTATCGAGGAATCGAATCCTGATCTAGCTGAGCAAATTCGTGAATTGATGTTCACCTTCGAAGATTTGACGCTGATTGATAGCAAGCAGATGCAGACAGTCTTGAAGGATGTGGATAAAGCTGATCTAGCGATGGCCTTGAAGACCGCCAGTGATGCGGTCAAGGAGTTGATTCTGAGCTCAATGTCCACCAGGGCAGCCGAGATGCTCAACGATGATCTGGAGAACATGGGGCCAGTTAAAGTCGCAGACGTTGAAGGTGCCCAACAAAAGATCATCAAGGTTGTAAAGAAGCTTGAAGAGGAAGGCAAACTCATCATGGCTGGAGCTGGCGACGACGTCGTCTAAGTTACTTCCAACTCTGCTGGGTGGGATTGCTGAATCCCACCCGTTCCTAACGTTTACTTACTTTCCCTAAACTAAAACGCGTCTCCGTACTAGGGTTTCAACTCTTCCAGTGCCGTATGAGGTAGTTTGCCAAAAGCCACATACTGCTCTGTGATGGAAACACCGAGCTGTTTTCGAGTTTGTTGGATGAGTTTCATCTCCTTGGCAGAAACATTGTTCTCATCAATTGTAGCTGAAGCTACTCCAGCAGCGATGGCGGCAGCCCACATCCAGGCACAAGCACGATGACGTGTTTCTACTGTACTGCCTTTCAGAACAGTAATGGCGGATTCATAAAATTCATCGTGCTGGCTCGTTGCTTTCCACTTGCGGTGATAGAGCGTCCATTGAGGATCGCTAATCTTCTCATGTTGCTTTAGTAGCCATTTGACCTTCCCATCAATTTCCAAGCGGGCCTTCGCAGGCAATTCATCAGATTCCTGGACGAGATCCACCAGTACCATCAAGGCTTCATTTTCAGTCAGTTTAATCATAAACTCCGTTTTTGGTTAAGAGGGAATGGCTACAGCAGCAAGGGAACTGGGTCAAAATGACCTAGGCAGTTTCCTGTAACAATTAATATGGCAGTCCTGGATTCGACTGTCAGCAAAATATGAATCCTTGCACCACATCTCTAATAGAGTATCTTGCGGATAGCCATTTTTTGATCGTATCGACCTCAGGAATGATACTGCTTTGGTCTTGATCGTAATTCGAAACTCATTTCAGGAAGTCCTATGCCCAATCCATTTGAAACCAATGCCCTGGGATCCAGTGGACTGAGTGTGTCACAACTCTCTCTGGGCGCAGCGCCTTTAGGCAACTTGCTGAATAAAGTCTCTGAAGAAGAAGCACTCCTAACAATTGAAGAGGCTCTGAATTCAGGGATTAACTATGTGGACACAGCCCCTTTCTATGGATATGGTCTCTCTGAAGAACGGATCGGCCGTAGCCTACCGCAATTGTCCAGTCGTCCACTGATTTCTACCAAAGTTGGTCGGTTGATTCGTCCAGGTGTCCGTGAAGGTACTGAACTTTACGGCGACAGACAGCCGTTCTACCTGGCGAATCCAGACAAGCGCTTCATTTTTGATTTCTCTTACGATGGAGTGCTGCGCTCCCATGAGGAGAGCCTTCAGCGTCTTGGAGTGGACGCAGTAGACATTCTGCATATCCATGATTCTGACGAACACTTCACGGATGCGGTGCTAGGAGCCTATCAGGCCCTGAATCGTTTGCGTGAGGAGGGTAGTATCAAGGCTGTTTCCGCAGGAATGAATCAATGGGAGATGCTGTCCAAGTTCCTTGATCATGGGGACTTTGACTGCTTTTTACTCGCAGGACGCTATACCCTGCTGGATCAAAGTTCGTTGGCTGAATTGCTCCCCAAGTGTCTGAAGCACGGGACCTCAATTGTGATTGGCGGTGTCTACAATAGTGGGATTTTAGCCAATCCAGTCCCTGGAACCACCTACAACTACGTTGAGGCTCCCCAGGACTTGATTGATCGGGCTTTGGCGATGGAAGTGATCTGTCAACGACATGGTGTGCCTCTCAAGGCTGCTGCTCTACAGTTTCCGCTCGGTCACCCAGCAGTTGCCACGGTATTGACCGGTGTACGGAGTCGTGAGGAGTGGCAGGAAAACTTGTGGTTATTTGAGCTAGAAATTCCGCGTGATCTTTGGTTGGAACTTCGAAAAGAAGGCATGCTTGGTCCAGAGGTTCCCCTGCCGGGTGATTGATTCGATACCAGATGCAAGAGTCAGCTTGGTCTTTCGGCTCTCAATCGACTAAGCTAGCTAATGAATCCAATGAAACGATCAGGAGACAAAAATGACGATTCGTATTGAATACTGCAGAGTTTGAAACTACCAACCCCGAGCAGCCAGGTTGGCTGCTACAGTGAAGGAACAGTTGCAACTAGAAACGCAACTGGTAGCTGGCGGAAGAGGGGCTTTTGAGGTCTTCGCTGAAGATCAGTTGCTCTTCTCAAAGTTGAATGAAGGTAGGTTTCCAGAGGATCAAGAGATTGTAGACTTGTTGAAGTAGCTTTGTGGTCGGCCCCCACTGTGAGGAGCCAACGTAGGGTGTGTTGTCTTAGCTGGCGGAAGAAGCGTTGGATGTAGAGAATTGTTTTCAGTGCCCTAAGCGACATTGATGTAGTCACAGAAACGTTGTCCACCGAAGGCGGTCATCTCTAGATTGGCTTCTCGCAAATCAGCATCACGAAAATCCGCTCCAAACAAATCCGCTTCCCTTAGGTCTGCTCCTCGTAGGTCTGCTCCCCGTAGGTCT
>DJYX01000160.1:10585-19993 GCA_002450295.1 Deltaproteobacteria bacterium UBA6967
AGGTCTGCTCCCCGTAGGTCTGCTTGGGCTAGTTTGCTTCGGCGTAAGTCCGCTCCCCGTAGGTCTGCTCCTCGCAGGTCTGCCTCTTCCAGATTAGCTCCATAGAGATCTGCTCCTGCCAAACGTGCTTCACTCAGTTTTGCCCTACCCAGATTTGCTGTTGTTAGTTTTGCGTCTGCTAGATTAGAGCCACTCAAGTCTGCTCCTTCTAGAGTGCCATAACGCAGATCAGCTCCCAACAGATCTAAACCGCTCAATACGGCGCCGGATAGGCTGCAGATGGGGCTCGACTTGGTTTCTGTCAGTTGTTGAAAGTGAAGTGGATTGTAGTTAGCCATTTTATTTCTCCAAGTGTTGTGTGCAACGGATGTTGTTTCTCTGTCATCTTAAGTTTCATTAATGTTACTAAATAGTATTTTAAATTTCAATAATAAATTATACTTTTTTATGAATTTTTTATAAATAACTAATTTAATTTATAAATAAATAAAAAAATCTATAATAATTTTTTGAAATCTATAAAATTAATAATAAAAGACAAAAATAAAATTACACATCACAATTATCTTCGGCCTACATCAGGGATGTTGCTGGTGGAGGAAGTGAGTGATGACTTAGATGGAAGGTGATATTCTTAATCTTGTCGTGGAAATGTGACTCAGAAAATTGTTGTTCTAGGGCAAGAAAATAACCTTGTTTTGTGTTCAGTTTGTGACATTTTTCATCAGGTCTATCGATAACTTTTTTAAGTACCCCAACCTATAACGTCATTGCGCTTCATGCAGAGGTAGGGAGCATGGAAGAAAACTTTGATCCCGCTCATTTGCGGCAATTGCGTGAGACAAACGCTTGTCCGGAAGGTCAACTGTCTGGTGTGGATCTGCGAGGGGCTGAATTGAATGGGGCAGATCTGGTCGATGCAGATTTGAGCTATGCCAACTTGAGCCGAGCCGATCTGAGTTACGCAGATCTCCGTGGGGTCAATCTGGTTGGGGCCAAGATGGAAAAAGTCAATTTGGAAGGAGCCCAGTTGGAAGGAGCGAACTTGAGCGGAGCGCATCTTTGGGAGGCGAACCTTGATTTTACAACGATGCAGGGAGCACAGCTTCAGGGTGCAGATTTGGAAGATGTTGATCTGAATGAAGCCGACATGCGTGCAGTCAACCTGGAGAGAGCAGAGTTGCAGAGCTCAGTGATGATGAACGTCAATCTGGAGAAAGCCAACCTCAGTTACGCGGATTTACGTCGAGCCGAGTTACGAGGAGCCAACCTGAGGGAAGCTGTCTGTTATCGAGTCGACTTACGGGAAGCTGATTTAGATGGTGCTGACCTACAAGGCGCAGAAATGCACTTTGCGCTGATGCTCGGCTCCCGCCTCTGCAACACCGTAATGCCAGATGGCCGCATTGAATATGGTGGCTGTCATTGAATCCTACAACGAACACAACAAGCTCTCTCCGATGACTCTTATCCGTGAACTGAAAGAAGCAGACTTTGAGCAATGGTTGGAACTCTACCAGGTCTATGCAGAACACTATCGAGTTGCTCTCACCGAAACGGGCATTCAAACCACATGGGGTTGGCTGATGGATTCATCCCACCCACTTCAGGGTCTGGTGGCTGTTCAAGAATCTGCACTCGTGGGCATGGCTCATTTCCGAGCGATGCCGAACCCGTTACGTGGTCAGAATATCGGCTTTCTGGATGATTTGGTTGTCCTGCCCAGCGCTCGTGGTGGTGGAGTGGGTCAATTGCTGCTGGATAAACTACAACGAATTGGTCTTCAGGAAGGCTGGGGACTTTTCCGCTGGATCACCCGAGATAACAACTATCAGGCTCGCAGACTGTATGACAAAGTTGCCAGCAAGTCAGATTGGAACGTCTACGAGATGAGTTGCCACATCCAGCCTGAGTGACCTGTCGTTCAAAAGCTTCACAAAGTTTGATTCGCAGACCTTAGTTCCAAGCGATCAATTCCTACCTTGATACAGTGCTTGCCCAGGAATCCCGGAGGCAAGTACAGCGCTTCTCTGATCCGCACCATTTGAGAATGAACAACTCGCAGCCATAGCGTCCTGATATCTGTATCCTTCGTGTGGTCTGGATCTTGTTGTCCTGTTCAGGTGCTCTCTTCAGCGAAAAAATTGATTCTCTTCTCCCACCTATGTTCAGTTGGGAACTGACTTTGTCCTCACTATTGAAACCTCCTCACAGACCAGGCATCCAATGCACCGGACATGGACGCACACCGAAGTAGAAATCATCGTGGAAGACTATTTCTCGATGCTCCGAAGCGAGATGTTGGGGAAATTCTACAATAAAGTAGATCACTGTAAAAAGCTGGTTAGCCGTCTCAATTTGCGAATAGAATATGAAATTGAGTTGATGTACCAGAACATCAGCGCAGCACTGATCGAACTCGGGTTACCGAGTATCAGTGGATACAAGCCGCTTTACAACTACCAGAAAGAGCTTGTCCCTGAAGTGATTCGGGAGTTTCTTCAGCAAAATCCTGAATTCAGCCAACTATTTTTACAGGACACATTGACAGTCCCCAAACCACGGATGATGCAGCAACTGCTGGAGATAATGGAGAGTGCCCCCAAGAATCCTTCCTTGCCACTGCTCTCACCAAATGATGCAGAGGCGTGGGTTGGCATCAACTATCTGGAGTTGGAAGCAAGCAATCAACAGTTGGGAGATGCGGGAGAAAAACTAGTGATGGCCTATGAAAAGGCACGGTTACGGACGATGGGCCGGATGGATTTGCTGGACTCTGTGGAGCAGGTTTCTGAAACGATTGGGCCCAACATGGGCTACGACATCCGCTCTTTTGAACAGGATGGTAAGGAACGTTTCATTGAGGTGAAGACCACCAAGTATGGCAAGCTGACCCCGTTCTTCGTGACTGCCAATGAATTGCTATTCTCTGAGAGAAATCGCGAACAGTACCACCTCTATCGGGTGTTCAATTATCGGGTATCACCTTCTTTGTTCCAGCTTTCCGGACAGTTGAATAACTTTTGCCGTCTGAGGCCGTCCATTTTTCGAGCTTACTTAGTTTGATCAATCATCTCAAACAAAAGAGAAGAACCTGTGGAAACCATTTTTGGCCGAAATAACGACCACATTAGCTAGTAGCAAGGGAGTAATTGTTCGTGGATCGCTTTGATTTGCTGGATCGCATGTTAGAACTCAAGAGTGAAATGCTTGCTGCAGAACAAAGGAGGGATTGGCACAAGCGTGAGGAATTAGAACGCAAGCTCGTCGAAGTGAAGAAGTTGATAAAGGAATTTGACGAACAGAGAAATTCTTAAAAACCCTATTTCGAAGCATTAATCTCGGGACTCCATGTCCCATTCCCTCAATTAGACTTTTTTGGTTCGCTCAACTGAAAGAGATGTCCATGCACCTTCTGCATGCCCAAGAGAATCAGTCGATAATTTTCTTGTTCAGTGGGTTCGATTGTATTGTTGGAACCACTGGGGTTCTTAGTACGGAAAACCCCTGAAAAACGATTCTGCCATGTCATCTGAAAACCCCCAAAGAAATGAAGAATGGAAGCGGCCTATGGTTGTCATCAGATAACAGCAGCAGAAATTGAGCCAGCCGGATCTCTAGCTTGGGATCTATCCAGCATGAACCCGGTCCCTTTGGGGGATTCATAAATCAGCTTGGACCGGAAGAATGATGCCAACCTTGCGCATTGCGATCATCGGGATCAGTGGTTGTGGCAAAAGTACACTCGCCCAGCAATTGAGCGAAAAGTACGCAATCCAATACTTCAAAATTGATGAAATGTATTGGCAGGAGAACTGGACGCTGCGCAAATCAGAGAAGTTTTGCGAGCTGGTAGCAGCCGCAATTGCTGAGGATCGATGGGTAATTGACGGGCATGGGGCCTCTGCCAAAATGCTGATTTGGCAAAGAGCCACACATATCATTTGGCTGAATTATCCCTTTGTTCGTGTCTTTATCCAACTGCTTGGGCGAACGATTCGGAGAGCATGGACCAGGGAAGTGATCTTCTCAGGAAATCGAGAATCTCTGCGACAGAGTTTCTTCAGCAAGGATTTGATTCTTTTGTACATGCTCCAGAACTTCTTAGCTAAACGCCGAGAACTTCGTGGGTACTTCGAGCAGTATCCTGAACTTCAGGCAAAAGTGATTGAACTTGATGCACCCATGCCATTTGAATTCCTGCTACAACAGCTTGCTCCCAGCCGAAACTAAGACAAGATCATACAGAAATTCACGCTAGTGTTTGCCGAGTCAGTCTTTCACGAAGCTTCACTAGGATTGGTGATGTGAAACGATATTTCTTTTGAGAATGATAAAAATATTTTGAACACATAAACTCCTCTCCGCAGTAGACCATAGGGTGTATATATTCAAACATTACTTGAAATTTAGAATTAGCAACCCTATAAATCGTTTTCTGAGGCTCCAAGCGATACGCTCTGAATACAGTGGCCAAGCTGTTCAAAGGGTCTCTTGCTCACTGATCCTCTCACAAAACTGGTTCGTGAGCTCCAAATGCGGGAAGTTTTCTCATCTTTTTACTTCCCGCACTTCATTGGGAATCTTCGTTGGGAGGTCTCTACAGAGACTTCCCTAAGATTAACAAATCCTCCAAATTGATTAGCTTGCCATGAATGATGGAAAAAACCTGTTCATTTGGCTTTTCTTGATCATTGCCATTCTAGCTGGCCTGGGTTTATTGGAAACCGTCCTAGAAGTGCCCCAGATCTAGTGGAATCTTGAGCAACAGGATCATGCTTAGCCGCTGAGAGAGTAGTTGCCCCGAATTGCTCTGCTGGTTTTTAGCTATTAATCTGGCCCTCTGCGTCCTCACGCCATGTCGACCGCCAGAGCAACTCATTCACTCCAGACAGCACTGAGAAGCAGCAAATTAGGATCTCCTACAGTCCCTGCTGGGGTTTGATCAGATACTTCTCTCCCGTTTTTTTGGGAAAGTAGCGAGCGATGTTCGCTGGATCGATTGCTTCAAGCAGACTCAACTCATCGGTAATGTGGCTGGTAAATGTGGTCTTTATCTCATTGACCACTCGAGCTTGCAGCTCTGCAGCGCGCTTTGGGCCCAATTTCTTCAGAACCGGCATCACGAGCCAGCCCCCAACCCCCCAATACATGCCATAGTTTTGTCCCAGGGTAATGGGACCACGCGCGAGCCTTCCGTAGATATAAACCTGCTTGTGTTGTTCAGCACCATAGGTGTTCAAGCCAGAGGCGTTGCGGCTCAGGGCCTGTTCCATCGAGGAAAGCAGCGTGTCCGCCATTCTACCACCACCAATCGCATCGAAAGCTAGGGTGGCACCCGTTTCTGCCATTGCCTCCACTAACTGTTCTTTGAAGCCTTCATTCGTCGAATTGATGATGTATTTTGCTCCCAATGTTCGTAGAAGTTGTGCCTGTTCTACTGAGCGAACAACACAGATCAGATCAATGTTTTCCTGTAGGCAGAGCTTCAAGAGCATTTGGCCTAGATTGGAAGCCGCAGCGGTATGTACCATCGCTTTGTGACCTTCTTTTTTCAGCGTTTCAATAAAGCACAAGGCGGTGATTGGGTTTACGAAAGAGGAAGCCGCCTCTTCTGCCGTAGTGTCTTCTTTGTGGACCAGGCACATCGCTGCAGGCACCTTGACAAATTGCTGATAGCACTGGCCGGATACGAGCGATACGAGTTTTCCTTCCAAGTTTTTGGCATTGGCACCAGCAGTCACAACCCGACCTGCGCCCTCATTGCCAACAGGCAGGGTTTGGTCAAGACGAGAGCGGATGGCATCCAGAAATTGCTCCGAGATCGGTGCCACCATCTTTTGCTGTTGACCGTCCAGCATCAGCTTGCCCTGTGAATAATCAGCAAAAGCCAACAAGGGAAACATGTCTGATGGATTAATGGGGGCGGCCTCCATCTTCACAATCACTTCATCATCACTTGGTATGGGTATTTCGTTTTGAACGATCGATAAAATCAGCTCCCCCTGTCGGGTTGCGGTTGAAACAATCTGTCGGTTTTCGCTCAATGGGTTCTCCTCAAAAAATGATTTACTCTTAATAGGAGTTAATTCGATCTTGATTAGCTCAGATTGGGATGGCTTCACTTAGCGAGTAGCTCATCCTCGACAAATTCTGCTAAATGAGTAGCAGATCCACCTTTTTTGGCGTAGTGTCTCGTTTCACGGCACTCTCTCAATCGAATCTTTCATGAAAAAGTCACTGTCAGTTGGGCTTTACTTCCAATTACTAAGACTTCCAATTACATTCTACCCTGCATCTCAAAGCGCACAATCTTTCAAAAAGGCATACAGGATCCCTGAATTTCACAGAAAGGTGAGCGTTGCCTGCCGGATGAGCAATGTGCAGAGAGTAATTCTATATTGGGAAACAAAATGAAGAAGCTAACGCAACAGGATCGAACGAGATTACGGCAATGCGAAGTGGTGATCTGGCGACTACTGCACAAGAAAGCCGGTCTTGATTATGAAGACTACAGCGCAGCGTGGCAGAGCTGGTTTGATGACCGAGCGACTGATTTAGGAAAGAGCCTCGATCAGCTCCTGCATGATGAAAATGGGAACCTCCGACTTACGAAACAGGACTACCGTAAGTTTTGGGCATATGCCTATGAACTGCGGGATCTGAAGAGAAAAGGGGAAAATCATCCTGAGTGTGACAACGTCCAGAAACTGCTGATCACGTAATTAATTTAAAAACCATGCACATGAACCTACTCCCATTCACCTTTGTTTTTCCCGTACAGATGCCTCTCGCAGAAGAGTACCAGCGACCGATGTTTGAATCGATGGTCTCTGCAGGCTTTCCTAGTCCAGCCCAGGACTACTACGATGGCTACCTCAACCTGCACCAGTACCTCGTACCGGATCCCAACAACGTCTTCTTTGTCCGGGCAAGTGGCGACTCAATGGTGGGTGCTGGAATTCATGATAGAGACTTGCTGATCGTGGATCGCTCGAAGAAAAAGCCAAACGGGAAGGTCGTGATTGCCTCCCTCAACGGGGAGTTCACCCTCAAGCGCTTGGTCCAGACTCGGGAGTGTTTTGAACTTCAGCCAGAAAATCCAGATTATCCCAGCATCCCAGTCTCTGTGGACGATGACTTCCAAATTTGGGGAGTGGTACGGCACGTCATTCATAAGTTGTAGAGAGTACGAGCATGAGTCAACCCGTCAATTTTCAGTCAAAACTAAACCTCTTTTCAGAGCACTGGTCTCCCAAAGTCATTGCAGAGATGAATGACTACCAGTTCAAGTTGGTGAAGATCCAAGACGAATTCACTTGGCATCACCATTCAGACACGGATGAGACCTTCATTGTCCTGGAGGGATCGATGAGCATTGAGTTCAAGGATCGGACAGTCCACCTGAGCGAGGGAGAAATGTTCGTGGTTCCACGGGGAGAAGAGCACAAGCCCTTCGCCGAGAACGAGTGCAAGGTGCTGCTAGTGGAGCCAAGGGGTGTCGTCAACACTGGAGAAACTGGGGGCACTCTGACAGCAGAGAATGATGTTTGGATTTAAGAGTGACCTTCCGGACCTTGACTTCATCGACACAATAATTCAGAACTGCCTTTCTACCTGTTAGAAGAAAAATCCCGTTGAAGCACCAAAATCCAATTTAGGAACCGCACGGTAACCGTTGACGCTAGATTGCGCGGTTCATAATTCTTCATTTGAGGAAGCTCAACCATGGAAGATGAAATTATCTACACGTTGCTAGATGCCTTTCCTGGCTTCTCCACGCTCGTCACCATATTCATTATCTTCTTATTCATGAAGAACATGGTGAAAATTGTCCGGCAGAGCGAAGTCATGATGATCGAAAGGCTCGGATCCTTTAATAGAACCATGAAATCTGGGCTTCATTTCAAACTTCCGGTCATCGAACAAATTCGTAAAATCAATTGGCGGAATGAAGAGTTAGAGAGAATCGACATGCGGGAAAGGGTGCTGGACATTCCGGCTCAGACTACGATCACCAAAGACAACGTATCCCTTGAAATTGATGCCGTGGTCTACATGCAGATTACCGATCCCGAAAAAGCAGTCTATGAAATCAACGATCTTCCTTTGGCGATCAGCCAGCTGACCCAAACCACCCTGAGGTCATTGATTGGGGAGTTTGATTTGGACGAAACGCTGGCTTCCAGGGATAAAATCAACTCCAGCCTGAAGATCGTTCTTGATGACGTAACAAACAAATGGGGGGTCTTGGTAAACCGCGTGGAATTAGCCAATGTTTCACCTCCCCAGGAAGTACTGGAAGCCATGGAGAAGCAGATGCAGGCTGAGCGTGAGAGGCGCGCTGCCGTGTTGTCTGCAGAGGGCGACAAGCAATCCCGAATCGCCAGATCCGAAGGTGAAAGACAAGAAATGATCAACCAAGCTACAGGTGAAAGAGAGTCTTTGATTCAAACTGCAGAGGGCCAGAGAGAGGCGGCTATTTCAAGAGCCAATGGTACTGCACAAGCGCTGGAAATCATGTCTTCTGCAGAAAAGGAAGCCATCAAAAAAATTGCCGAGGCCCTTGGAGGAGATGTCAAGCTAGCCACTAACTACATGATCTCTAAGTCTTATATTGATGCCTATGAGAAATTTACGCATGGTGAGGGGGACAAGGTCTATCTTCCGTACGACGCCTCCAAATCGATGGCGGCGTTTGGCAATTTAGGAGATCTGTTTAATCAGTCGAAAAGCTGATGGAACTTTGGTTGATTTTGTTCCTCGCTGGGCTAGGACTGGTGGGACTGGAATTCGTCCTGCCAATGATGTTCTGGATGCCCTTGGGCTTGGCAGCCCTTGCCACCGCTCCAGTCAGCTATTTTGTGGACCATTGGTCAGTATTGGGGATTTGGCCAGTACTCAGTATGGTCTTGTTTGTCGTGATCAAGAGATCGTTCAGCGGTACAGATCAGCAAAAGTACAAATCTGGAGTGGAGGGCTTGATTGGGATGGAAGGGGTTCTCGTGGAGGCGATCGATAATCAGAAGGGGACTGGCAAAGTCAAAATCAATGCGGACGTTTGGAACGTAAGATCCTGTGAGGTGGAAGTGCCCGTTGGCAAGAAGGTTAAAGTCGTAGCGGTTTCAGGTAATCAAGTGGATGTGGAAGAGAGCATTGATTTTCAGGATTACCTAGAAAAGGATTTTGATCGGAGACTGAATGAATAGCCTCAGTTGAAGAACTTCTAATCAATTTGCTGAGACGGGGGATCTGATGAAGCCTCACTGCTAGAGCAGACGGCGTTGGCGCTTAAGGGTTGTTTAGTTTATTGATGAGCAGTTTCAAAGAAACTTCCAACATCGTTTTGATTTGCTGTAGCAAAGCGTTTTACGATGGAGCCTCGCTAGAACCTGTCATCAAATAAAC
>DJYX01000113.1 GCA_002450295.1 Deltaproteobacteria bacterium UBA6967
AAATATTTTAAGTGAATGAAGATCAAGAAGGAGGGATGTTTTTCAAGAATTCTTTATATTCGTTTGCTTGAATCCGCACCGTGTTTCCTGCCTCTGGGAAAGCTCCGGAGAGAACATCAGCTTGGTACTCTCGAAAGGCCTGGACTCGTTCATTTTGAATTCGATCTAATTCAGAGCTAAGCCTTCGGTAAACTTTGGCGTGACGAGGTACATGTCCGCGGTTTGTACCCAGTATGTCTTCAGCGAAGAGATATTGGGCATCACAGCCATTGCCACTTCCCATTGAGATCACGAGCAACTCCATCCGTTTTGAAATTTCTGAAGCAACTTCGACCGGGACCACTTCCATTTCGACCGCAAAAGCTCCTGCTTCCTGATGAGCTAAGGTATCTTGATATACCTTTAGAGCTTCCTCCGCTGTTTTTCCGACAGCTCGAAATCCTCCCGTCCAGGTTCGCTTTTGTGGAACCAAACCAACATGGCCGACAACAGGTATGCCTTCCTTGGACATCGCCTCGATAAAAGGAATGCTCATACAAGCATAGACCGCATCAGCCCCATCTTTTAATGCTGCAAAACCTGCTTTGATTGCTTCCGATGGGGAAGTACATTCCCCGTAAAGGATACCCATTGTCAGAAAGGTATTTGGTGCTGCTGCTCTGATCTTGCGTGCTTGTTCCCCAGCAACGGTAATCAATAAGTCAATCCCGGCTTCTTCACAGGCCAAGGCTTCTTCTTCAGTTCTAACAAGCACTTCGGAGAGCTGGCGAACCCCTTTCAGGTTTAATAATTCACGAACAGTCGGTCTACCCATTAGATCTCCATCCAGCCTAATTCTCTACGGTTTGAGAAGGAATCCGCTCACCACGGATATATGGCTTTAGGACGTCCTCAGTGCCCTTCCAATTGTAAGGGTCCTTTCCACAAACCATTACAATGTCCCGATTGTCTCTGGTCGATGGGATTTGTCCTCCGCAATCCCAAGGAAGTAGAGACTCTGCACTCATGTAATGATGAACGAGGGCTCGACGGTATCTTTCTTCAGCACGATTTTTCAGAGAAGAATGCAGCAGGTATCCATGAAATATGACGACACTGCCCTTGGTTACTTCGACAGGAACAGCCTCATCAGGTGAATGCGGATAATCGAAAGCTTCAGGGGCACCATCATATTCTTCAGTTACTGGTGAACGCACTGGATAGAGTACTCCAGCTTTGTGTGAACCTGGAATGACCCAAAGGCATCCATTTTCAATGGTGGCGTCATCCAGCGCAATCCAGACTCCTGTCAATGAGCGGTCCCGTGTGGGTATGAAGTGCTCATCTTGATGCCATGCCTGACCTGGCTTGCCAGCTTTCTTTACGAACAGCATGGATTGCATGCACTTGACGTTGGGACCAATGAGATCTACCAAAAAGGGAACTAGCTCTGGGGCATCTAGCATAGACCCGAATAAAGAGGACATCTTGTGGGGAAAATGCAGTGCGAGGAAATGGGAGACTAGATCGTCGTTACTTAGTTCGTCAAGACTGGAAGGTGGTCGTGATTCATTCGTCAATAGGTGAGTTTTGGGGAGCTTGCTACCTTCTTCTCTGCAAAGCCGAAGAGTCTCGGCGAGTAAGTCATTTATTTTTGATTCGTCAAATAAATTGGGGATGACAACAAAACCGTTGTTTTTGTAATTATGGTAGAGCTCTTTCATATTGGAAATGAGTTCTGTTACTTCAGATGAAATCTAATCTGGGGAAACCAATATCATTCTTTGTAGTCATGATTGACTTTATATCCTTTGGTTTCGATTGGTTCTACAGGAGTTTTGCGCTCCATGTTGTCAATGCCCTTTGCGATGCGATCTATCCAGATCCCTGAGTTGGTTTCAGGGCAAGCCCAATGAACTGCATTGTTGATAACTCTCTGCACATCTTTGTTGTGATAGACTGGGTAGGCCTCGTGTCCTGGTCTGAAGTAAAATACCTTTCCATTGCCTCGCTTGTAACAAAGTCCAGACCGGAATACTTCTCCTCCTTCGAACCAACTTATAAAGACGGTCTCATCCGGTGAAGGTACCTGAAAGGGCTCTGAATACATCTCTGTCATCTCAATCTCAAAATATTCACCCAACCCACTTGCGATCGGGTGCCCAGGATTGCAGACCCATACTCTCTCCTTCTCTCCACGTTCAGCCCAGCGAATATTGGCGGTCGTTCCCATCAATCTTTTGAAGATTTTTGAGTGATGGCCGGAATGAAGGACAACGAGACCCATTCCTTCAAGAACTCTTTGCTGTACCCGATCCACGATCCTATCTTCTACAAGCTTGTGTGCTTTATGGCCCCACCAGATAAGAACATCTGTTTCATCAAGTAGGGCTTCCGGCAAACCATGATCTACTTCCTGAAGGGTGGCCGTAGTAATGTTGAGGGACCTCTCTTCATTTAGGAAATCCTTCAGACAGTTGTGGATTCCTCTTGGATAAATTGATTTTACGATTTCATCTTCCTGCTCATGAATAAATTCATTCCAAATTACTAAATTCGTCATAATTACCTAATTCTGTTGCCATGAAATCTGTGCCCAAGCAAAGCAAGGATGATGATCAAACCGTTGAAGAACTGTCGCCACAAACCACTCCAACCCATTGCAACAATTCCAGTCTCCATGTAAGCAATCACACCTGAGCCAAATACAGCTCCAAAGATTGTTCCGACACCGCCCCATGTAGGAGTTCCTCCCACAAAAACACTGGCAAGTGCTAGTAGAAGATAGCCAAAGCCTTGGGTAGGCCACCATGTAAAATTAACTAGAGTAGAAAACATTCCTGCTAAGGCGGCTCCAATCCCACAAAACATGAAACAGAAAATTCTTGTCCGGTCCACATTTATCCCCATTTGGGCTGCACTCTCAGGATTATCTCCGATATGGTGAATGTGGGCGCCAAAGACATGCCGATGATAAAGAAAATAAGCAATAATTACGAAGATCCCTGCCCAAATAAATTGCATTGGAAAACCAAAAAATTTTCCTACAAGTAAGTCGTAGATCCAATGTTTCCTGATCTCAATAATTGTGATTGACTTACTGTCGCTCACAACAAATAGGAATCCGCGGATTAGAAAAAGTGCCCCTAGGGAAGCAACCAGCGACGAGATTCTCCCATAGACAACAAGGCATCCCATCAGAACACCAATAAAAGCACCTGCAAGAATCCCCAGGAGGAAAGCCAAGAAGGGATCAACACTAAAAGTTTTGATCAGTAGTGCAAAAATCCATGAAGCAAAAGCAAAATTAGAAGCAAAAGATAGATCTATCTCTCCCATTGTAACAACAAAGACTAGCGGGATGACTAGGAAAATAATTATTGGATAAACCGTAAGAACTGCTTGATGAAATTTTGTTGAAAAAAAGACTTCTGGAGAAGCAGTAAAGAAAATTGTCATGATCAACACAAAGTAAAAAAGGCTACTCAGAGGACGACTATTTTCTGAGATAAAAGAATTAATTGTGAATTCTTTATTCATATGAATTACTCACCTTTCTCAACTGTTTCTTTCATGATCTTTATGAGGCTCTCTGGGCTGTCAACATCAGATTTTTCGAGTTGATGGACGATTTTTCCTCGATCTAAAATTACAAATCTGTCTGAAATGTCGAACACATGAAAAATATTGTGACCAATAAAAAGGACTGACCTCCCTTTTGCTTTGATATTATTTACGAAATCAAATACTTTCTGGGTTTCAATTAAAGATAGTGCTGTCGTTGGTTCATCAAGGATAATCAATTCAGCATCATTGTAAATTGCTCTGGCTATAGCAACGCCTTGGCGCTCGCCCCCAGATAAATTGCCTACCTGAGATTTTGCATCAATTAACTTGGAAGTAAAACCGATTTCACGGATTATCCTATTGGCTTCTTCTTGTTGCTCTTTTACTCGTATGAAACCCAGAGGATATCTTAGCTCTTTCCCCATGAAAATATTCCAAACTATGGACTGCTGGGGCGTTAATGCACGGTCCTGAAAGACAGTTTCAATTTTTGCCTCTCTTGCTTTTTTTGCATTCCAATGCTCAGCTTTCCGGCCACGAATAAAGATCTCACCTAAGTCTGGTTGATGAACTCCCACTAATGTTTTAATTAGTGTCGATTTCCCTGCACCGTTATCCCCTATCAATCCTACAACTTCTCCTTCATTAACTTCTAGTGAAACTGAATTCAGGGCAGTGATGCCACCAAATTTTTTACTGATGTTTCTTAACTCAATTATTGGTTCCATAGAAGACGAATTATTTGGCAGATAAGTTTAAGTATTTTGAGTAGTTTAAACAGTGTTAGTTGACTAAAAACGAATCAATTTCCCCGGATGGTTCGCTTTACCGATACTTTTGAAAAAAGATAGCTGACCTCAGAGGAGGTCAGCTACTGTCATTTACCTCAACCCAGCGTTAGCCAAAGACATAACAGATTCATAGTTTTCTGTTGTGACAAAGCCAGCTCCAGTATCTTGATTCAAAGCACCTAGACCCATCACCTTCATTTGGCAAAGTGATAAAACAGGCAAATATCCTTGCAAAAAGGGTTGTTGGTCAGATGTCAAATGGACGAATCCATTGACAAATCCAGACATGACCTGTGGGCTGGTATCGAAACCAATTTGAAGTAATTCATTCGGGCCATATCCAGCTGCAACAGCGAATGTTTCAGCATTTCCAAGCATTTGGCCACCCGTATGAACTAGAATCTTTGCATCGGAATTGGCTGCGAGTGCGGCTGAAATGACGGGAATAGCTGAGTTGGGATCTGTTGCATATTCCGGCGTGCCATCCAGCACAACGACCTCCATTCCATGTTCCTCAAAAGCAATGCGTACGTTATCTTCTCTCTGTGCTCGAGAGTAATCTCCAATTGGCACCATAACGACAGCTTTATCTCCTTTTTTCAGATCAAATCTTCGGATGGCCTCTTGGCCAAGCAGATATCCTTGTGTGGCTAGGTTTGCACCAACATATCCGCCTCCGAATTTTGCTCTGACTGCGGGCACATCAACATTCTGATACATCATCAGAATCCCATCCTCATTGGCGGCCTCCGCAAGTGGCATTATTGCTTCCTCTCCTGGATGTCCCATCATCGCAATTCCATCTACTCCTGCACCAATTGCTTCACGTAGTTGTTGAATCATTCGGTCTGACTGCCACTCGGAGTAAAGAATTTCTGCATCTGCGCCAGTATCTCTAATGGCATTTTCTGCACCAGCCTGGACAATTCCAGCGAAACCATCCCCTTCAGCTCCACCAGCAAAAAAGTGGATACGAACATCCTTGCACCATTTACTACCAAGATCCTGGCTTGTTGGGGCGGCATAGGCTGTAACACTTAATCCAGCAAATAAGGCTGTAATCAGAATAGACTTAAAGAATTTCATATTTTTGACTCCATCAGGAATAGAAATAATAATCTCATCTGAACCGCTTCGGTTCTTTGCTCGAAAACTCTACTGATCCAGGATGTAGCTGTCGTGACCTCCCATTCTAGATTGTTGATTAAACTTCCCAAGACATGGCGTTCCCCAAAATCCATTTGGAAAAAAATTTTGGCAAAATCGCACTATGAGATTGATATGTCAAACAAAAAATTTTTTTAATTGTGAGCCTTCTGAATTTGCACTTGATTGAGATCTGAAGGATTCAACCGAACAGCACTTTGTGGACTGCATAGATGTTGCTTAGAAACTTTTTTCTTTTCAATCCTCGAATTTTGGTTGTGGAGCAGATCCCGAAATATAACGATGTGCTTCTTTCTTAAAGGAAATTCAATGAAATATCTGTTTCTCGCATTGGCCCTGACCTTTGGATGGACAGTTCAGGCGTTCAATGATGATGATGTTCGGATGGTCAAATCAATGAAGAAATGTGTCCGCTGTGATCTGAGCGGAGCAGAGCTGCGCAATGCTGATTTAAGCAATGCAATTCTTTTGGGAGCCAATCTTCAGAGTGCAGACTTACGTGGAGCAGATCTGAGTAACGCGAATCTTGAGCAAGCCAAACTGCGGGGTGCGAATCTTCAGGAAGCAAAACTTTCAGGAGCTTACCTAAGTGGAGCTTACTTGGGAGCTGCAGACTTGAGTGGTGCCGATATGCGTGATGCACAACTCTATAATGCAGACCTAACTGAGGCATTCGTCGGTAAGGCAAACCTGAACAACGCAGACCTGAGGCAGGCAAAACTCATTCGTGCCGACTTGAGCGAATCCAACTTGATCAGAGCTGATATGAGTCGTTCAAATCTGAGCGCAGCCACTCTCATGGGGGCTGACCTCCGCTTGAGCCTGCTCAATAATGCGGAGTTTTGCAATACGACTATGCCCAATGGAGAAGTCTCCTACGACGATTGTTGAGTTTCGATTAGATCCTGCTGCGCGATTCTAAAAAAAATTGACAGTGGGATCATCCTTCCCTGCTTGATTTGCTAAAGTAAACCTTCATCAGAAATCTGAAGCCTCCTCCAAGATCACATTCTTTTCCAATCCCATCTTCAATTTGCAGAAAAATCAGATTTTGAATAAGGCTGTATTGTCTTGAGCTACCAGCGCCTTTTCCAGGATTCTTAAGTAGAATCATTTTACTAAATTTCCGACTTCGGAAAAATCTTCTCAACACCAGCCCAAATACAACTTATGAGCAAAAGACTAGACCAAAAGTTGGCCCGCATTCGCAATGGTCAATACACTCCAAAAGATTTCATTATTGCAGACGCAAAAGACGCTGACATGGCAAATGGTTGCAAGACGGCTGGTTTGCAGAAAGACTCAGAAGGACAATCGAGTGGGCGTTATAATCCAATCAAGGTGTATCGAGATGATATGCTAAAGATTATGGAGAGTAACTTAGTGGATATCATGCTCACCTCGCTTTCAACGGCGGAGATCCTCACCCAGCAGGGTGCTTACGCAAATACGGAAATCACCCCTGCGATTCGGCTCAATGATACTACGGATATTTGGGTAGGCCGAGGAGCTTCTTATTCATCTCAACCTGCACTGCCGTTCAGAACAGCCCGTCTTGATCGAGTGAAACCGGTCGCAGACTTGGGATTGTATGCGATTACTTTCTACAACGATCTTCAGCAGGATCATCGCACTCTCGAAGCCTACGCTCGCTTTAGAGATGAAGCTTCTGCTCAAGGTGTCCGACACTTTCTGGAAGTCTTTAATCCACAGACACACGTAGTGACCCCAGGTGCTGATTTTGGCTCTTACAATAATGATGCGATCGTACGGTGTTTAGCAGCTGTTTCCAGGCACGATCGTCCACTTTTCCTCAAGGCCGCCTACAATGGACCAGCCGCAACGGAAGAGATCGCCTCTTATGATCCCGGAAATCTAATTTTTGGGATTCTTGGGGGTTCAGCTGGAACCACTAGAGACTGCTTGGAACTGATCCGCCAGGCAGAAAAATATGGGGCTCGAGTCGCTCTTTTTGGTCGCAAGATCTATTTCGCAGAAGACTCTGTAGCCATGATAAAGGCGATGCGACGAACAATTGAAGAAGGATTAGATTCTGTGGAGGCGACAAAGGCATATCATGCGGATCTTGAGAGGGTAGGCGTTCGTCCTCTAAGAGAGCTGACCGCCGATTTGGAGTTGACCGAGGAGGTTTTGAAAGCTGGTTTGGGGTAATTCAATCAGCTAGAAATTAGTTAAGAATGGCTAATCATGATTTCCTAATTGTCAGGTCTACGGAAGGCTGCTAGCGTTTTTGCATCAAGATATTCAAATGATTATCTCGATGAATCATTCATCCCCTTTCGGAGATTCCTATGCAAGAGCACGCAGTGAGTTTGGCTCCCAAAATGGAGTTCAGTCGTCGAGAGTTTGTTGTTGGAGGTTTGGCAACGGCAGGTTTCGCATTAGCTGTGCAGCCGATACAAGCGCAGTCTGTAATTACCACGGATAGTAACGGACTCGTCGCTGGCGAAATCAAGATTTCCACCACAGATGGAAGTATCCCAGGGTACTACGCTCGTCCAGCTGGAGATGGAGTTTATCCAGTTGTGCTAGTGATTCAGGAGATTTTTGGAGTGCATCAGCATATTCAAGATGTCTGTCGGCGCTTCGCGAAATTGGGCCATCTGGCCATTGCCCCTGAGCTGTATTATCGGCAAGGGGACGTCTCAAGCTTAAAAGATTACCGTGAGATCATCGGCAAGGTTGTTTCAAAGGTACCGGATGCCCAGGTGATGAGTGATCTTGATGCAGCGGCAGCATGGGCTGGATTGAACCACGGGGATACCACTAAGATGGGTGTTACTGGCTTCTGCTGGGGTGGCCGAATCACTTGGCTGTACACGGCGCACAATCCCCTGATTCGGGCGGGTGTGGCGTGGTATGGTCAGTTGGAAGGAGAACCAAGTGAGCTGAAGCCTCAAAATCCGATTGATCTTGTCGATCAGCTGAATGGGCCTGTCTTGGGACTCTATGCAGGAAAAGACCGGGGGATTTCCTTGGAAAGCGTGAATCGGATGAACAAGGCCTTGAAGTCCAGTGGATCCCCCTCTGAAATCCGTGTCTATGATCAGTCCCAACATGGTTTTCATGCGGATTATCGACCAAGCTATGATCCAGAAGCAGCCAAGGATGGTTGGCAACGGCTGCAGCAGTGGTTCAGACAACATGGTGCTGCCTGAAAAAGCCTCTCAAAGTGTGACGGACTTCAAAAATCTATCGAAGTCCGTCTACATCAACTTTGCTTCCTCTTCATAAATTTCTCCAAAACTCATTAAAATTTTTTCATTTCAGAAGAAATTTCTCACCAGATTTTGACCAAATGAAAAAAACGGTCACCAGTCCAATTTTAGATTTGACAGGGAATTGACCGGATGACTAAACTGGTCATACAAACAAATTCATTTTTAAAATCAGCAAATCAAAACAACCTAAAGAATACTGGAAAAACTCTACTAACTTATGAATGAGATGGAGCAACAAATCCAAGCGGCTGCTGAAAAACTTTTTCTCCACTATGGGTTTCGAAAAACCAGTGTGGATCAGATTGCCCGGGAAGCAGGTATTGGCAAGGGAACGATTTATAACTATTTCAGAAACAAGGAAGAGCTTTTTGGCAGTTGCTCACGGCATTGGCGAAACTTAATAGATGAGTACCTGCACAAGCATTGCGATCATAGTCTTGAACAGCCAGCCCGATGGATTCAGAAGGTTGAACTGCGTCTACAATTTATTCGCAAATTAATTGGTCCCAGCCTTGTCACTGAATCAGTGATGAAGGAATTGGTCGAAGCCACTTTTCTGCTGAGTGATCACGAGGAAGAGTTACTCGAAGAGACTCTGTTATTGGTAGAGGAAGGTCAGCAAACAGGGTCTATTCGACCTGAGCTGGATAAGCTGGAGACGGCGAAAACCCTCCTACAAATGGAGAAGCTGTGGGTTCCCCGTTGGCTTTCTCTTGCTGATTGGGAGACGGTTTGTGAGGAAGTTAAGCAACTTCACGAACTCATTTGGTACGGTTTACACCTGCCAGAGCAACCTCCAGCAGCTAGTTATTGAGATGATACAGCCACTTTTTGAAATTTTCTGGAGAAGGAGAGATTTGCGTAAGCTTCTATTTCTTGGTTTGGTGCTTGTTTTACCAGGTGTTTTGTCAGCTCAACTTCAAGATGGCTTGATAAGTGACCCGCTAGTTGCCGAATTAGCAGAGCGGGCGGAAATCATAAGTTACGATGATCGTGATGTGGTGAAGGTGTCGCTCGAAGATATTCTGCTGCTGACCATCAGTCGAAGCTTGAGCTTGGAGGCCTCACGGTTATCAGAGGATATTGCCAACCAGGAACTGAAGTCTTTGCAAGCACGCTACATTGACCAAATCACAACCCGCACTGGCTTAGAGCGAAATACAATCATGACTAATGATCCGACTCAAGTCCCAAAGGACATTTACGCAGTCGGCAGTCACTCAGACTCTCTCCAATTTTCCTCTACCTTTGCTCGGCGCTTAAGAACTGGCAGTAGCTACGGCTTTACTCTGCAAGAACGATTTTATCAGAGTGCAACTTTGAGCCGCAAAGAGGAAATTGGTTCTTTGGATTCAGGCCCCTCAGGAGAGTGGCGAGACGTAACCTCCGTCAGAGCCTTCGCTAGCATCCCGTTTTTCCAGGATGCAGGAGAGGAAATCAACAACCTACCGGAACGCTTTGCAGAATTGGGAATTGATCGCAGCACTGCAGCCATCAAGCAGGCTGAATTGGCTCAATTAGCCATGGTTGCCTCTACCTATTGGGATATGGTTGCTGTCCTGGAAAACATCGAGGTTCAGAAGTCATCTGTTGAACTCTCTGAACAGCTGCTCCAAGACAACCAGGCTCGGCTGCAAGTTGGGACGCTGAATCGGACAGATGTGCTGGTGGCTGAAACGCAGCTTTCCAGAGATCGTCAAGCACTGTTTTCCGCTAGATTGGACGCGTTGAGGATTGAAGATCAACTGCGAGCAGTTTTGAATCTGGGGGGGCTAGAGCTAGGTTTTTACCCAAGCAATCGCCCCGAATTGAGAGATTTTTTTCCAGACTCAGAGGAGCTGCGGGCTCAGATTCTCGAAAATGATCCACAATTGAAGTTGCTGAAAATCTCCATGGACAGCAGCAAGTTGGAGGTTCAGCAGGAAGAAAATAAGCTGCAAACCAACCTGGATCTAGATCTGAGTTATACTATGACAGGCTATGCGAACACACCTCTGGTAGGTGTTGGAGACTTCATAGATCTTGGCCTGCATGGGTTTCAGGCTGCACTGACCTGGACAGTTCCTCTTGGAGATCAAGCTACACCGGAGAGAATCAAGCAAAAGAAAATTCAACAGGAGCAAATCCTACTGAACATGGATAGTCGAAAGGCAGAGCTCGATGTCAGCCTACAAACTATTTTACGAGATCTGGAATTGGCTGAGCAGGAAGTCAGTACTGCTCAGGCAGTGGTCAAACTGGCGGAGGAGCAGCTGCAAAACGAGATTGAGCGCTTCAAATTGGGGCAAGGTACTAGTTTTCAGGTGTCACAGTTCCAGCAACAACAGTCTCAGGCAAAAGCACAAGATATCCTTGCCCGTGTCCGCTATGAAAAAGCCTACCTTCGTTTGCTGACCCTCACCGGGCAGATTTACGAAGAATTCAACCTCAATCGAACAAAGTCCTAGGAGGCAAGTCGGAATGTTTAAGAATCTACAAAGAAATACGCTGAAATTGCTCAGTCTTATTCTGCTTACTGGGCTGATCACTGCTTGTGAAAAGCCTGCTGAGCAGCCATCTGCTCAAGCATCGGCTAACCAAGCCGCTCCGAAAGTCGAAGCCCCTGCCCCTCCTAAGCGAGTAAACGTAGCTACATTGACCCTGGCGCCTCAGTCACTTCAGCACAAGATTGAATTTGTTGGGAAGTTGCTACCCAACGAACGCGTGGATGTCCACAACGAGTTGGCAGGAGTTGTCGAACAAGTGAAATTTCAGGAAGGAGAACAGGTTTCGAAGGATCGTGTTCTTGCTCATATCTCAACGAAGGAATTGACCGTTCGCAGAGATATGGCCCAGGCAGACTTCCAATTGGCCGAAATCAATTACCAACGAAATCTACAGTTGGATCGCAAGCAGCTGATTGCTCGCTCAATCTTGGATCAAAGCCGTACCCAACGTCAGCTTGCGAAGTACAATTGGGATCTGGCAGAGGTGCAGCTGCAAAAATCTTTGGTCAAGGCTCCGATTAGTGGGGTAGTCAAGGTTCGAGCGGTTGAACCAGGTGAATACCTGGCCATTGGCAAGCAGGTAGCCGAGATTCTAGACCTCAGAAAAATGCGTGTAGAATTGGATGTCCCAGAACTCGATATTGCTAAGCTTCAGAAAGGACAAACTGTCAAAATTGAACTCTATGCGGAGCCGGGTCAACTCTATGATGGCAAAATTTTTCGCATCGGAGTTGAGGCCGACGCCCAGACACGGTCCTTCCCTGTAGAAGTTCAGATGGCGAATCCGAAACAGCGCCTGCGGTCGGGAATGTTGGCAAAAGTGTCGATCGATTTAGGTATCTCTGAAAATCAGGTTGTCATTCCAAGAAACGCAATTATTGAGGGAGAACTGGAACGTGTGGTCTTCGTCGCATCTGATGGTATGGCAAAACGTCGAATCATCGAAACCGGAATCAGTGAGGACAATCGGGTTCAGGTAATTTCTGGACTCCAGCATGGAGAATCCCTGATTGTCGAAGGCCAAACAAGGCTAATCAATAATGAACCCATCAACATCACTCGCAGCGATTCCTGAACGGTTTTTCCATGTATCCAAGTCACATCGCCATTCGTAACGCCGCCTCGATCTTTGTACTGATTATCATCGCTGCAGTGATTGGTTTTCAGTCCTACCGCAGCCTGCCTAGGGAAGCCAGTCCAGACATCACAGTCCCCATTCTAATTGTCGCAATCCCTTTTCCCGGAGCATCTCCGCAGGACGTTGAGTCCTTGATTACTTACAAGGTTGAGAACGAATTCCAAAATCTCAAAAGTCTCAAGAAGCTGGAGTCCACATCGTCAGAGGGAATTGCCGCAATTACCCTGGAGTTTGATCCAGACTACGAAATCAGTGAGGCAAGAACCAAGGTTCGTGAAAAGCTGGATACCGTCGCTCCAGAACTTCCAGACGATGCGGAAGATCCAGTGATCAGCGAGATCAACCTGTCAGAACAACCGATGTTGTTGATCAACCTGTCCAGTACATTGGAATTACAGAGATTGACGGAGGTTGCAGATGATTTGAAGGAACAGATTGAGGCGATTCCAGGGATTTTGGAAGTTCGTCGAGTTGGAGGAGTAGAACGGGAGATTCGCGTCTATGTCAATCCTGACAAGCTGCAGTATCACAATCTGGATCTGAACCAGGTAACTCGGGCCATTTCTGCCGAAAACACGAATATTCCCGGTGGTACAATCGAGATGGGGCCCACGAAATACCTTGTAAGGGTTCCAGGTGAATTCGAAACGCCGATGGCCATCAATGAGGCTTTGGTTGCAGTTTCTGGGGATCAGGTTCCCATTCGGGTCAAGGATCTGGGTCGAGTCGTTTTTGGTTTCAAGGAACTTTCAAATCGCTCTCGTCTCGATGGGCAGGAATCTGTTTCTTTGAGCGTTATCAAGCGTAGTGGAGAAAACTTGTTAGCGATCCGGCAGCAAGTTCAGGATTTGGTAAAAGAGTTTGAAGCAGAACAACAAGGTGAGATTCGTTTCACAATCCTAGCTGATTCCGGAAAATGGGTCACCCAACTCGTCTCAGATTTGGAAAATAATATTATCTCGGGCTTCATCCTTGTTTTTGTTGTGCTGTTGGTGGTGATGGGGATACGCAACGCCCTCTTTGTGGCAGTCTCCATTCCACTTTCCTTTCTGATGAGCATGTGGATCATGCAGGCGATGGGATACACCCTGAATTTTATCGTGTTGTTCAGCTTGATTTTAGCCCTAGGCATGTTGGTCGACAATGCGATTGTTGTGGTGGAAAACATCTACAGGCACATGCAGGGTGGAAAAAATCGCTTGGAGGCTGCTTTGATTGGCATCAAGGAAGTGGGAGGTCCCATCACCTCATCAACCCTAACGACCTTAGCTGCCTTCGGACCGATCATCTTTATGCCGGGGATCATCGGTGAATTCATGACCTATCTCCCGCAAACCTTAATTATCACACTCTCCTGTTCACTGTTTGTTGGACTGTTCATTAATCCAGTCTTGTGCTCGACGATGATGAAGGTCAGTGCCAAAAAGTTGGGCAGTAGTGAAGACGAACTAGCTATCCTTCAGAATTCAAAGTTTCTTCAAAGATATTTGAGTTTCATGAAAGGGCTGATTCGGTTTCGCTTTCTAGCTTTATTAGCGGCGCTGGGAGGAATTTTTGGCATCATTTTCATATATGCCACGGTATCAGCGCCGCGCAATGGGATGGAATTTTTTCCACCCTCAGAGCCGCAGGAATTTGTTCTCAACATAAAAGCTCCTGTTGGGACTACACTTCAGGTTTCAGATAAATACGTCAATGAATTGGAAGAGATCGTCCGTCCATACGGAGGAAGTGTGGAAGCAGTAGTAGCGAATATTGGACAACGACGTGGCTTTGGAGCTGGAGATTCAGGTGGTACCACTACCCATATCAGCCATGTTGTGGTTCCTTTCCCTGATTGGATGCATTGGAAAGAGAAACCATCGGTGGTCATCGAGAATGTCAGAGATAAGCTCTTTGATGTGACGGGTGTGGAGGTTGAGTTGACCAAGCAAAAGAATGGACCTCCTAGCGGAAAGCCCATCAATATTGAAGTCCACGGAACTGATCTCGGATTGATGCAGAAAGTTGCTCAGGATATCCAGCAAATCATTAGAAATTTGCCGGGCTTGGTTGATTTGTCTGATGATTTTGATCGAAGCAGGCCCGAGATTCGGGTTTTGATCGACCGCGACAAGGCATCTCGTCTTGGGCTAAGGGCTCAAGAGATCGCGTCCACAGTACGAACAGCATTTAATGGCAGTAAGGTCTCCAATTTTAGAGACGGGAGTGACGAATACGATATTTTCGTGCAGTTGGATGAGAATTTTCGGAGTAACTCTAGGGATCTTGAATCTCTCTATATCTTTACACCCTCAAGGCAATTGGTTCCTTTAAGTGAAATTGCTGAAATAACCACAGGTCCTGCTTTTGGCTCCATCCGTCATGTTGATCGTGAGCGGGTGATTACTGTTTCTGGAAATAATCGTGAAATTCCTGGCCCTGTTTTGCTGGGCCAAGTACAGAAAAAGCTCGCTGACTTTCCTTTGCCCAACGGAATTACTCTCGAATATACCGGTGAAAACGCGGATCGTGAGGAATCACAGGCGTTTTTGGGTAAAGCATTCTTTACTGCGATCCTGCTCATTTTCCTGATCCTAGTGACACAGTTTAACTCCGTAATGTTGCCGTTTGTCATTATGCTGGTTGTCTTCCTTTCACTTTCAGGGGTCCTTGTTGGCCTGATCATTCATGACCGGCCGTTCTCCCTAATTATGACAGGCATTGGAGGGATCTCGCTGGCAGGAATTGTTGTGAACAACGCCATCGTCTTGGTTGATTTTATACAACAGCTTCGTAAAAAAGGCTTCGCGGCTTTGGATGCGATCGTGACTGCTGCTGCTGTCCGACTCAGACCGGTGCTACTGACTGCTGTAACGACCATTCTGGGTCTGATGCCAATGGCTCTTGGAATGGATATTAACTTCTTCCGCTGGCCCGATCCTATCCTATTGGGCGTGCCTAGTGGAGTCTTTTGGAAACCAATGGCACTAGCGGTGATTTATGGAATCAGTGTGTCTACTCTGCTCACGTTGATCGTTGTCCCGATCCTTTATTCGTTACAAGATAGTTTGAAAAGTGTCTTGGGAAGACTCTTTGGTGTTGGCAGAAAAACTGAAAATTCTGAGGATGAAGAAAGTTATTTTCCAAAAGCGGCATAAGCTGATTTAGGTCCTTGCTTTTTGCGTTGTGTAGGAGCATGGTGTTGGCGTTCCCTCTGGGAGCAACCTTTCCTAGACCACCATTTCTCTTTCATGGATGACAAAAAGGAGTCAGCATGAAGCTGCAACGCGTCCCCGTCGGCCTACCAGAAATCAGCGCTCTTCAACTTCGCCAAGAACATCTATCCTGGGTACGCACCCAAGCTTTTGAGTGGGGATTGTTACGCAAGGAAAATCAGAGTCTTTATCGCGGCAAAGCTTATGATGCAGAAGTATTTGCGGTGGTAAGAACTGTGATGAAGGAAAATGATATCGAATACGTCGGATTTGTGGGGGATCAACAGATCACAGTTGGACCAGATCTGTTGAGGACCAAGCTAGAGGTCGAGCAGAGTTTCAGCGTCTAGTTTCCAGAGTCCCGAGGTGTCGCTCGGGACTGACTGGTCATGTTTAAAAGTTCTATTCTACAGATCTTCCAAAAGCGTAACGTCGGATCTGCTTTCCAGTGCTGTCGATTTCTTCTCCTCTCCAGGGTAAGCCATCCCGAAATACACCGTCGAATTTGATCCCGTCAGCATGAATGTATGTTCCTTTGCCTTGTGGAATCCCTTTGATGAAATTTCCCTGGTATCGGTCCTTATTGGGCCAGATATAAGTTCCCTCACCTTGAAAGAAGTCTTTTACGAATTCCCCCATGTACAATCTTCCGTCTGGCCATGAGAAAGTTCCTTTCCCATGTTTTTTTCCAGATTGAAAGTTGCCGATATACTTCCTTCCATCCGCATGGTTCAGTTCACCTGGTCCGTTGATCAGTCCTTTCTTGAAATTACCAATGATCTTTTTGCCATTTGACCATGTCAATTGACCCCTGCCCTCAACAACACCCTTATTGAATTCACCGGTATAAATTCTTCCATCCGGCCAAGCCAGGGTTCCTGCACCATCAGGTAAAGACTCTGAGAACTGCCCCGTATATTTTTTCCCATCCGGCCAAATCAAAACACCATCTCCATCAATCTTCCCATCCTTGAAGGATCCTGTGAATTTACGGTTATCCCCAAAGATCAGGGTTCCATTGCCGTGCATGATCCCTTTACGAACATCACCAGTGTATTCCTTCCCATTTTTGAATGAGAAACTTCCACGCCCATCCGGCTGATTTTCTTTTATCTCACCTATGTATCTGGTCCCATCAGCGAAAGTATAAACGCCCTTACCTTGTTTGATTCCATTTTGGAATTCACCTGTGTATAAGGCACCGTCCGGCCAACTGTAGGATCCTTTGCCGTTAAGTTGTCCGTTACGGAATTCACCAGAGTATTTTCTCCCATCAGCCCAAGTGTAGCTTCCTTCTCCATCCTCTCTGCCATAGCGGAAGTCGCCGACATATTTTTCACCATTTGGGAAGAAGAAAGCCCCGCTACCATGGGGGATACCATCGTTTAGCTCACCTTCATATCGTTTCCCATCCGGCCATCGATAAATACCACGTCCTTCTAATTTGTTATTCTTGAAATTGCCGTAGTAGGTCCGCCCATCTGGCCATTGGTAACTTCCAATTCCATCAAGTTGATCGTTCACAAAGGTGCCAGAGTATTCCCGCCCATCTGGCCACTTGAGAATCCCCTCCCCGTTGAACTGCTCATTGTTGACCTGACCTTGATAGCTTCTGCCGTCTGGAAAAAGGAAATTACCTTCCCCTTTGGGCTGACCCTTCTGAAAAGTTCCTTTGTACTTTCTTCCGTCGTTCCATTGGTAGATCCCTTGACCCTCAAATCGGCCTTCAACAAATTGACCTTCGTATTTTTCGCCATCACTTTGTACGAGAGTTCCTTGTCCCCAGGGCTGGCTATTCTTAAACTGACCAACGTACATGTTCCCGCTTGGAAATCTGATGGTTCCATCACCTGAAATTCGGTAGTTTTTTACGGGACCTACAAATCGACTCCCATCAGGAAGATTCAAAATTCCCATTCCATCGGGCCTACCATCTTTGAAAATCCCCACAAATAGGGTTCCATCAGGTAAAGTCCCTGTACCGGTCCCGTGTGGAACTCCATTCTTTATCTCTCCTCGGTATGCTTCTTCTGACACTGCATTCCCGGCTTTGGACCAATTGTTATTTTGGCGATCAAAAAATAGCTCTGCCGCAAACAATTGAGTGGAACTCAACATCAAGAGTGCAGATATCCATAATTTTAGTATTCTTTTGGGCATGTAACCTCCTCGTTAAATGAGAAAGAGTGATCATCCAGAATGATTCTAATTTGTCGTTTTCGTTTTAGGTGATTTTTCATCCATGAATTTGGCTCACAAAAAATGAGAAATGAATTTTGAATGCATCCAAAAAGCAAATAGAGTAGAAAACTTTCAGCAAACTATCACAATTCTAGACAGGATTTTGAATTTTTTTCAATTGGCTAGATCAGGAGTCGAATTTAGTTAAGTCTAGAAAATAGGGTGTTCGGTGTTGGATTTGAAAAGTCCCACTAGGATTCATTATTTTAACAAGAGCTTTGGCTGACAAGATTTGCAATCAGCAAAGACTCGGAAAAATATTACAGATTGGAGATGAACAAAATGGAGAAGATGAATAAGCAAAAGATGCCTGCGGAAATCGGTAAGCTTTTCGGACTGCTATACGATGGCGAAAGCGAGTTACTGGTTCGAATTGCCAGTGAGAATTTAAAAAAACAGCAGACCAAGCAAGATTTTGAGAAGCAGGACATTGACTCAGAGCAATCAATAAGTCCGAAGAATCCCAGCAAACCATGACTGAAATTCTCAAGGCGTTTACGTTTTTATTGGGATTCCAATTCCTGGGTACTGCGGCTGTGATGGGGCTAGGAGTGCCGATTCCTGGACCGGTTGCAGGATTACTTTTTCTGATTGGCTGGCTGGGAATGAATGCTCCCAGACCCAAGTTGCTAAAGGAGACCGCCCAGGGATTGATTGCCCATCTGTCTTTGCTATTTGTTCCAGCTGCGGTGGGAATTGTTCAACATTTGGATCGGCTTGCTTTGGAGGGCAAGATCCTGTTGACCGCAGTTGTGGTCAGTACAGTTCTGGCCTTGATCGTCGGAGCTCTGACCTTTGTAGTGATGGTACGCGTAACAGGGGCCTTACCAAAGGGAGAGGAACTGCGCTCATGAACCCAATCAATGAAGTGCAGGATATTTGGGCTTATCTCCGCACAACCCCACTGCTCTGGTTGATGTTGACCATGTTGGCCTATCTTGTGGGATTTTGGTGTTTTGAAAAAATGAAACGAAGTCCAATTGTGAGCCCGGTTGCTATTGCTGCGAGTTTTTTGGGAGTCATTCTGTTGATCACCGACACACCATACCCTGTTTACTTTGAAGGTGCCCAGTTTGTTCATTTTCTTCTTGGACCAGCGACAGTTTCCCTTGCCATTCCACTGGTGGCAAATTTTCCAAGAGTCCGCAGAGCAGCGATTCCTATGCTAGCAGCTCTGATTGCTAGCTCAGCAACGGCAATTTTTGCAGCAATTTTTATTGCCCAAGCGATGGGTGCCTCTGATGAAGCGATCCGTTCTTTGATCCCCAAATCAGTGACCACTCCAATTGCAATGGGAATTTCCGAACAGATTGGTGGATTGCCTTCATTAACCGCTGGATTGGTCGTATTGACAGGAATTCTTGGAGCGATCATTGTTACACCCCTGATGAATCATCTTGGTTTTCGAGACTGGCGTGCCCGTGGTTTTGCGGTTGGAGTTACTTCCCACGGAATTGGAACGGCGCGTGCCTTTCAGGTGCATGAAGTGGCTGGGGTGTTTGCTGCGGTTGCCATGGCTCTCAATGGGCTGGTGACAGCATTTGTGGTTGCGCTTTTCTCACAATTGCTTTGAAAAAAATTACCAATTTAGTCTTACTCCTTCCAACAGTTGCTCTGCTGAAAACTATTTATTTCCGAGACAGGACGTCTATGAAAACACTAAAAAATTCACTTTTCTTAATCCTCCTTTGGAGCTTTTTTTGGGGATGTACCCCAACTGGCCTAAGAAGCTATATTGTGCTGACGACAAGTAAGAACCCCCAAGATCAGCGAGAGGCGACTGAAGAACTGATGAGATTGGCTAAAGAAGGGTCGATCGTTGATCAAATCAAAGCTGAAGGGCATTTGCGCCAGTTGAGCCAGTCCGCCATCCCAGAACAGCAAGAATTAGCGATCAAGCCTTTGGTCTGGTTTACTTTTGTTTCAGATGATGGCTACATTCAAGAAAGAAGTCTGGCTAGGCTTAAAGGGATACTGACTCATCAAGAATGGTCTGAAGCCTATAAGTTGAAGACAATCTTTGAAGTCTCAGAATTTATTTTTGGCAGGTCGGGGACGACTGAGGTGTTTGAAAATAAAAGATACTTAGCCAATGCAGACAGTTCAGAACGCTTGTTTGCTATCAAATTTTTGGTGGATGCATACCCTGATCTCTCGTCTAAGCTTCAGCAAGATAGTGTAGGAGTGTTTTCACAATTTCTGGTTTTAGAACCCACAATACAGAATTGCCCCACCGAAATTTGTAATCCGGAGACAAAGACTGTCGAAAATCCACAGAATAAAAACATTCTTGGAATCGAAGACTGGAATATAGCTTTAGAACAACTGAAATTAGATCTTTGGTCAAGTCTGCAGGGTCTGCTGAATGAGAGTCGAATCTCTGGGCAGTCCAGAGAGACGCTCTTGGCTTTGAACAAAGAGGTGATCAGGCTCTCCATTAGCTCTAAGCTTCGAAACAAGTTTTTGAGTCAACCCTTGGAGTAGCCTGTTGAAGATTAGATCACGGATCCCAGCACTTTAAGCGGCTGCAAAAGGCACCAGGTAAGGGCCTTCAGGAATGACGGCAACTTCTGCGTCGCCTACCCTTTCAATGGCTTCCGCTATTGCCTGATGAAGATCTTGAATCATTTTTACTCCAGTTAGCTTCTGATCCTCCTTGGTCATGCCAGGGCAATACAATTGAACTTCGCCCACACGCATAGGTTTCAGTTGCATCTCGCTTTCCCATTCGTCAATTTCTGCGAGATCCTTGGAAAGCAAAGTTTCTAGGAATGCTGCTGGGCCGAGTTCGACTAGTCTGGCCTGTGATTCCCGAAATTCTGGTGAGCCGATTCCCTCTGCACACTCTGAAGCAATTATGAGCGTTCCACCTGGCTCCAGGATATCAAGCGGAGTGACCATCCCTTTGACGGTTTGGTAATAGGTTTTGTCTAAGGGGTATCCTGCAGAACTGGTTAAAATCGTTTTAAATTTCCGACCAACAGGGATCTCGCAACTGGCTCGGGCAAAATTCACAGCTTCCTGATGGCTGGCGATTACTTCACCAAAGTTTACATGAATCAGGTTCCGTTCTTCATCCAAGATCGTGTTCACTGCCAGGATTTTCCCTCCGAGCAGCTGAACGATTTCCAACTGAGATTCATGCAACGGATTCCTATCTAGATTGCAAGAGGCAGCATAAGGACTCTCCATGAAGCGCGCGGAATGGAAAGTGCGGATTGTCTCGTGATGGGCGATGCCAGGGGCAATGACCTTTCGGCCGCCTGAGTATCCTGCCATGAAGTGTGGTTCCACCAAACCTGTTACTAACTTGAGATCAGCTTCCACGAAGTGGCGATTCAGTCCAAGAGGCACCTGATGGGTTGATGTTTTACCAAGATGAACAATTGAGCTTTCATCACGAGCGTCATGATTGAGGATTCGGATGTTTTCCGTTACCCAGGGGTCGCCAATGACCTCTTCTAGTTCTTCCCCAAGATTTGGACGATGAAGGCCTGTAGCAATTAAGATCGTGATGCTATCTCTTTGGATTCCCCCAGCTTCCAGTTCTGCAATAACGGGTTTCAGAAAAAGCTTGTTTGGCACTGGTCTAGTGATGTCACAGACTAAAATACAGGCAGTTTTTTTGCCCTGCGCTTCTTCAGAGAGCTTCTTGCTGCGGATTGGCTTAGATAGGGCTTGCTGAACAAGAGCATGCGGGTCTTCGGGTATTAGATACTTGGGTTTGCGAATGATTTGAGGAATGGCTTTTTCTGGTAATTCAACTAACAATCCCTGACGTCCGAAGGAAAGCTCGACTTGCATGAAATCTCCGATTCTTGAATAAAAGTGGTTTTTCCTAATTTTTCAGGAATAAATGAAATAATTTGCTGGAGACAGTACTACAGATTCATTTCAAAAATATACTGGAGAGCCATATAACTCCCGTAATGCTTTGAAAAATCTAGGGAAGATTGGGGGCAAGGATCACTGGCTCACTGCTTCGATCTGGAGTGGGAGGTTTTTTCTCCTGAAACACAGTCTGTAATTGGGCATTTCGGTAGCGGCTCTCATTGATCTTGATTTCGCATTGACGCACTTCGTTGTAATCGCCGATGCGGTCACAAGCGTTGAACTGAGACCTTGCATAGTTGATATTTGGTGGTTGCTCAGCATTGTTACTGCAGGAAATACCAGTTATTGCAAAACTGAGTGCCAGAATGAAAAATATAATGTTATGAGTGACTTCCTTCAATAGACCTCTATGAATCAAGTAATGTTTTCAATCCGCTTTTTTTCAGTGCTTTAGTAGATTATTTATCATGTCAAGGATCCAAAAATAGAGCAATGCAAAGTATGTCAGAAAATGATGCGATGTTGGATGAGGGAATGCTTTTGGAGGCAGCTAGAGATGCCCGGAAGAAAGCTTATGCGCCCTACTCAAGATTTTTGGTTGGAGCTGCTATCTTGGATGATCAGGGGAAGCTTCACAAGGGTTGTAATGTGGAAAATGCAGCTTACCCACAGGGAACTTGCGCTGAGGCTGGAGCGATCGCTGCCATGATTTTGGCTGAAGGAAGGCAAATCAAAGCGCTCGCAGTTGTTGGCGAAAGCACAAATCCGGTGACTCCTTGTGGTGGCTGTCGTCAAAAAATACGAGAATTCGCTAAGCCCACAACGCCTATCCTGATTGGGGATCTCAAAGTACTAAGATTGCGTCAAACGCTTGCAGAATTACTTCCACACTCTTTCGGTCCAGAATACTTACTCAACGAGCCCCAATGACGAATTTTCCTCCCAACAGTTTTGAAAAAGAGATCAAGAATTCAAGTCAGATCCTCAAAGAAAAGATTGGGGGATTTACTCCCAAGGTTGCGATCATTCTGGGCTCAGGACTCAGCAAGTTCTCGGATGAAATAGACCAACTACAAACGATTCAATTCTCTGAGTTGGATGGCTTCCCAGAACCAGTTGTTGGAGGGCATCGTGGAGAGCTTGTGTTTGGTTCTGTTGGCACAACCCCTGTTGTAATCCTACGGGGCAGAAGTCATTTTTATGAGCATGGAGAAGCGCATAACATGCGTGTTCCAATCGGAGTCTTGAAGCAGATAGGCTGTGAATTACTGCTGTTGACGAATGCCGCAGGTAGCATGGATCCAGATTCTCCACCAGGATCACTGATGTTGCTTGAGGATACGATCAATCTGACTGGCGTCTCTCCCTTGTTTGGAGTGGTCGGAGACCAACGCTTTGTGAACATGACCAACGCCCTAGATCCAGAAATAAACCTGCTGATTGAGTCAGAGTCTTTCAAAGCTGATATTCCATTGAGACGAGGTGTCTATGCTTGGATGACAGGACCACAATTCGAAACCCCATCAGAAATCAGAATGCTGATCACCCTAGGAGCAAATTGTGTGGGGATGTCCACAGTGCCTGAGATCATTCTGGCACGTTATTTTGGATTGAAGGTCGTAGCCCTTTCCATTGTGACCAATCAAGCTGCGGGCTTGAGCGATGAAACATTGAGTCATACTCACACTTTTGAGCAAGCTGCTTTGGCAGGTCCACGGATGACAAAGCTTTTGAAAAATTTCCTGAAAAATTACTAGGCTGCCAGATGATTCCCCAGGAGTTAATTCGTAAGAAGCGTGATGGACTGGAACTTACACTGCCGGAAATTGAATTCTTGGTTGTAGGATTGACCTCTGGGCAACTGAGTGAAGGCCAGGTCGCCGCCTTTGCAATGGCAGTCTATTTTCAGGGTATGACGGCAAAAGAATGTGCAGGATTAACGCGGGCAATGATGTGCTCTGGAGATACCCTCAATTGGAAGAACCTGGAGCTAAATGGACCAGTTTTGGACAAGCACTCCACTGGTGGTATTGGTGATAAGGTTAGCCTCATGCTGGGTCCTCTGGTTGCAGCATGTGGGGGGTATGTGCCAATGATCTCCGGTCGTGGACTCGGCCATACAGGGGGAACCCTGGATAAACTGGATTCGATTCCTGGGTATCAGACTGCACCGGATTTGGTGAAATTAAGAAAAGTTGTCAAGGAGGTAGGCGTCGCTATCATTGGGCAAACTTCAGAATTGGCTCCTGCAGATCGCCGTCTTTATGCGATTCGAGATGTGACTGCCACCGTAGAGAGCATTCCTTTTATTACGGCTTCAATACTCTCCAAGAAACTGGCTGCGGGATTGGATGCTTTGGTAATGGATGTCAAAACAGGATCTGGGGCATTTATGCCAACGCACGATCAGTCAATGGCTTTGGCGAGAAGCATAGTGGCTGTTGCGGATGAGAATGGAGTAAAGACCTCCGCACTGCTGACAGATATGAACCAAGTGCTTGGTTTAAATGTAGGGAACGGCTTGGAAGTTCAGGAAACGATCAAATATCTAAAAAATGAAAAGGTTGATCCTCGACTTGATCAAGTCACCGTCTCCCTCGGTGGAGAATTACTTTTTCTTGGCGGTTTAGTTAGCTCTGCTGAGGAAGGTCGGGCTAGAATCAGGAATGCTCTCGAGGACGGGTTAGGGGCAGAATATTTTGCTAGAATGGTAGCAGCTCTGGGAGGGCCGGCTGATCTTGTAGAGCACAGTGACCGTCATTTAGAAAAAGCCGCTGTGGTTTTGCCCGTGATGGCCAAGGAAAGTGGATATCTTGTGAAAATGGATGCACGGGAAATTGGACTGGCCCTAGTCCACTTGGGAGGAGGAAGAACCCGCGCTGACCAAAAAATTGACTATGCGGTTGGATTCGAAAATTTTGTGGATCTTAATGACTATGTGAGCCAGCAACAACCCATTGCCTGTGTTCACGCACGTACAAATTCTGAAGCAGAGCAGGCGATTCTGAATATCCTGAAAGCATGTGTTATTGCTGAGGAGCCAGAAAAAAATATCCAATCAAATTGCGTTTACGACTGGATTGCCCTTGACCAAGATGTAGAAGAAGACTAATTTTCTTTCCTTTTGGCAAAGTTTGTTAGCGTTCTTCTGGTCCAACTAACATTACTTCTGTCAGTAAAATTCAACTCTCCATCCCAGAGGAGTCCTCATGCCCAAGCCACGAATCTCTTGGTTAGCAGTCCTATGGTTGAGCAGTGTAATGCTGCTGTTAGCCATCACAACCCTCTCAGCAGCCCCCATCAAAGTTGGATTGGTGACCGATGTGGGACGAGTCAATGATCGCAGCTTTAACCAATCTGCCTGGGAAGGTGTTGAGTTGGCCAAGTCCAATCTCGGTTTAGGAGACCGAGACATCAAGTATATCGAAACTCAAGATGCCAAGGATTATGCGGATAACCTGGCTCAATTCATTGAAGCGGAGTACCAAGTCATCGTCACGGTTGGTTTCGCTCTAGGTGATGCAACTGTCAAGGCCGCTAAGGAAAATCCAGATACGTTATTCATTGGTGTTGATCAATACCAAGGTGAAGCGCTTCCCAACTTGGCAGGCCTGCTGTTCCCTGAAGATCAATCTGGATTCTTGGCTGGCGTGTTGGCAGCTGGAATGACGAAAAGTGGAACGATCGCAGCTGTCCTTGGAACGGATCTGATTCCTCCTGTTGTCGCTTTCAATGAGGGTTACATCGCAGGAGCCAAATCAGTGAATCCTAAAATTAACGTTATTTCAACTTATCACCCTGGCGAAATCAGTCAGGCTTTTGTTGATCCAGAGTGGGGTGCGGCAACAGCAAAGCAGGCGATGGATCAGGGTGCTGACGTGATCTTTGGCGCAGGCGGTCTAACTGGAAATGGTGCTTTGCAGGAAGTTGCTTCACAAAAAGGTGTCTACTGCATTGGTGTGGATGCGGATCAGTGGTTTACCGTTCCAGCAGCCCATCCTTGCTTGATCTCCAGCGCAATGAAGCTGATTACACCCGCCGTCGCTGATCTGATCGGACGGGCGCAAGCGGGCACCTTCAAAGGTGGAAATGTGTTTGGGGAAGCTGGATTGGCTCCATTTCATGATTTCGATAGTGCTGTTCCACAGCCCCTCAAGGACATGTTAACAGCCGCTAAAGCTGGACTGGACAGCGGGATCATCAAAACTGGCTACGGCAACTAATTACGTAGGTTCCCTAGTCTTCTCGGAGGTGCTTGAAAGCAAGCACCTCCACTCTCCCTCCTCTTATTCTGCCTCAACCGTTTCATGGCACAGGCAAATTCCAAAGAACCCAAAAGTATTCAAAAGCGAATCTTCCTTGGTGTCCTGCTGATCCCATTCCTTGCTCTGCTGACCTCGCTTGTTGCTGGGGCAGTGGTGATGCTTGCTTTTGGAGATGATCCTATTTTGGCGTATCAAGGGCTTTTCCAGGGAGCTTTTGGAAGTGGGCGCGCTTGGAGTGTCACTATTCGAAAGATGATTCCCTTTATCCTCACGGGTCTCTCTGTAGCTGTCGCGTTCAAAGCTGGGCTCTTCAACATTGGGGCATCCGGGCAGTTTGTGATGGGCTCCGTTTGCTCAGTGGCCATTGGGATTCATTTTGAAGGACTTCCGATGATCATTCATCTCCCATTGGCAATTTTAAGCGGGATGCTGGGAGGAATGATCTGGGGGGCAATCCCAGGACTTTTGAAAGTGACGACAGGAGCTCATGAAGTCATCGTCACAATCATGATGAATTATTTGGCATCACTTTTTGCTGGGTGGACAGTCTATGCTGGTGGAACACAAGGTCAAACTCCAGGTCCACTTTGGGATCGGACTGCGAGGGCAATTTCAGAAACACCAGATGTCTTTGAATCTGCACAAATTCCATGGCTTTTTGGCCCCCCCTATCGTGTCCATTATGGGGTTTTTCTCGCATTGATCGGTGTGGTCGTTGTCTGGTGGTTGATTTACAAGACCACGATCGGCTTTGAGATTCGAACTGTTGGTCAAAATCCAAAGGCAGCCCGATATGCGGGAATTCGTGTGGAAAAAACCGTTGTGTTGACAATGGGACTTGCTGGAGCACTTGCAGGCTTGGCAGGCACAATAGAGACACTTGGTCTGAACCACAAATTTGCCCCAGAGTTCGGTGGTCAGGTTGGTTTTGATGGAATTACGGTCGCACTGCTCGGTCAAACACACCCATTCGGAGTGGTCATCGCGTCTTTTCTATTTGGTGCTTTGGATGCTGGAGCAGCGAAGATGCAGTTTGAGTCGGGTGTCGCCGCAGATATTATTCAGGTCATACAGGCACTGGTGTTGGCATTTGTTGCAGCACCATTGATCATCAAGGCACTATTCCGCCTAAGGTCCAGTGGGGATGAGGAACATGCTACAAAATTGAACACAAGCTGGGGAGGTTCTTGAAATGACATTCTGGTCAAGGACTGCACGCATCTCAGTTTGTTTGGCCCTACTAATGATGATCATGGCAATTTTAGTAGAGATCACACCACTGGGAGAGAATCCATGGATGAGAGTGTTTTTCGGGATCAGTGCTCTGAACTTCACTCTCCGTGCTGCCATCCCTTTAGTTTTAGGGGCATTAAGTGGAGTCCTTTGTGAGCGCTCTGGAATCATCAATATTGGCATCGAGGGAATGATGCTAGCCGGAGCATTTGCGGGATTTGTCGCAAAGTCATCTACGAATGATTGGCCACTTTACGCAAGCCTACTCTTCAGTGTGTTTGTGGCATTGGGAGTGGGTGGACTGATGGGATTGCTGCATGGACTTTTCTCGATCCGTTTCCGCATGGATCAAATCATCTCAGGCACCGTGATCATTATTCTAGCAGCAGGCCTTTCCTCCTATCTCTATGATCGCGATGCAATTTCTTCCGGAAAATTTACACCAATTCCAATCCCGCTCCTCTCAGAAATCCCAGTAATTGGCCCTGTGATATTTAACAATGCGCCCATCACTTACCTAGCGTTGGTTCTGGTCTTCGTTGTCCATGTTGCGATATTCCATACCCGCTGGGGATTGCGCACAAGGGCAGTTGGGGAGCATCCACGAGCCGCAGATACGGAAGGCATCAATGTCAATCGGCAACGTTATGTCAACACAATGTTGGGTGGAATGCTGGCGGGACTAGCCGGAGGATTTCTTGTTTTGGAGGCAGTCGGGCAATTTCAGGAAGGAATGACCGCAGGACGAGGATTTATTTCGCTGGCAGCAATGATTTTTGGCAACTGGACACCTTTCGGAGCATTGGGTGCCGCAACACTATTTGGCTACACTCAAGCCCTGCAGAATGAATTTTTACTGGCTGGGGTAACGACCATTCCGCGGCAGTTTGTCTCGATGCTCCCCTACATAGTGACGATCGTTGCAGTATCTGGTCTTGTGGGGCGAGTACGTCCACCAGCGGCCATAGGAAAGCCATACGATACGGAGGGAAGCAAGTGAGCGAATCAGCAGTTCTGGAAGCTCGCCAAATCAGTAAATGCTTTCCAGGAGTTGTGGCCAACGAGAATGTCAATTTAAGCCTAAATTCAGGAGAAATTCTGGCCCTGTTGGGAGAAAACGGGGCAGGCAAGTCTACTTTGATGAACATCATCTATGGACTGTATCAGCCTTCATCAGGAGAAATTCGGGTGAAGGGCCGGTCTGTCAGAATGCATTCACCTAGGGATGCGATCGATCTGGGGATCGGGATGGTTCACCAACACTTTCAATTGGTCCCAGTAATGACGGTGGTCGAAAATGTCATGCTGGGCAGTGAGAGTGTTCGTCAAGGCCTTTTGGATCGGGAAAAGGTTTCCAAGCGCGTTCAGCAGCTTTCTCAGGATTATCAATTGGAAGTTGACCCGACTGCTCTCGTTGAGGATTTGCCGGTTGGAATACGTCAGCGCGTGGAGATCATCAAGGCGCTTTACCGTGAAGCAGATATTCTGATTCTTGATGAACCCACAGCTGTTTTGACTCCTCAAGAAATTGAAGGGCTCTTCTCCGTGATGGATTTGCTTCGAAAGCAGGGCAAATCTATTATCTTCATTACCCACAAGTTGAAGGAAGTGCTCAGGATTGCAGATCGTATCTCTGTTCTGCGTCGTGGAAAAGTTGTAGGTGAAGCAACTCCCAGTGAAGCAACTGAGCCTGGATTGGCTGCAATGATGGTTGGTCGAGAGGTCATGCTGCAAGTTGATAAACAGGAAGCCAAGCCCGGGAAGCCAGTTCTGCAAGTGAAATGTTTAGAAGCGCGCGATGAACTGGGTGAAATTTGTCTCAGGAATGTGGAGTTGGAGGTTCATTCAGGGGAGATTGTTGGTGTTGCGGGTGTGCAAGGGAATGGGCAGACCGAATTAGTGGAAGTGCTGACGGGACTGCGAGAACTGGATCAGGGGACCTTACTGATCGGAGGCGAAGACCTGACGAATAAGAATCCCCGAGAAATCACAGATCAGGGCAGAATATGTCACGTACCGGAAGACCGTCACGCCTTTGGAATGGTCGCAGGATATTCAGTGGCAGATAACCTGGTTCTGAATTCTTACTATAAGCCACCGTTTGCAAATGGCGTAACGGTTCTGCAGGAAGCTATCGATGAATATGCAGAAGCACTGGTTGAAAAGTTTGATGTTCGTACTCCCTCAGTATACACATCCGGGGGAAGTCTGTCCGGGGGCAATCAGCAGAAAATGGTGATTGCACGGGAGTTGAGTCGGCCGATTCAATTGCTCATTGCAGCACAGCCCACTCGGGGCATTGATGTTGGCTCGATTGAATTCATTCATCAGCAAATTGTTGCCAAGCGAGATGAGGGAGTGGCTGTGCTGTTGGTCAGTTCAGAGTTGGATGAAATACTTGCTCTCTCTGACCGGATTGTCGTGATGTATCGGGGCTCCATCATTGGGGAAGTGGATGGCAAGGAAGCGACCCGCCAACAGTTGGGCTTGCTTATGGCGGGGGTCAAATCAACTGAGACTGGAGTATTAGATTGATAATTTTAAGTCTTTAGAAGGTTTCCCTATCACTCCGCAAATTCCAAATCATCGGCTACCGCATGAATCCCCGCTTGTGCACACTCTTCATCAGAAGCAGAATCTGCTCCTGAAACTCCAATGCCCCCCAGAAAGCGTCCGCCTGCACTGAAGGGTAGCCCCCCCTGTGTTGGAACTACTCCATCTGCGTAGGCCAAGGCACCGATTTCTCCCAAATTTGCAGTGGAGGCTTGGGTAAGTGCGGCGGCGTAGGCTTTTCCTTGGGCAATTTCCGAGGTCATGGGTGAAGCCATTGGATTGCGAGCGAAGGCGGTTAGCCTGCCCTCTCGATTCATCACGGCAGCGGAGACATTGTAGCCTTTTTCTTGGCAGTCCTGAACAGCTGTAAGAGCCATCTGAACGGAGAGTTCGGCATTGAGAAACACAAAGTTTTGAAGTGTCTGGGCCGAAATTGGGCTGTAGGATGCAGAAAGTACAAGGATAGTAATGAAAGTTCTTAGTGTCATGTTGGTTCCACTGAAAAATTAGCTTTAAAGACTTCTCAATCTGCTGAGCTTACTTTCTGTGAGGGACTAGGGAATATTCGAAAATGAAACATTGCCTTGACGCCACGGGAACAGAGGCATAACTTCAAGAAGAGAAGCAAAATAATGTGGCAACTAAAAGCGTACTTAATCGCTTCTCAATGTGACGCAGATTACAACAAGATGCTTAGTAAGGGAAGAGACAATCGAGAATTGGGAAGAGTGAGGAAAGATGCTTGGGGACTATGAAATCGAGATTGCCGTGCTATTGGGTGCATTTAGTTTCTGGTGGCTGATGATTTATGATCGAGATCCAAGGAGAGTTTTCACTTTTCAGGACTCGATGATTTATCTTAAACAAATGTTTCAGTCCGCCTTAAAATCCCTTCCGGTTTTTTGGGCAATTGCCTTTCTTTTGGCTTATGTAATTGTGGAAGCCTGACGAAACGATTTGTCAAAGTTGGATCGCTTCCTCGACAAGCATCACAGGAATATTTTTTCGTACAGGATATAGCCGGTCCCCAGCTTCACGAATTAATCCTCCATCAAGCTTGCCATTGACTTTACGCCCACCGATATTTTGTAGAACTCCCTCCTCAATCTTCTGATTCAAATCAGTGATTTCTTGTTCAGATGCTACTCGAACTGGGGTTCTGTTATCGGGGCAGACCAGAATTTTGACAAATTCAGGATCGAGCATGAATCCTCAAAGAGATGCCTTGACGATCTCTGGTCGCTCCAACGCCTGAGATGCATGATAGACGAGCCTGTCTGTCTGCTTACACTCATTGTAGCGATGGTACTGAATCGACATGTAGGTGTAGACCAACTCTGAGATACGACGCATGTGCTGGCTCAAATTGAAGGACCAGCCATTAGCGTTCCCGGAAATGCTCTTATAGTTTGCCCGCTCCATTGCCATCACCACTGTGTAGCTTTTTGGCCCCTCTGGCGTGTCGATTTGTACGATACCAATGTTCCCATTGATCCCCTTCACAAAGCCTGTTTTGTCCCAAACCTTCACGTTTTTATTGCGAGCAAAGCAGGTTCCATCCTTTAGTCGATCACGTGCACGTGGTCCATTTGGTTGGCCCATCAAGTAGAGAATTTCCTCAGCTGCCATTTCATTTTCGACTCTACTAAATTCTGGCCCCAGTGGTTGATCAGACCAGAGCGTCAGCATCAAGCGGTTCAAGTCTTCTGCAGAGACCTTGTTAAGATAGGTCTTTCCGTAGCGAGGGATGTATTCGACAACCTTCATTTCGTCATAGAGTCCAGTATCAGCCAAAATCTGGTTGACTTTCTTTGGGCCTCCGATCCAGCGCATGACCTTGTTAGTGTCAGAATTACTGCTGAAGCGGATCATTTTGCTGAGTGCTTTTTGGTGATGTTTGTTATGTTTGATTTCTCCCCGAAAACGCTGAAGCATGTAAGCTTGCAGTACGGGCACCTTGATTAAACTAGCAGCTTTGATTTGCACTTCTGGCCGGATGGAAACCAACCTTTCCCCAGTCTCTAGATCCTGGACGACCATGCTCAACTTGTCTTGGGGACTCATTGTTTTCTTATCGTAGGACTCACGCAAAAAGTTCAGAATGCTGGCTTCAAGTGGAGAGGTATATAAACGCTCTGTTGCACTAGTAACTTTGCTCGGAAAATCGGCAGGCTCATAAAACTTTAGATGTCGACGAGCTACCCAACCGGTTGTTCCTTTTGCGGTTTGAACCTTGCGCCATCCATTTTCTTCTGGAAAAGCGCTGACAACATGCATGCCTTTCCGGAGTTTCTCAATTACCTTGTAGTCTTTGCCGGGCCCAGAGCGGAGATTCAGAGTTCGGGTGCTGACTATCGCATAATCCGCTTCTTTTTCATTATAGACTTCCTCTTTTCCACGGGAGAGAATTTTCAGATATTCGGTAGCTACCCACCCTCGTATACGTTTGCCAATCAGCTCTACTTCCACCCAACTCTCATCTGTTTCAGAATGTACTTGGAGCTTGTCGTTCTTTCGAAGAGTGTGCAGTACTTTGTACTTTGTTCCAGCTTGTGCTCTAAGATTTAGCTTAGGGACCTTCACAACCGCATGAAGTTCATAATTGGGTTGTTCCTTGGCAAAACGCAGATATTCTGAAGCGACCCAGCCTAATTCATTTTGGACTTTGACTTTAACCCACCCGTCATCTTGTCGATCTTTAACCTCAACGACCTGATCTGCTTTGAGTGTTCCAATGACTTTACCGCGCTTTTTCGGGGATTGGCGGAGGTTGAGTCGGTTTGCGAGGACAACGGCTTTTTCAGCGCGGGATTGAATAGAGGATTGTCCTGGGCTTTGCCAGAGCATGTGAGGATTGAAGAAATCCTTGTGAGATTCACCCTGAGAATGAGCACTTTGACCAAGACACATCAGACCCAAAAAAGCGGGGACCATGCGGGCAAAGATACTCTTTCTCATTGGGATTTCCTCTCATTAGCGGTAATTCTGTGGGACCGACTGTTAACGACGGCTGATATATACGAGAGATTGGAAACCACCACTTGGATGCAATCGGAAGCCATCGATATTCTCCTTGACCAGAGCGACGTTCTGATTGTGCCATAGGGAAATATAAGGCAGCTCCAGCTGAAGAATTTCTTGGACCTTGTTGTAGTACTTCTTTCTTTCTTGCGGATCGATAGTACTACGCCCTTGTTCCAGCAAACTATCAATTTCAGCGTTGCTGTAGCGAACACGATTTCTACCACCTACATCTGGTAACTCACTACTATGAAAAAGTGAGTAGTAGAAATCCGGTTCCGATACTCCAACCCAACGCAAGGAGAATAACTCGAAGTTTCCTGCCTTTACATCTCCGAAGAACGTGCCCCATTCAAAGGAACGGATCTCAAGGTTGATACCAATCTCTTTGAGCTGATTCTGCAGAATTCGGGCCTGTTGAACAGCATCTCGACTATTGCTGGTTTTATACTCAAGCGTGAGGTTTTCAATGCCGGCTTCCTTAAGGAGTTGACGGGCTTTTTGAGGATCATGTTGATAACTTACCAGCCCAGGTGCCGAAAAATCATTTTGTTTTGTCAGGACACTATCTGCAGCAACAGCTCTACCCTTCTTGAGAAACTCAATCAACTCCTGACGATTGATCCCGTGGGCAATGGCCCGGCGAACTCTTGGATCCTGGAGCTTGGATGATTTCATGTTTAGCCCAAGATACTGATAGTTTAGAGCTGGTCCGGTCATCATCTTATATTCTGTCGCGAGTGAGCCTCTTTCAAATTGGGGAAGTTTATCCAAGGGCACCACATTGATCGCGAGATCAATCTCTCCTTTACGCATCTTCAGAAACCGAGTGTTGGCATCTTGGATGATTTTCAGTTCTAATTCTTCGATAGTCGGTTTAGTCCCGTGGTAGTCATCAAATCTTTTAAGGCTGATTCCATTTGGATCTTGGCTGACTAATTGATAGGGACCCGTTCCAATTAGCTTGGCATTTTCAAGGTCGGAATTTCTAGAGAAGATCGGAATGAAGATATCTAGAAAAAAAGCTGCTTCAGGTTGGAACAAGTGAAAGGTGACCGTACGATCGCCAGTTGCTTCAACAGATTTGAGTTTTTTCGAGAGGAACTGGAACGGAGATTTGGTCTCTGGATCCATAATGTGCTCGAAAGTGAAGCGTACATCCTCTGCATCTAGTTGGGACCCGTCTTGAAAATGTACACCCGCTTTGAGTTTGAGAATCCAGGTTGTATCGTCAGGATGTGTCCAACTCTCGGCTAAACCAGGTACAATGCGAAGTGAATCATCTTGTTGAACCAGGGTTTCAAATAGCAAAACTTGAGTTAGCCGCATACCATTCGCATCAACAGCAAAGCGAGGATCCAAGGATTTTGGTGCCCCATCCAGCGCAATTGTCAGGGGAGCTGCGACGAGTAGATTGACCCAGAAGACAATAGATAAGGTTGTGAGGTTAAAATTTTTCATGAGAGATTTTTAACTGAGAGGGAAAAAAGGGGAAGGAATTAGACGGCCCCGATCGGGGCCAGGAAGCTCAGACGCTTTGGTCTTCGCTTTTTAAACGAGCAAGGTGGATCAGGAAGACGATTCCTGGACAGACCATCATGCCGAAAACCATGATGCCAAAGACTAGTGGCCAACTCAATGCCATAGCCAATTCTCCAGATCTAAGGGTTGAACAAATATAGATTTATTAACACCGAAGCTTTTTTTTAGCAAGGCAGGATGCTTCATTCACTCATCGCAACAACAAACATACCCTCAAAGCGCCGATCTTTTTCCTCAAGGATTTTTTGCAAGTCTAACGCTTCGTTCTTGGTTTTGAAGCCCCCAGCATAGACACGGTAGTTGCGGATTCGTTGATCTGAACGTCGTGCTTCAAAAAAGACTTCTGCTGAATAGATTTGATTGAGATGGGCTTTCACCCGATTGGCTGTCGTAAGATCCGGGAACAATCCAAGGGAAATTTGGAAGGAACTGCTGGAGGGTTTCCTGTACGCTTGCCCAGTGATCAAGTTTTCGTTATTGATTCGATTAACTAGGTTCGACGCTTCCTCTTCGCCATAAAGATTGGTAGAGACAATTTCCGTCATTGGGTTGACTTCATTGACAGTCTCTACTCTAGTTGCGTACCCAGTTCGCTTCAACAAATAGCGATAATCATCCACACACTCTTGGTAGATACAATTGGCAACTTGTACAAAAAATCTTGTAGTCCGTGGCCTCTTGACAGGCTGAGGAGGTGCTTCGACCACTGGGGCAACAGGCAGTTCATCCATTGTTGGAGGAGGGGGCTCTTCTATCACGACAATCTCCTCCACTTCTTGAATTTCATCCAGTGACTCAGCAGCAGGAACAGGTTCTGTGATGGCAGTTGCGTCTTCAGTCAGCAAAGGTGCAGGTGGAGGAGGTGGAGGAGGCTCTTCAAGAATTGCTAGTGCTGGTTCTTCTATGTCCATAGGTGGAGGTGGAGGAGCCATAAAATACATAGCTGCAACAGCCGCTGCTCCGAGCACAGCACCTGCAGCACCTGTGATGATACCCGGAATTAACAGAGGCTTCTTGTCACCGGAGCTTTTCTTCTTCTTTTTCTCAGCTTTGGGTGCAGGACTATCATCAGATGCAGCGGTGGCTGCAGCCGCTCCAGCACCTGCGGCTGCAGCCGCAGCGGGTGCTAATTCATCTTCGAGGTCTTCACTACCAAAGTCATCAGCGTCTCCACCACCGGCACTGAGATCGTCATCTTGAACTTCTAGATCGTCAATAGTAGATAAATCCTCAAAGAATGAATCCAACTCACCATCATCGCCGCCTTCGCTGTCCATAAAGCTGTCGAGTTGATCACCGAACTCATCGTCCAGATCACCAATCCCCTCCAGTCCATCAAGTTCTTCTGCCATAGCTCCTTTTTCCGTCGCTTGCTTGGGTTCGGTATTTCGTCTTGGGGCTTAGCCTATGAGGTTGGGGGTGTTATCGTGCCGACGACAGTCACCAACTTTGCCTAATTCTTTGGACCATCTTTGCGATTGAGCTAAGCCACTCAAGAGAAGGTCTGGATGAAAGCACCAGTTTGGGAAGTCTTCACACCAGTATTTTGCACTCCCGCCAGTCAAATAAATCGATGAATCATGTTGTGAACTCTGAGCCAACTCTTGCCGCATTTGCTTGACAAGACCTTCCAACAAATGTCTATAGCCGTTGTAAAGCCCAGCCTGTATACAGCCAGTCGTGGAAGTCTCTATGACAGATTTTATTTGTTCAATCTCTGCCTTTGGTAGATTTGCCGTTCCTATATGCAAAGAATCTAACCACAACCTAGGCCCGGGTAGAATAATTCCTCCCAGAAATAGACCTTGATCGGTCACAGCATCAATTGTGGTTGCTGTGCCAATGTCAACTGTGATGACACTCCTGCGAACCAAGTCATAGGCTGCAGCAGCTACGATTAGTCTATCGATACCTATAGTCAGTGATTCACCAGGTACTAATCTGATCGGGAGCGGGCTTGTTCGCATCAACACAGTAGGTATTACGCCAATCAAATTTCGGACCATTTCCCCGAAAATAGGGGTAATCCAAGGTACCACTGAACAGAGAATCCAGCCCTCAAATTGAGGTTCTTTAAAAAGAGTTTGGTGGCCTTGAATGAACTGAGTGAGTTCCAACTCTAAATTTTCAGATGCAGTCCTTTTTGGAGTCTGCAAATACCAGTCTTCAATCATCTGACTTTTTTCAAAAGCCGCGATGTGGATTTTGGTGTTTCCGATATCAGCAACTAAAATCATGGCTACATCTTGTCATAGTGAATCAGGTCACCAGCGATGTGCGTGTAAAGTTGCCCATTCTCCACTCGAATTTGAGGGAATCCTCGAGGATCAAGTCTTTCAACCAGCCCTGTTTGAATTAGAGAATCCTTGTCCCAACCGACTAGCTGGCCAATGATGTTTGAAGCTACTTGCCATTCTTCAAGGAGTTTCAAAGAACTATCAGCACGAAGTTCCCTGATAATTATTTGTAGATTGTCTAGGATTTCTCTAAGTAGTTCCTTTGGGGAAAAAACGATCCCAGTTGCCGCATGTAAAGTAGTTACTTTATCTTTGAGTTCGGTTGGGAAGTCAGAAGCTGAGCCACTCACATTCAAACCAATACCAATAATCAGGCTATTTAATCCCGCCTGATGCCAAGGTCCTCGTTCAACTAGGATTCCAGCAAGCTTTCGACGTCCATCTAATAAATCATTGGGCCACTTCAGACGTAAATTTGGTAACCCTTTTCCAGATAAGCTTCTAAACAATGCCAACCCACTCCAGAGGGCCCAAAGATGAAGTCTGTCTTCAGAATCTCCGGAGTGAATAACTACTGAAAAAGTCAAAACCTGGTTTGAGGGGCTTATAAAAGTTCTCCCCGCTCGTCCTCTCCCGCTCGTTTGTTTATGGGTCCAAACAGTTAATCCATGCTGTGAACAAAGAGAGATGTTGCCAAGCAGATAGCTATTTGTGGATGGTAACTCCTCAAATTCAAGTAATGGCTTGCCAAGTGGCATTTTAGTTTAATGAAAAGTGATGAATGACCATTCCATCTTTAATGGGCTCTCCTTTGTCATCTCTTTGGATTTGGACAATTGCCTCCACAGATGCGAGGACACCGTCCATCTCTGCTTTCAAACGAATTTGGTACCACTGGCTGAATCGAATGAAGAATTTTTGCTCCGCCTGGCGTGGAAGATAATTGGTTGTTGGGTCGGCATCCAGAGCTGATTGAATTGAGCCAGCTTGCCGATATTCAGCATCAACCATCATGTTTAGCGGGCCAGTGGTTTCTTCCTGCTGCTTAAGGACCGATGCGATATTTGCCGCATTGATGACGTATTCCTGGGTATTGGACTCAAAAAGTTCAGAAGGAATTCGATCCTGATCAAATCGGTTCAGAAATTCAATAATCTCTTCCTCATTGGCCAGATTCACATTCAAACGGGCTTCTCCTACTGGGCTTCCTGCTTCGGGTGGTTTACCCACTGGGTAAGTTGTGAAATAGCGCTCCCAACTTTCCCAAGGAATTCCGCTTTCTCTAAAACCCATGATCAGCCGAAGTTCATCGAGATGATCCAAGCCGCGATTCTTCACGATCTTTTCTTGGCCGTAGTCAAGATAGCTGAGTTGTTCAGCGCCAATACTCCCTAAATAGGGGGTGGTGTAAGGCATCTCTCCATCTTTTGCGTCTAGCCAATCAAAGATATTTCCGTAGATCTGCATGACTTGATCTTCAGCAAGGTAGGATGGGATCCCTTCCTCTACTGGCACACCATCTACAGTAGTTATTGGAAGGTTGCTGACCATTTGGAAAAATTGTGAACTGAGTCGGAGATCATAGTCATTACCTGGTACAGGAGTTCCTTCTCTTAGTAATCGATTCAGGTTGAATAGGTGATCAATCGGTCGAATGACAGGGCTGTAGAAAACGATATCCTCGAAGTCTTCAAGAATACCCTGAGGCAGTTGCGTTGGTGGCGGAGGATTCAAAATAGAAGCGTTTTCAATTCCAGCCAATGCGTTCAATTCTTGTAGAAATTGGAGATCCTGACGGAAGAAAGTTATTTCATCTCTTGTTTGCAGGCCCTCGAGAACAGCCTTTAACATTGATTTTACAGCATTTCTTGCTTGAAATGATGCTTGAAAATTCCTGATTCCACGGGTTTCCAAGGTTGTTTGAAATGAAAACTCAACCATGAAAATTGAGAGGAGCATTAGAATGACCAAAGTCAACAATAATGCCATTCCTCGTCTGGAACTAAATTGCTGTCGGTTCATTGATTGTTTCAGAAGCTGCATAGCCTGATGATGAAGGTTCAAGAGGCAGAGCTTAAGCTGGGTGGCGCTGAATCAGTGTCTCCTTGGCGGAAACGATTGAATTGCTTTAGGAGATAGGGGTAACGATCTGAATCAAGGGGAGTAATTAAGATAGCTCGCCGAATTGTCTGAATCGCTTCAATGGGTTGGCCAGACTGGAAGTAGGCTTCAGCAAGAGTATCTAGATGATCCACAGATGCCTGAAGTCTGACGGCTTTTTGAGCCATGCTCAATGCTTCGGAAGTATTTCGAAGTTTAGGATCTCCACTGGTCAAGAACGTCCAAGCTAGATTATTTAAACTTGCGGCATGATCAGGTTGGAGACTCAATACTTGTTGGTAAAGACGGATCGCCTCTGGTTCTTCTTGTTGTAGTGTTTTTAAGACCGCTAATCGAAAGTTACCCCAGACAGCGTTCGGATAAATCTTCAAAAAACGAGCATGATGCTGTTGACTGCGCTCGAGTTGATCTAGATCCGCATAAACACTGCCTAAGCGGGCGTGTATCCAAGGATGGTCAGGTACTTCGTCCAAGATGCTTCGATATATTGTCTCGCTACGGACCAGGCTACGATTAGATTCTGCTTCCATTGCCAGTTGAAAGCGAACCCAGATTGGTTGAGTGAAAACCTCTTTGAGCTCAATTTCCTGACTTGGGAGAGTCTCTCCTGTACGCATTTGATGCGCTAGCCTGCGTAAAATTTCCTTTTGAATAGGGGGTAATGAAGCATTTGTAAGTTGTTGGCGAGCCCGGCCGAACTGCAAAGACATCGTTGATTCAAGTGTTTGCAGAATCGCATCTTTCTGAGGTCCAAGCCACAGTTCCAATTCCATTGGGGGCTGCAAAAGTAAAAATTGATACCAGGTCCAAAGATCCCAGTCGTGGTTGAGCAAAGAATATTCTACTAATTTTAAAGAAATATGAGGTTTGCCCAGTTTTCGGTAAGCAAGAGCTTGGTGGTTCAGTAGTGGAACTCCTCCAAGATCTTTTTCTATAGAACTGAATGCAGTTAGTGCTTCGGTCCATTTGCCTTGAATTTCCAACAATCTACCTAAGAGAATTTTGAGTGAAGCAGATTCCGGTGATTCCTCCATGGCTTTCTCAATGACTTTTTCTGCATCTGCATATTTTTCATCGTGAAGGAAAATCTCAGCCAACTTGACTCCTGCCCATTCTGATTCAGGAAACTGGCCCAGCATCTCTATCAAATCGGCTGAAATATCTTTTGAGGCTTCCTGGGCTAACTGTAATTCAATCCAGAATTGCCACATTTTTTCAGATGGGACATTACCTTCAAGAGTATCAAGAATTCTCTGCTTAGCCTGATTGTTGAGCCCAATCTTTTGTTCGAGCGAGACAACCTGAAGAATCAAATTTTCGTTCTCAGGTTGTTTAGATAGAAGTCTCAACAAGAGCTTGTGAGCTTCTAGTGGTCTTTGAATTCCTTGGTAAAATGTCGCTAGTTCTTGATAGATCTCAGAATGGTTTGGATATCGTTCGAGCCCTTTCAATTGATGCTTTTCGTAAGACTCAAATTCCAATTCGTTGAGGTAAAGCATCCCCAAAGTTTGGTGCAGTGCGAATGAAGTCCTCTCGGGATTCTGCATCCACGATTCCATCAATTGAATGGCCTCTCTTGAGCGATTTAATCGTTCGTAGCATTCAGCGAGTTGTTGCAAAGCCCAACGATTTTCTGGATTGGTTCTCAAGCCTTCTTGAAGCCAAAAGCTAGCGTCTTCCCAGCGTTTAGAAACAAGATAAAGTTGCGCGAGGCGCAATTGAGCCCATGTGTAATCGGATCTGAGGGCCAATGCGGATTGGAGTAGTCGGCGACCTTCATCTTCATTGCCACTTTGCCAGATGACTGTGCCAAGATGAGCAAGTGTCCAGGAGTCTTTCGGGAATCGGTCGTTCATCACTAGGAGAGTCTGACTGAGGTCTTTCATCACACTCTGATCACCTTGATCAAGCAATTCTTCTAAAAGGGAGGCATACATCTGGAGAAGATTATAGTCTTCGGGCTCCAGCCTGAGCGCCTTTTTGATGGCTTCGACGGCGGAATGAAGTTCTCCAGCTTGTTTTTGTAGAATTGCGATTTGCTGCCAGACTGCAGCTTGTTGGGTGTTAAAGTTCGCTGCAGTTTTGAAAGCCGCCAGCGCTTCGGTTGTCTGGTTTTGGCGACTGTGGAGCATTCCTTTCCAGAACCAGGCTTCTGGAAGTTCAGGATTCAGTTGAAGTGCTTTTGAGAGGTCATTCAGTGCAGCTTGATTTTCTCCAGCTTGGGCTCGAAGTTGGGCTCGATCTAAGTAGAGACTTGCACAATTACAGGATTGAAGTCGTTCTTCGCTGTAATAATCTAATGCTGCTGTATTTTGTCCAGAACTTAAATATAGACGCCCCAACGAGGAGGCTAGTCGCTCAGAGGTAGGAATGTTTTTTAACCCTGCTTCATAAACTTGTTCTGCTTCAAGAAGTTGCCCGGTTGAGTGGTAGTACGATGCCAAACGGAGGTATCCCAACTCGTTGCTTGGATCGATTAGTAAAGCTTCCCATTCAGCATATGCGGGATCCTGCGGCGCTAATTGAACGTGCAAACATCCGTTCAAAGTTCCTAAACTGCAGATAAAGCCAGCCAAAATCGTTAGATCTTTTACAAGTGAAAAGGCAATCCGCATACTGTTCTTGTATGAAGCGTTTCTTGTAATTATAGAAGGATCTCTGTAAAACGAATCACAACCATGAAAAAATTGATTCTACCGAAACCAAGCGAGCGAAACAAAGCATTTTCCAAACCCAAATGACAATAACTCTAAGACAGCTTGCGGAACAGGCTAGAAGCGCATCGAGGCAACTAGCTAATCTTTCAACTGAACGAAAAAATGAAGTACTTTTGGCATTTGCTAAAAAGATTCGGGAAAATACTGAGCTCATTCTAGCGGCCAATAAAAAAGACTTGGAGTCTGCGGACAGATTGAAAATTCAGGGAGAGCTGAGCGACAGTTCTATCCAACGTCTCAAACTGAACGCTGGAAAAATTGAGCAAATGGCAAAAAATTTTGAGAGTGTTGCTGCTCTTCCTGATCCAGTAGGCCAAGTTCAACTGGCGACTAGGCTCGATGAAGGGCTGGATTTGCATCGAGTATCTTGTCCCATCGGAGTGCTGCTGGTGATTTTTGAATCACGGCCTGAGGTGGTAGTACAAATCTCAGCATTGACTCTGAAATCTGGAAACGCTGTCATTCTTAAAGGTGGTAAGGAAGCTTCTGAATCAAATGCGTGTTTGTTCGGCATTCTCGATCAGGTTCTGGATGAGTTTACTGATCTGCCGGCTGGCACTGTGAATTTATTACAAAGTCGTGAGGCTGTCAGCGAGATTGTACAGCAGAATGATTGCCTTGATCTGATCATCCCAAGAGGTAGTAACGCTCTTGTACAGCACATCCAACAACATTCAAGAGTTCCAGTGCTTGCTCATGCGGATGGTATTTGTCACGTCTACTGGGATCGATCTGCAATCATAAGCAAAGCAATGGAAATTATTATTGATGCCAAGACAGAATACCCAGCGGTCTGTAATGCCATGGAGACCTTATTGATTCATGATCAAATCCCAGAAAGTGAAATCAGGCAGATGCTCACTAACTTATTGGAAGCTGGAGTCGAGCTACGGGTCTGTTTAGCGATCATGAAAAAATTCAGTAGTAAATTAGACAGATTGGTTCACGCATCTGAACAGGACTGGTCAACAGAATACACAGATCTGATTTTGTCAGTCCGTCTGGTCTCCTCCCATGAGGAAGCAATTGGACACATCAACAAATATGGCTCCGGCCACACAGATTCGATCATTACAGAGGATAGGTCGATTGCAGAAAAATTTATGGATCAAGTGGATGCAGCTAATGTTTTTTGGAATGCCTCGACTAGGTTTGCTGATGGTTTTCGATATGGCTTCGGTGCAGAAGTAGGGGTCAGTACTTGTAAAACTCACGCTCGTGGTCCTGTGGGATTAGATGGTCTCGTAATCTACAAATATAAATTATACGGCAGTGGCCAAGGAGTGGCCCGATACCATGAAGGAGGAAGGCAATACCTGCATCAACCTCTTTCACGCCTAAATTGACTGCAGAAAACTGAAAGGAGATGAAATGAGAATGATTCTTTTGGGGCCACCTGGCTCAGGCAAGGGTACCCAAGCACAAAATCTGATGCAGGACTACGGGATGGTGCAACTATCAACGGGGGACATGCTTCGTGCAGCTGTTGCTGCAGGCTCTGAGGTTGGCAATCGAGCTAAGGCTGCGATGGATGCAGGTAAGCTTGTTTCAGATGAAATTGTTGTGTCCATTATTGAGGAGAGAATTCAGCAGGAAGATTGTGCTGGTGGGTACTTGCTAGATGGATTTCCAAGAAACGTGACCCAGGCAGAGAAATTGGACGAAATGTTACAGGAGGCAGGGCAAAATATTGACTACGTCATTCAACTGGAAGTTGATGATGAACTGCTGGTCGAGCGTGTGACAGGTCGTCGGATTCACAAGCCAAGCGGTCGAAGCTACCATATCAAGTTTAATCCCCCACAGGTTGAGGGGAAAGACGACGTCACTGGGGAAGATCTAATTCAGCGTCCAGATGACAATGAAGATACGATTCGTGAGCGTCTGAATACCTACCATGCTCAAACAGCTCCGCTCATTGACTACTACGGCAATCAGGGCATCTTGCGTAGTGTCAACGGGATGCTCGGTTTGGATGAGGTCTATTCTGCCATCCGAGGGGCAATCTCATGATTAAAAACTTCTCGCTTTCAAAATTACATTTTTGATTGCGAGGAGATCTTGTTCAATTTTACCAATTGTAGAAAACCATCTCGAATGTTCTTCCCACCCTAATTTCCTTGCCGATTCATAAACTCTGGCTCTTGAAGCATTTGTAATTTTTCAGCAGATTCCCCTTCTATTCTCCTGAGTAATAATTTACACAACTGTTGACCCGCCGCCTCCAAGGAAGAGTGATAGGCATTGATTCGTGGAGTGTTGAACTCCAAGTAATTTGTTCCTTCGAACGCGATCAAATCTAGATCTTTCCCTAAGATAAGATTTGCCGAATTCATCTCGGTTAAAATCCCCAGCGTAGTCGATACACCGGGAGAGACAATCGCAGTTGGGGGATTGGGAAGTTCTATGAATTGCTGCAGAACTTTTCTTCCAGCCTCGAAAGATAAAGCAGTACTTACCTGCAATTCCGCCTGGAAGCACAATCCACAACTCTCCAATCCTCTTATAAAGCCATCAAGCCGATGTCCGGAATAATTTAACACTTCTGGTGGATTGATCATTCCAATTCTTTGGTGACCCAGCTTGGATAGCCTGTGAACAGAATTTTCCGTAATCCATTCATGTCGGACATCATAGAAAGCATGGGGCTCAGGAAGTTTTGTTCGGCCGAAAGTGACAAACGGAAATTGTTGTTGTTGTAGGTAGCGAACGCGTGAATCATCATTTCGTGTTTGACCAATGATCACACCGTCAGCTAATTGGCCCTCGACAATGCGCTTGATTGGCTTAAGCAGATCTTCTTCTTCAAGTCTTGGCTGAATCGTCAGGGTGTATGGGCTGTCCTGTAGCGAGCGGAGAATCCCTTGGCAATAGAACATGAAGCCCATGGCTGGGAAGGCACTCTGTGGTTCTGGGGATAAAATTAAAGCGATGGTGTAGCTGCGCCCAGTTCTAAGAATCAATCCTCCCTGGTTGGGGACATACCCCAATTTTTCTGCAGCTGATTTCACGCGCTGGATGGTTTCGGGGCGCACCTCTGGTCCATCTTTGAGTGCCCTGGAGACCGTTGTTACCGAAAGCCCCAGAGCTTTGGCAATGGTCTTTAGATTGGTGCGTGATCGAATCATGCTCTCTAGAATTGACAAGCAAGTTGCCCAGTATTTCTTTGCTCAATTAGTTTCAGTAGTTAGGACAGATGCTGGATCAATTTTCTCAGGAATTTCTCCCCTTGTTCCATCTGATCAATAGAGATGAACTCATTTGGTTGATGAGCCTGATCAATCGATCCGGGACCACAAATGACTGTAGGAAATCCTGCTTCCTGAAATTGACCAGCCTCAGCTACATAAGCTACTCTTGATCGAACAGTATTTCCTGTTAAATCCTGAGCTAGTTTAAGTGCAGGGTTATCCAATATCTCTTTCATTGGTGGCACGTCAGCTAATGCGGTTGTTTGGATGTCAGCTCCCTTGTAGACCGAACGCATGGTTGGAAGAAGAATATCGTCACAATATTCCTGAAATTCGTTGTGAACATTTGCTGCGGGCCCACCAGGAATGGTTCGAACATCCCATAAAAATTCACATTTTCTAGAAATAATGTTTAAAGCTGTTCCACCGTGTATCACTCCTGCGTGGACAGTAGTGTGGTGAGGGAAAAAACCATTGTTGGTTGGAGTGGAACTCTTAAAATGCGACTCCCGCTCTGAAAGCCAGTTGATCAACTTGGCTGCATTCATCACTGCACTGACTCCGCGGTGTGTTTGACTGGAATGTGCTTCGTAACCAGTCACAACCGTTCGGAAAGCGCTGAGACCTTTGTGAGCGGTAACAGTTTCCATCATTGAGGGCTCTCCGACGATCACTGCTGCTGGCTTGGGTATACGTTCTTTGATTTGTTCGATTAGACGCGGTGCGCCCAAGCACCCAATCTCTTCATCATAAGAAAGTGCCAGATGAAT
>DJYX01000191.1 GCA_002450295.1 Deltaproteobacteria bacterium UBA6967
ATGCACAGAATGATGGGCTACGGATCAAACACTAAACAGCTCCAGCATATCTTGAGCTTTCAAAAACCTACAGAGCATTTACGAATCCAACCATTTTCATAAATTCAGCACGCGGACTTCCTCAAAAATTTTGATTCTGCAGAGACGAGTTGAACTGAATTTCAGCCAAGGTTTTGCCCACAACTCCCTCTGTCAAATCAAAGGTACTGTCCTGATAATCATTGTTCTCTAATTCTGTACTTCCTCAAAAAGAAGGTTGGAGGACCCTGTGCACTGTTTCTCTACTATTTTCTGCCGCAAGATGCCTAATGCTTTTTTTGAAAAAATGAACTAACTCTATTCAGCATCACTGCTGGATTGAGCAGTCCTTGTAAGCCAGCAGCCACCGATCTCTCTTTCGCCTGATTCATCAACCATGGAAGACCGTAAGCACTTCTTCTTTCTCAACGTGGGGCACTTTCTGGATCATCTCTTCATGTTGATCTTCGCGACTGTGGCTGCGCTGGCGCTCTCCAAGGAGTGGGAGTTGGGGTATTCCGAACTGATTCCATACGCAACTCCGGGGCTGATTGCTTTCGGGGTATTTTCCTTACCCGCAGGCTGGCTGGCAGACCGTTGGAGTCGAGAAGGAGTGATGGGAGTGTTTTTTGTGGGAATTGGGCTGGCTGCAATTGGGACCTCCTTTGCTCAGAATCCAACTCAGATGGCAATTGGCCTGTTTGTCATTGGAATGTTTGCCGCTATTTATCATCCCGTGGGCTTGGCAATGATCGCCCGTGGGGGGCAGCAAATGGGACGGGACATCGCCTTCAATGGGGTCTGGGGCAATATGGGAGTTGGCTGTGCGGCACTCCTTACAGGTTTTCTGATTGACCAGACAGGCTGGCGCACCGCCTTTTGGCTACCGGGGCTGATTTCACTCTTGTTTGGGCTGGCCTATCTCGTCAGCTACTGGGAAAGATTACCCTTAAAGAACGCGGTGACCGCTTCGGTGGCCAAGCCCTCATCAAAGAACACACAGCAAATCAGCTCCGATGAGTGGAGAGCGATGCTGATTCGGGTGACTGGGATCATCTTCTTCACCACTGCTGTTGCGGGGATTGTCTTTCAAGGGATCACCTTCGCGCTCCCCAAGGTCTTTGAGGAACGGCTCGGAGGAATTGCCTCCACCGCCACGATGCTTGGTTGGCTGACCTTCATGGTCTTTGCGGTGGCTTCCTTTTCACAGCTTGTCGTGGGGAAGATGCTGGACACCCATGGTCCGCGAAAGGTTTTTATTGCAGTTGCCTGCGTTCAAGTTGTCTTCTTTACCTTGATGCCCGGGTTGGTGGATCTGGGCGCTCTTGCCGTCTCGGTTGGCTTCATGTTGGGGGCTTTTGGGCAGATTCCGATTAATGACTACATGATTGGAAAAATGGCTAAGTCGGAGCTACGGGCATCTGTTTATGGAGCGCGTTACATCGTGAGTTTCATCGTCTGGGCGACGGTGGTACCCCTGATTGCCTGGGTGCACCACAACTGGGGCTTTGATATGCTGTTCTACATCCTCGCTGCATCGGCCTTGGTCATCTTATTTGCGGTGTTAATGCTTCCGCAGCAGTTACCTGAATCTCAGCCGAGTCCCAGCTAACTTGAGTGCTCCCCCACTTTTTTGAGGAGCATGATATCAAGACCCGAGGAATCAAGGAAGTTTCCACATCATCTACCGGAGATCACACATGAAAGCCTACCAAATCACCCAGTGGGGTCAGCCCCTTGAAGAAAGAGATTTGGAGATTCCCAAACCAAAGGGCACCGAGGTGCTGCTGAAGGTCACTGCTTGTGGGGTTTGCCACTCGGATATTCACATCTGGGATGGATTCTTCGACCTGGGTGGTGGAAAAAAAGTGACCCTGGAAGATCGTGGACTCAAGTTACCCTTCACCCTGGGACATGAGCCACTTGGGGAGGTCGCTGGGTTGGGACCTGGAGCAACAGGAGTTTCCATTGGTGAGAAGCGGATCGCTTATCCGTGGATTGGATGTGGTCAATGTGATGTCTGTAGGCGGGATCAGGAGTTGATCTGCATGAACCCAATTACAATCGGAACCCGCAGGAATGGCGGTTATGCGGAATACCTGATCGTGCCTCATCCAAAGTACCTAGTTCCATACGACGGTGTCGACGAAGCTGTTGCCGCCACGGCAGCCTGCTCTGGAATCACGGCTTACAGCGCCTTGAAGAAAGTAAGACATCTCCGTTCTGATGAATCCCTCCTGATTGTCGGTGCCGGCGGAGTTGGTCTTGCTGGAATTGGAATGGCTAAGGCAGTCGTCAAAGCCAAGATCATTGTGGCTGAGATTGATCCGGCCAAACGAGCGGCAGCGCTTGAAGCTGGTGCCGATATGGTCCTCGACAACTCTGATCCCTCTGCAAAAGAAGAATTTATTTCACTGACCAATGGTGGACCGAATGCAGTTATCGATTTCGTGGGCGCCCCAGCAACCGTGGAGTTTGCCTTTGGTGTCATGGCTAAGGGAGCCAGTTTGGTGTTGGTCGGCTTGTACGGAGGTGCTGCACAACTCTCTACTTCCTTGTTTCCTCTCAAGGTGAACAACATCCTTGGATCCTACGTAGGAACGCAACAAGATCTTGTCGAGCTACTACAGCTCATTCGGGAAGGAAAGGTGAAACCTGTGCCACTGGTTAGGAGACCCCTGAGAGAGGCCCCTCAGGCAATCCAGGAGCTACGGGAAGGGAAGGCACTTGGGCGCTATGTGTTGATCAATAACTAGAAGGCTGACTTCTATGACAGAAGGTATTCTGTATGGTGCTTTCACCCCAATCATCTCAATGAATCTAATAAGTTAGGGCGCTTGAAGTGACTCACCCAAAAATCGGCTTTGTTGGACTTGGACAGATGGGCAGTGGGATGGCGTCCAATCTCACCAATGCTGGTCACCAACTTTATGTTCATGATCAGTCTGCTTCTGCAATGGCTAGATTTGCTGACACCAACGCTATTTGCTGCCAGAGTCTCAGTGAAATTGCGCAGAACTGCTCTCTTGTCTTCTTGTGCTTACCATCCGCAAAAGAAGTGGATGAAGTCCTGTTCGGACCGAAGGGATTGGTTGACAACGTCAAGGCACAGATCTCCATCATCGACACTTCGACTCTCGAACGAAGTGAGTCTCTCCAGTTCCATGGTCAGCTTGCCCACAAAGCAATCCAATATGCTGATTGCCCAGTCTCGGGATTGCCTGCCAGAGCCCGGGAGGGAAAACTGACGCTGATGTTTGGGGGATCTCAGACTCTATTTGAGCAAGTGTCTCCGCTTCTCGAATTACTCGGAAAGAACATTATCTATTGTGGGGAGGTGGGTTCTGGACAGTTGATGAAAGCGGTCAACAATATCATTTACAACATCAACATTGTTGCTCTGTGTGAGATTCTCCCATTAGGTGTGGCAGCAGGAATATCTATTGATGCTCTGGAACAGGTAGTCAACTCAGCGAGTTCGCGCAGTTTTGCAGGAGATCACTTCATCCCACGGATGCTGGCCAGAGAATTTGAGGGAGATTTCCCGTTGGCTGGCGCTTACAAAGACATTCTGAACATGCAGAAAGTAGCCACTGAAAAGCAGGCCCTAACACCACTAATGAATGCGATGATCAGTAGCTACCAGAATGCAATTGCTGATGGGCTAGGAGATGAGCCCAAGAGTGCGATCATCAAGATCTACGAAAAAGTTCTCAGCATCGAATTCAAGCGGGAATAAACCAAAACTCCACCTGCTTTAGTTTCAAAGTCCCTTGGAAATCATGACTTCACAAATTGATCACTTGGTGCTTGGTGCGGAGGATCTGAGTTCTGCAACCCAAGCTCTGGAATCAGACTTTGGGGTGCCTTTTGATGTTGGAGGAGCGCATCCTGTGATGGGCACACACAATCGGCTCCTTCGACTCCAAGCGGATTTCTACCTTGAAGTGATTGCTGCAAACCCAGCTGGATTACCGCAACGGACAAGGTGGTTTTCAATGGATGATCCCAAGACAAAACTCCGGCTTAGTCAAGGAGTTCATCCCCTTTGTTGGGTACTGCAAGTGGAAGATATCCATGAAGCCAGAAAGAACAGTGGTTACGATCCTGGCGAGGTAATCACCATGTCCCGTGGTGACTTGGAATGGCAGATTACTGTTCCCAAAGATGGTGGTTTGGCTGAAGGTGGCCTCTTGCCTGTGCTGATTCAGTGGCCAGGTGGAAGAAATCCTGCCCATCGGCTCACCCCGAGTCCTGTTCAGTTGATACATCTGGAAGTTACGCATCCCCGCCCCTCCAGCATCGAGAATATTCTTCAGAGATTGGGTGCTCCGCCAGAGGTCAACATCACCCAGGGCAACCCTGAGCTATGCTTTCACTTGAACACACCCAAAGGCTCAGTTGTTCTAAAGTCTGAGCTCTAGGGAGACTCTACTGGGCAAGCAATTCTTAAAATTTTTCGAAAAAATATTGGATTCTGTAAAAAATTGTAGAATGCTTTTGAATCATCAATGATGAGTGGTCAACCTTGCACAACTACAGTCAATGGAGAAATCAATGAGGACTCGGTTTTTGCGAAATCTTCTCTCTGTAATTCTGGTTTTTTGGATCTGTTCATTCCAGATTTTCGCCTTCGACCGTGATGACTTGGATCAATTATTGAGGACAAACGAGTGCTCGGATTGTGATCTCTCCCAGGCAAACCTGATCGGCATGAATCTGAGAGGAGCAGACCTCAGCGATGCAAACTTGCAGGGAGCTAATCTCCGAGGTGCAGCTCTGATGTTTGCTGATCTCAGTGACGCGAACCTCGTTGGGGCTAATCTCAGTCGTGCCAATCTATATGCAACGAATCTTTACGATGCGGATCTATATGGTGCAAATCTTTATGGGGCCCGTTTCTGTAATACTGTCATGCCCAATGGAAGAACGGCAATCAAAGGTTGTTGAAAGAATTGACAGTCTGAGATTTTCAATTCCTGCAGAACTTGAGTGAGATCAAACCTGAGGAAAAATATGAACCTTATTCGACGTAAGCTGTTTCATTCATTGGGGCTTTTGATCGGGGTCTGTGCCTTATCATCTCAGCAGAAGGTCTCGGCTGATGAGCTTCAAAACATTCCCCAAAGTCCATTGTACCCATTGATTCAGGCGTTGCGTCAAACCCATAAGCCTGTTTGTCTCTCCACTGCAGAGCGACTGGAAAAGGAATCTGCTACTGGCGAGGCGTTTAATCTGCATCTTCGCAGCGCTAATCTAGATATTTCTGATGCGCAGTTGTTGGCAAACGCTTTGACTTCGATTCAGCACCAAGGTGACTTACCATTGAATTCTTTCAGTGTCAGCTACAATCCAGGTATTGAAACCGGCGGAGCTCAAGCGTTGCTGTCCAGTCTCCCAGATGACGTGAATGAAATCGGAATGGTGGGATGTCAATTGAGAGACGATGTCGGTGAATTGTTGATCCGCCTCATGGCTCGCTCCAGTAATTTGAAAATGATCTGTGTAGAAGACAACTTGTTCTCCGCTTCGATGAGGATCCAGATTGCCTCAGCAGGGCAAAAGCTCGACGGTTGCGTGACAATCGT
>DJYX01000027.1 GCA_002450295.1 Deltaproteobacteria bacterium UBA6967
GAGGAATCCGTTGAGATGGCCCTGCGTCTGGCCAAAGAGGAAGGTCTACTGGTAGGCATCTCCTGTGGTGCCGCCGCCGCTGCCGCCATTCGTCTGGCGGAGAAGGATGAGTACGCCGGAAAGACCATCGTGGTAGTGCTGCCCGACCTGGCCGAGCGCTATCTCTCCTCGGTGATGTTTGCCGAAGTGCCCACCGGCATCATCGAACAGCCAGTTGCTGTCTGATCAGCATCTCTGTGGAGCCTTAAATCGACTCAAGCGTTTAACGCGTGTGTGGAGCAAACCTGCTTCACACACATTTTTTTTGAGCCGAAGACAATTGACAACTCAACGGGAACAACGTGTAAAAAGAGCTTGTATAAGTTCCCAGCATGAGCTCACAACAAGCAGTCAGTCTGGGCAGTCTGGAGTCTGACCTCGGGCTGTCTCGGGTTGACCTGCTGCTGGTGATGCGCGAACTCAGTATTGAGCCGATCCGACGAGGCATGCGCACCTGGATTCGACAAGAAGAAACGGGACGCATCTATGACCACCTGGGACGGGCCAATCCGAAAGACCCCCTGGTCGCAGAGGTGGTCACAGTGGAAACCAACTCAACGCACCACGAACTTGTAACAACCGAAACAGGCACAGAGCCACGAATCGAAGACGACGTCAGGAAGTATTCGAAACTACGTTTGTTGAGGGAGAGGATTGAGGTTCTTGATTTGCTCGAAACAACGCAAATCGAACTCACAGGTCACGAAATCTGCTCACTTCTTGATATAAGGCGTTTGCCGCAGACGACGCAATTATCCAGTGGTCAGCGTGGATTTCACAGAATGGGCCTGGAGTTTGAACGAATCAATCGCGCCGGACAGCGCACAACCTGGCTTGTCAAGAAACCCACAAATGGCTAGAGACATATCCTCATGCACTGACGCGAGCAACAGGAAAGAGACGGCTCATATAGCTTATATTTAAATGTGCTTCAATTCGTGGCAGGTTTCACTACTGCATTCGCCACGGTCGCCATCGCGGGCTTCGGAGATAAATCATTCTTAACCACTCTTCTTCTGGCAGCAAGACATAAGGCTCGCTGGGTTTTCACAGGAAGCGTGTCGGCCCTAACAATCGGCGCAGGACTGTGGATTGCGGCTGGGGTGTGGATGAAATCTATCATATCAATCGACACCATTCAAATCATCTCGGGAGTGGCATTTCTCCTGTTCGGAGTCAACGCATTTGTTGAAGCAAGAAGAATAGAATCAAGTCTATGCGCTTTTACCGACGAAGGAAAGGTTAAAAACACATTTCAATCAGGAGGGTTAGCACTGCCTGCAAATACGATCATTCGCAACTCTTTTACGACAACATTTTTAGCCGAGTTTGGAGATCGCACTCAGCTTGCGCTTCTTGCTTTAGCCGCTGGACCGAACATATCTGCAGAAAGCATTTTTTCGGGCGCAGTAGCAGCCAACATTCTCCTAGCGATCATGGCAGTATCTTCCGGGAAATATTTGAAGAACCGCCTATGCCAAAAACGGCTCTCTTACATTAGCGGAGCATTATTTATCGCCCTTGGCATCTATATATTGCTTCATTAGCAATATTCAGCTAGTGATCTATTTTCCAGGCCAAGCGATAGCGATTAGATTCTTGAGGAGGAGAGAGTCAGAGATCGCAGTGTATTGATTTCTGCAATAACTGGCGCTGCATTAAACAGGAGAATCGTTTGGAGAGGGGAGAAGGCGGCAACACAAGAAGCTGCGGCAAGCAGAAGTGATGAACCAACAATCAAATTCGTGTTAAAGCGATTGGCTTGCACATAATTATGGCTCAAAACAATAATACGAGACAGCCAAAGAATATCTCCGCCGAGGATAACGTCGCAGACGGTTTTAGAGATGAAGCCCTGCTCATCCTCTGAAAGACCAATCGCCACATCAGCTGCCGCCATAGCAGCAATATCGTCAACGACATCACCTAAGTAAGCAACTTTAGATCCATTTTTTTGAAATTCATGCAACTTGGATTTACGATCTTGTGGTTCCCTTGTTCGCCCAGAATGAGAACCAACCGTACTAACTGCAACGCCAAGTTCACAAAGCTGGGACATCACCGATTCAAACTCTGGAGATGGTCGCCAGAAAATGGTGAGTCCACCGAGAGAAGTCTCTTCCGTAGAAAAAAGAGCATGAATGGAATCGTCCTTTTCCTCAAAACGGATCAAAACCTCGGACTGACCTTCAAGAATAACGCGATAAAGACCTTGATCTGATTCACCGATGTTTACCTCAAGAGATTGGAGTGTTGGATGATTGTCTGGAACATCACTCAAAATCCCCCAAAAAACAAAATTTGGATCTGCACCCAGATCGGAAACGATGGCCCAGAGGATTTGAAGCAGGTCACAACCAAAAACAGATGCATCCTTTGACAAATTCTGTTCATATGAATAAGAGCCAAGATGTCGCATGGCATCAACACTGACTAAAACATGACTCACATCGATCAGTGTGTCCAAAACGCGAGAATCAGAAATATGCACATTATTGAGTTCCATGTCCACCAAAGCAGACTCTGCAGAAGACAATGAGGCACGTGCAGAATCTTTAGCCGGATTAAAAGCCAGCAAACCGATAGCACGTTCTGTGAGGCCATTCAGTAGGGACCAAACTCCAAATCCAAGCTGCACAGGCGGAAAGAGAATGTCGTACAACGACGACAAACGCTGCTCGAAACCACTTAATGACGCCTCCTCAAGAAGAGTGTCCTCAATCTGAAAAGCGGCAATCTCAGAAAAAGGCTGAACCACTTCACAAATACCGTCGCCGGACAGTACAAACGCCCCAAAGGCAAGACAATCACCAGGGATCACACGGAACGGGAGGGAAGAGCCATCGCTGAGACTGTTCGCCACTACAAACTCTCCTTGAACAACCCTGGAAGGCAAATAAACGTGATCCTCATGAATCAATCGATAGCGTTGACCAACTTGAACATCACCAATTGGACGCAAGCTAGTTTCCTCTGGTTTAGAATCTATAGATCTAAGCATTACTGAAGTCTTAATACGCTCCAAAAACACAAAAAACTCAGAGCTGGATCCATCAGTGTTTTCACTGATCGACTGAAGGGCCGACGTGGAGCTTCCTAAAAGTCCGTCAACAAGGAATTCATGCGCCAAACCTGAACCAATCAACGTTGCTGAAAGCGCAACCTCAACCGAAGCAGAAGGTAACAAGTGTCTGGTATCAACCTCGCCATTAAGACGCTCTTCCACTTGTACAACCAATTCACGCAAAAGCCACCAGCTCAGCATGGTGGCCACCAAGCCAAGAGCCAAAGGGGGGATGGCTACAATGGAATCAATAAGAAGAACAGAACCGAAAATCGCTCCACTGCGAAGGGCCTCTTGAAAAGAAGAACTATGAGTAATATCTGTAACGCGTGTTTCTGCAGCCAAAGCCTGTTCAAGGCCTGAATCGACAACAGGTTCAATGAAGCAACGCTCAAGAAGAAGCGTGATTTCACCTCGCAGGTGAGGGTGAAATCGAATAACTACTGTGGAGGACACCGCATTGATACGGTGACTGAGAAGCCAATGGGTACGATGCAACAATGACCCACAGTGTTGGCGTAATCCAGGCGAGGAAGATAGTCCTGGATGAAAGACACGAACCCGATCAACCAGCTCACTGCGGATAGTCCATGGGGATGGTGAAACCGCTGTAAGCATGATCAGAAGGGATTAAACGACGAAGGGGCGGCGAAACGAAAGTGCAAGGTCAAAAAGAGCTGTTGCTGCAATCAA
>DJYX01000227.1 GCA_002450295.1 Deltaproteobacteria bacterium UBA6967
AAGTTCAGGAAGTAGTTCAAGAAGCTACTGAAACAATTCGCTCTATCCAAATCCAATTGAATTACCAAGAGTAAGGCAGAATCCATTATTCTGGGAATCTAAAAATCTACCGAATAGGAATTAACCCATGAGAATTGGGCTCTCGCCCCAGATGGAAGCGTAGGTAGATGAGAAATGCCTTATGGAGTTCGCGCAGATTGAGCTTGGTCGGTTGCCAATGGATCTCCCCTGCTGCAAGTCTTCTCAACCCAACCACGGTTCCAATTGAGAGCCAAGCGGCATCCGGGTTTGGTTCCGTATGGCCTGGACCGCGAATTCCGCCGAGGCGAGCATCCAGTTGATAAAATACTTGCTCTGAGGGTAGAAAATCAGGGGGTAGTGGTTGACCACTTACCTGGCAGCAGTCCAATTGAGGCTGAACTCCGAGTAGACAAAGAAAGTCCCACTCCCAATGTGCTTTGCGAAATAGATCAGCAGGTTCACGCTGTAGATTTTTTAGGATGCTGGCCAGCCAGTTGAAGTAAAGTGGAGCTTCTGTGGAAGGAATTTCAGTCAGCAGGAGAAGTTCTGCAAAATAGCTGGCATAGAGGAACCGAGAATAATCTTTTCGGATAGCTGGAAATAGATCCAAAGCCTCACAATGTTCAATCTTCACCATGGCCGTCTGGCGTCGCTCAACATACTCGAATCGAGCCAGTACCAGAGACTCTGTAGCTGCCCTGTTTTGAGACTTCAGACTTCGAGCACCGTGGACAATCCCTGAAATCTTGCCTTGTTCAGGAGTAAGAAACGTCAGAATACGATCTCGTTCTCTAAAATCTACGGGACGTAGAATAATACCCTCCTCATTGTGACAATTCATCCTTCAGTACCAGCTAAAGTCACGATCTATCATGCGGGCTTCCTATTTGTCAGTGACTTCTCTCAGCAGTAAAGAATCCAACTGCTCCACTTCTTGTTATTTGATTGGTTTTGGGAAGCAACCAGCCTAAACACTGCTGCTTTGAGCGATTATGATGATAGCGCCCGGAGGGTAAGAAGGAATCAGAACCGGTAGGTACCGTAAAATCGGAGGGATTGTTCCAGACGAGCCTTGCCTGTCGAACCAGGATAGCTAATATCGATACCACTTTCTGGTAAGGCAAACGTGGACATGTCATACCAGGCATACTCAATCCCCACATGAAGAGAATCGTCAATCTGGATGGACACAGGAATTTCTAAACCATTCAGAGATGGCTGGGCTCTCGCATTTTCTACCGAATCTGTGAGATGTCCAGATCCCCAGACACCTAACACAAGTTCCGGTGCTAACATCAAAGTGGGATGATCAATCAGTAGCCAACCTGCTGTTAGAGCAAAGGTCTGTTGTTTGTACCGTACCTCATCAGTGGCACTGGCGCCACCAGCAACCTCAATTAGCAACCATTGTAGACCAAGAGTATATCCTATAGATTCAACCCAATGATATTGAACTGACAAAGCAGTTCCATTCAAAGAAGTTTTTGGCCCACGGTTCGTATATGATCCTGCAGCGATACCAACCCCAATGCTGATTTGTTGCCGATAGCCTGTCTCATCAGCAACTTTCTCCTGGTTCACAACTATTGCTTCTTCTGGTACTTCTTGAGTAAACACATTAGGTGGCTCTTCCTCAGCAATTTCAATCTCTTCCTCACAAGTATATGCAATGACGCTAGCATCAAGCCCGAGACGTTGCATTTCTACACGTTCCTCTTTAGTACAGTTTCCCCAAGCAGTACCCGTCAATAAAATGATTCCCATTATTGCGGTGCAGCAATTAGCAGCCCTCATCTATGATATTCTCTAAAGGTTGATTAAGATCTTGGCACCTGATGCAACAATCATGAAAGCACCGATTGTGGTTAGAACCTCTATATGTCAAATTCTACATTCCTTGCATCCCACAATATTACCACCTTAGGATTTCCATTCTTCTGTGTTGAGTCCACAATATCATGAATCACCCAAAATACTTTTACCTGACCCTTCTGTTCATTGGCTGCGGCTTCTTGACCAATTGTAGTGAAGAAGAACCACCTTCTCCTGCAAAACCATCACCAGCAGCACCAAGCAATTATGGTAAAGGAGGCGATGTTTCAATAAATCCAATTAGTAAAACGAAAATCTCCAGCAGGCCTGTGTTTATCGTCACCTTTGGCGATTTAGTCCACTCCGTTATCATGGATAGTGTGGGCTACCCCGGCAAACCGAACAACACACTAAATTCATCTCAAAACAGCACCCTATGCCTTAGAGCGAACAGCAACAGTAATTGTGAGGCCTTAAACGTTATCTTTAATGATAATTCTACAATCGCAACTGTTACTCCGCTGAACCACTTAAATGAAGGTGATTATACTTTTTTAGTTGCTGGCAGCATTTTAACATCTGTTGGTTCTCTTGGAGACGATCAGACATTTCAGTATACCGTGGTGTTCCCTCATGGTGGTGCCATCCAAAATTCCTTAAACTTAACTGACAATAGTCATACGCTGCTTGGGAATTCAAATACACCTTCCAGCAACCCCAAAGGTTTGGCAACTGATGGTACATACCTGTACGTTGCTGATACTTATAATGAAAAAATTCAAAAAATTACGCTCTCTAGTTCCGTTACAAACTCTTTCAGCTTAAACTCATTGCCAGGTGAAGTGCAGACACTCCTTGAACCAGTGGATGTAACCGTTTCGTCAACACATCTATATATTTTAGATCGTGGATTTCGTCGCGTGCTTGAGGTTTCACTAGAAGGTGGTTCTTCCACTGTAATTACTGGTGGTGGAAGCATAGGATATACAGACGGCATTGGCATCTCAGCACAGTTCAACTCACCCAATGCAATCACGAATACCAAAGATTCAGAAGGTGTAGAGCACATCTTTGTTGCTGACACTTGCAACAACACTATCCGCCGGGTTGATCTAGATACAAACATAGTCACATCTTTGCTACCGCCAGAACCTGGATGTGGTAGCGGCTCAAGTGATTCAGATAAGTTAAATTCACCTACAGATCTAACTACTAATGGATCTCAGCTCTATATCGCTGATAAGGAAAACTCAGCGATCAAACGAATTGACCTCAATGATTGTAAGAATAAGAAACCAGAGTGGACCAACTGTACGCTTGAAAAAATAATTAATTTGAACAGCCAACCCATTAGCATAATTACAGATGGGTCCTACATCTATGTAGGAACTGATGACCATAAAATCCATCGCTATGATCTAAATGGTAGTCCTGCAGACAATAATCCATTTCCCATCAGCGCTATTACTCCGCAAAGTCTAACAACTGATGGACAGAGTCTGATCTATTCAGAAGGAGGAAGAAATCGAGTTGTGCGTTTGCACACAGGAGAATTCAGCAAGGAAAAATACTAGGCTAGAGGAAAAAGAGTCTACTGAAGGCGATCACCAAAAATATTCTGCAACTGAGAAACACATTCTTCGAAAGGAGTATTTTCACGCATTCCCTGACGAACAAACTCCAGCATCATTGGGTATTTCTGGATGGCGTAGTCGATCTCAGGATTACTCCCTCGAACATAAGCCCCAATATTGATCAGATCCTCCGCTTCTCGATAGGTGGCTAAGGTTCCACGAAACAGTTGTGCCATCTTCTGGTGTAATTCAGAAGTCACTTCCGGCATCACCCGACTGGCTGAGAGTAACAGATCAATCGCTGGGTAGGTTCCCTTCGCAGCAAGATCGCGACTGAGAACGATGTGACCATCCACAATTGCTCGAGCTGCATCACCAATTGGATCATTCGCATCGTCTCCCTCTACTAATACGGTGTAGAAGCCTGTGATGGATCCACGTTCTCCTTGGGTTCCTGCTCGCTCGAGTAGATTCGGCATCATTGCGAACACGGAAGGCGGGTAGCCCTTGGTGGTTGGTGGTTCTCCGGCTGCCAATCCAATTTCTCTTTGAGCCATCGCAAAGCGTGTCAGAGAATCCATAGTCAAGAGTACATTCTTGCCTTGCGCGCGAAAGAACTCGGCAATTGCAGTGGCTACAAAAGCACCTCGTAGTCGCAGTAAAGCTGGCTGGTCTGATGTTGCGACCACAACGATGGAACGGGCCATGCCCTCTGGTCCCAAAATTCCTTCAATGAAATCTTTGACCTCACGTCCACGTTCCCCAATCAGAGCGATCACGTTTACATCCGCATCGGTGTAGCGGGCCATCATTCCAAGCAACACAGACTTACCAACTCCAGAACCTGCTAAAATCCCAACACGCTGTCCACGACCACAGGTCAATGTTCCATTGATAACTCGGACACCTACATCAAGTGGTTCGAAAACACGAGGTCGATTGAGAGGATTGATTGAAGGGGGATAGAGGGGTGTTTCCGTGTGTGTGAATAGTTCCCCTTGGCCATCAATCGGTCTCATCAGCGGATCAATCACACGACCCAAAAG
>DJYX01000167.1:0-7805 GCA_002450295.1 Deltaproteobacteria bacterium UBA6967
TTTATTGGGCAGCCTCTGATGTTGGTTGGGTAGTTGGCCATTCTTACATTGTTTACGCACCACTACTTCATGGATGCACGACAGTGGTTTATGAAGGCAAACCTGTCAAAACACCAGATCCAGGCGCATTTTGGCGGATGATTGAAGAGCACAAGATCAATCATTTCTTTACTGCACCAACAGCTTTCCGAGCAGTCCGCAAAGAGGATCCTGATGCAGAGTTTTTGAAAAAATACGACATCTCTTCACTCAAGGGAATCTTCCTAGCCGGTGAAAGATTAGATCCTCCGACTTATGAGTGGCTTCAAAATATTTTGGATATTCCGATCACGGATCACTGGTGGCAAACTGAAACGGGTTGGGCCATCGCTGGGAACCCAATGGGCTTGGAACCACACCAGCCAAAGAGTGGTTCCGCAACGCTACCTTCTCCAGGTTACAACGTGACTGTACTTGATGAAGAAGGATATGAGGTGTCTAAAAATACCCAAGGAAACATCGCCATCAAGCTGCCTCTTCCACCAAGTTGTTTACCAACACTCTGGGGCGATCATGATCGATTCAAAGCATCTTATCTTGATCAATTTCCCGGCTACTACAGCACCTCTGATGGAGGATATATTGATGAAGATGGCTATGTCTTCGTGATGGGAAGGACCGATGACAACATCAACGTAGCCGGCCATCGGCTCTCTACTGGAGAAATGGAAGAGCTGATTGGCTCACATGCTGCCGTTGCTGAATGTGCAGTAGTAGGAATTGATGATGAGTTGAGAGGGCAGGTACCGGTGGGCTTTGTCGTCTTGAAAGATGGAGTCACTGCTGAGCCTGAATCAATTGAGCAAGACCTTATCTTGCTGATTCGACAAGAAATTGGCGCAGTAGCTTACTTCCGTCAAGCCGCTGTTGTAGCTCGACTCCCCAAGACTCGTTCTGGAAAAATCCTGCGAAAAACCATCCGAAGGCTAGCTGTTGAAACAGATGTGCCTGTTCCACCAACCATTGACGATCCAAAGATCATGACCGAGTTGCTGGAAGCAATGCAGTCCAAAGGGATCGGACAGTTCACGAAATAACACACAAATCCAAGCTGGCCTCATTCCTCTGGGCCAGCCCCTTTGCCCCTTCTTGTTCCTGATGACCCCTACTAAACTCCCTTGCATCTTGTTGGCACAGAGCAACAGCGTTCCGATTGCCAGAAAATATTTTTACAAGTACCTGAAACCAGAAAATTCAACTGTCTGGGAACCGCCTCAAGTCATGCAGATTGAGCGGTGGCTGTTGCAACTAGCCCATCAAGCGTTGCTGTTTGAGCAGGTAACTTTTCCGGAAAATCTTGGTCGGGTTTTACAAAAGCGTGAGGAACAGCTGGTTTGGGAGGAAATCCTCAGAGAGGACCTTAAGGGTTCAAAAGATTTTCTACAAATTTTGCCACTGGTGCGAACCGTTCAAGAAACTCATCGTTTGTGGCAAATCCATCTCAGTTCAGAACCTCACGACTTTCCGCCCAATCGCACTTGGGAGAAATTCACGGAATGGCAAACGACATTCGCAGACCGCTGTGACAAAGAAGGCTGGTGGACCGAAGCAGACCTAGTATTCAACTGTCTGAAATGGATTAGGGAAGACCAAATTCCTATTCCTGAAGAATTCTGGTTTGTTGGCTTTCGTAAAGGCGAAGATTTATTACTTAATGAACTGCGACAAGCCCTTCAACCCCGCAACTGCACTTTTAGCGATTGGGAAATATCTAGACCGAAATCCACAAAACCTGTTACCCGTTGCTTTGCAGATCAGGAGTCAGAGCTTCGCACTGCGATTGACTGGCTAGCGGGCATGCGAAAGCAACGGCTTGAAGCCAAATTTGCTTTATTGATCCCAGGGCTCTCCCGAGTTCAGCACACCGTGAGACGTTTGTTGAATGAACAGCTGATCCCAGATTTCGAATGGCAACCTGATTCCAGCCAAGATGTCTATCAAATAGTGACTGGACAACCTCTCTTGGAATTAAAGGCTTTTCAGCATTTGAATCATTGGTGGGAAATCCTACAACTGCTATCCAACGCGAGCTATCCCAAAATTCCTCTTGAGCTGCTTTCCCAAGTGCTTCGTTCAAGTTTCTGGAAATCAAAAGATTCTCAGGAATCTCTCATTCAGTTAGAACTGGCTTTACGCGATAAAGAATCTCTCACTGTGAGCCACAGCCTATTGAAGCATCTAACTGAAAAAACTGGTTGTCCACATTTTCTGGAATTACTGGATAGCTTGAAAGAGCTCATCGCAAACACACCTAAGAAACAACTACCTTCAGAATGGACTGAATTTTTGAGACAGGTTCGCCAACGTCTAGGCTGGCATCCAGGCAGAGAATGGGATGAGGAGCGTGAATTATTCCAGGATCTTTCTCAATTGGACAACATCCTAGGCCCAATTCAGTTGGCTGGCCTTCTTCAGCAAGCCCGCAGACAGCTTCAGCACCGGATGTACTATCCCACTCAGGGTGGCGTATCAGAAAAGATTCTGATCATGGATACTCAGGATCTTTTAGACCTTCCCTTTGATGGTCTCTGGATCTGTGGTTTGACCGAAGAGCAGTTCCCTCCACATTCACGACATTCCAACCTGCTCCCGGCAACCTTACAAAATAAACTTGGCCTAAACTCCATGAATTTCGAACAAGTGGAAGAGAGCAGTCAGGACCTTTTAAGGCGATGGGAAAACCAAGCAGTCGATTTAGTACTAAGTAGTCCCCTTTCCGTTGACGGTCGTGAAGTACGCCAAAGTCCCTGGCTCAATTGGCCTAAAGAGTTCGAAGATGCTGTAGATTCAAGAAGTTTAAATCCAATTTGGAAAGACTTCGCCAACCATCAAATCACTTTGGAAACGGTCTCCGATTCCGTGGGTTTGCCGCTCCCTATGGGTACAGCCGTTCGAGGTGGAACAAGTGTCCTCAAGGCTCAGGCTCTATGCCCGAGAATGGCTTATGCTGAGTATCGCCTGGGTGCCAAGCATCCCACTGTTCCTCAAGCAGGGCTATCCCCAATACAACGTGGAAATTTGGTCCACTGGTCTCTTGAAAACTTTTGGAATCAAGCACATAGATCATCTGCTTTGGAGAGTATAGTTCAAGTACAGGAATGGATAACAAATAGTATCGAGGCTGCCCTGGAACGTTTTGAGAAATACTATCCAGGGTTGATCAAAACAAATTTTCGTAGATTGGAAGCGCGACGTCTCAATATCTTGCTCCATGACTGGCTAGATTTGGAGAAAAGCCGAGTTCCCTTTATTGTCGAAGCATCAGAAGAAAAAGGTGAACTTTCACTGGGTGGACTGAAGTTCAGAGTTCGAATCGACCGGCTGGACCGTTTAGAACACTCTGATCAGTTCATATTACTTGATTACAAATCGGGGACAGGAAATTCCCCAAAAAGTTGGTTTCAGCAAAGAATTACCGAACCACAACTACCTCTTTATGCCGTGAATCTTGAGGAAGGGACTCTTGCAGCCGTTGCTTTTGCTCAGGTTCACAATCGAGAATGTAGTTTTAAAGGAATTCAAGCGGAAGAAGCTTCACTTCCGGGAATCAAGCCTTTCGACAAACTTCCTCAAAGAAAAGAATGGCCCGCTGAATATGATTGGAGTTCTCTGATCGAAGATTGGCGAGTTCGCCTTGAAGATGTAGCACATGAGTTTGCACAAGGTGCCGCCCCACTCAGCTACGGTATCCAAGTATCCTCTTCAGCTAACCTAATTGAACAGGTCTTTGCTTATTCGGGAGCAAGAGGTTTTTGCAGGGTCTATGAGTCCCATGTTCCTAAATTTAATGAAGATGCTTTTTCGGAGATTGATCGAAAATAAACCTGATACCTTCAGAGGAGCATTTCATCCAGCGGACGCCTAAGGCGAGACCCTAGTTCTTTCTGACGTTGAGTATCCGTGAGCGTGTCAGGATCGCCCAAATATCCAACTGCAATTACGGAGTAGGGTTCCTGATTTTGATTCAAACCAAAAGCCTCCTTAGCTGCTTCTACCGAGAAACCTCCCATTTGATGCAGGTAGATTTGTCGAGAGGCAGCTTGGATTGCAAGCTGAGCAATTGCCTGTCCCAGATCATAACCAGCATGTCGGTTAACCTTTTCATTGTGAATGAAAAGCAATCTGGCGACTGCCAGCATTAAAACAGGAACCTGTTGAGCCCAACTACGATTTCCCTCCGACACACAATCCAACAAGACTCGGTGCCGTGCATCCCCACGATGAGTAATCAAAATTTGCCAGGGTTGCTCATTGAAGCAGGAGGACGACCAACGTAACGCCTCCAGCATGGCTTGTAACTCAATCTCTGGAATTGGTTTGGGATCAAAAGCTCTTGGGCTCCAGCGATCTTTGATGGCTTGAAGAACCGGCAGATCTGTGTCAACGGATTTGCTCATCCAAACTCCTTAAAATTTAAATTTTACCGAATAATTGTGCGATCGATCAGTTAATCCCAGTCTCAGTGCTGAGTTCAAAGAGAAGCAAGTTTGAGTTCAAAACAGATAGAAAATCAATGTCTTCCTCCATGACGGCAGCACCATCTCCAGCCCGCATTTCAATATTGTGCAGCCTGAGTTCTCCCGAAATGAGTTGAAGCCAATCGAAGGGATTTCGGTGTACGAGAGAAAGTGAGGAGTTGGAATGTGAATGATTATTATTTGAATCTTGAAATTCTTAGACAGGGCTTGCGTTGGAAACGACTTTCTGAATTTCTGGTCAAAGAGGAGATCGTCAAAAAGAATCTGATTCGTCTTTCGGAGTCCTTAATCAGCAGTATTTCAATACCAGTTTACTTGCTTAGGAAAAGGAACACTGTGTCAGGACCTGTGACACAACAAGTATGGGACTACTTTTTGGAAAATATTGATGATGGTAAACGGGGGGTTTCGGCCTAACTCTTTCAATTAACCCCACTTGTCTGTCCGCACTTTTTTCTTCGCATGGACAGGACACTTGAAGAGTGGCTCTGGTTCCTTTTTTTCTTCACGTTGCTTGGCAGTGACTGCACCATTTGCTCGCTGTTCCGGAGTTGGATATTCTACTTCCAAGAACATTGGCCCCAGTCCTGTATCTCTTGTCTCACTCATAGACAATTGATAGCGAGGCTCCACTCTCTGGAATTCGTTTGGTTGTATCGGTGCAATTGGAGTAACCCGGTCTCTTGCCCCATCTAGATACTGAGGATAGAAATTGGTAGTGCCCTCTAATCGATGCCAGGGAGTTTGTTTTCTTTTTTTCTTAATTTGAGCTACCATCACGCCCTTTAGTTACAAAATATACGTAATTGGCAAGTTTGTGTGTTTCATTGGATTGAAACCTCCTAAAAAGTGATTCTCATGGAACCATCTGATTTTCCCACCAGGGAAACCGTTTATGCAAAGATTCGCGCCGATTTGGATCAGTATGGTTGGAGTCTCATTTCGTCAATTTACCGCGATGAACTTTTCACACACACAGTTGGTCTAAGCTGGGGCTATGAACACCAAGAGATTGAACTCATCGGCCTGAATCAAGAAATCGCTGCAATGTTGCTAAATGAATTGGCCAGACGAGTCGTCAATGGTGAAAAATTTCATGCCAACTGCCATTTTGAAGATATTGTAGATGGAGTTGATTTGATCCTTGTGGAAAACCCAATTGATCCACTTGGCAAGCCTATGACCAATGGCAGACTCCGCTTGATTTGGCCTGATGAAAACAACCTCTATCCCTGGCAGAAAGGCTGCGAAGAAGAATGTCTAATCCAGCAGTGGTTTCCAGATTCAACGATGCCTGAAAGAGATACTTGCGAGGCCTACGCACTTTTGGAACAAGCTACCCTTCGTTGAAATACAAGCTGATCATTTTAGATTTTCCTGCTGCAGAATTCTCTCCATTTCAGAGATTAACGTTTTTTGAAAGCGATCCTGCCTCAAACCAAATTGTAGTGAGGACAACAAATATCCCAAGGGCTCCCCTACATCGTAACGTGTCCCTTTCATTTTGACAGCTGAAACCCTGCCTCTTAAAGCCAACTGATTAATCGCTTCCGTCTGTGTAAATTCACCTTGATGCTCGTGAGTATTATCTGTCGCACGAAGTGCATCAAAGATTTCTGGGGTATATAAGTATCGACCATAAGACGCATAGTTACTGGGTTCAGTCCCCGGAGCTGGCTTTTCCACCATCTGTCTGACCCCCATAATTTCACCTTCATTAACCGGATCAATTACTCCATAGCGTGAGATATCTTCTTCAGGAAGTGCTTCCACAGTCAGGATCGTATTCCCTGTTTCCTTGTAAGCTTCAATCAATTGTAGAGTCAACGGAGGATCCCCCATCACGATGTCATCAGGATAGGCCACCACAAAAGGAGCATCCTGGACAAAGGGTTCTACAAGCATCAGGGCATTGCCCGTGCCCATCATCTCTTGTTGTCTCAATGTAAAGATATTTGCACTCGTTGGCTTGATTAACTCCAGTTTTTCCATGGAGTTCGCTTTGGAAAAAGCTGAGTCTAGCTCAACTTCTCGATCAAAATAGTCTTCTAAAACTTTTTTTCTGCGTGAAGATACCAAAAGGATATCTTCAATACCAGAATCCACCATCTCTTGAACAATGAAATCAATCACTGGTCGGTCAATCAGAGGAAACATTTCCTTCGGAATCGTCTTAGAAGCTGGTAAAAATCTCGTTGCATACCCTGCCGCTAAAATCACACCTTTCATGAAGACTCCATTTCTACTCGGGTGGTACAGGCAATCACTTAGGTTGTTGAAGAAGATTCAATAGATAGGCTACCAGTTGTTGAACGGTCTGTAGTTCCAAGATTTGCTCGATGTCGGCTTCCTGACCAAATTCATCTTCCAAGGCCATAATCACGTTCATCGCATCCAAAGATGTCAGATCCAGATCATCTCTTAGATTTGAATCCAACTTCACGACTTCCAGAGGGAGATCTAGTTCCCGAGCAATTGTCTCAAGGCAAACGTCTCGGATTTCTTCTTCGCTTAGTTGCATGAGCGAAACACCAAGCAAGCGTTGCTGCCTCCAAAGGCAAAGGAGTTTGAAAGCACATTTTGGATTTTATGTTTGCGTGAAACTGGTGAGAGATTTTGCAGATGACATGCCGGGTCAGTAGGTTGACAGTTCAAGCTTGGTGGAACGACTTGATGCTGAATGGATAGTGCAGAAACGACCGCTTCAATAGCAGAAGCAGCCCCCATGCTATGTCCTAATTGCGACTTACTGGCAGTACAAGGAGGAATTTGATCACCAAAGATTTTCTTGATTGCCGCTCCTTCCATTTGATCATTCAACTTCGTACCCGTTCCATGTAGATTTATGCAATCTACATCAATTGGGGATATCTCTGAATCTTTCATAGCCTTTTGAATTGCTTGGCTCACTCCCTCCAGTTCTGGGCTTGTTAAACTTTCTGCATCACAATTCGAAGCAAACCCAATCAGCTCTGCGATCGGTGATTGATTTCTTCGATTGCAGGACTCCTCTGTCTCAAGAACGATCATAGCAGCTCCCTCACTGAGCACAAAGCCATCTCGATCCATCGCAAATGGCTTACATACCCGTTCCGGATTTTCCTTACTCCTTGAGAGCACTCCCATCGCCTCCCATGTTCGTAGTAATTCATAAGTAACAGGGGCTTCGGCTCCTCCACAAATTACCGTGTCATAAAGACCTGCCTGGAGCCATTCTGCACCAATACCAATTGCATTTGCTCCAGAAGAACAGGCTGTATTTACAGTGAGATTCCGACCCTTGCAGCC
>DJYX01000167.1:8190-13702 GCA_002450295.1 Deltaproteobacteria bacterium UBA6967
GCATTGATCTTCTTATTTGTCTCTGGAAGATATAGTGCGTCGTACGCAGGTTTATAGGAAACAATTCCCCCAATTCCCGTCCCAGCAACAACAGCACATTTAGCTAGGTCAGGACCAGTAATTTCAGACTGTGCTATTGCTTCTCTTGCTGCAAGCAAACCGTATTGTACAAAGGCTTCACAAGATCGCTGCTCTCTGGGCGAAAAATAACCCTTAGCATCATAATTTTGAATGATCCCAGCGACCTGAGTCAGGGAGGGGGTTGGATCGAATCTGGTGATGTGATGGACACCTGATTTCCCGTGGGAGAGATTATTCCAGAATTCTTTTATTTCACCACCGAGTGGACAGAATATTCCCATGCCTGTGACGAAGACACGCTTACGACCCATTCTGATCTCGATTCACAACTCCGACGATCCCTGGGTGACATCTCCGATAAACCTCAACATAATCTGGTCGGTTGATATGGGCATATTGAAGAGTAGCATCCAAGCTGACGTATCCAAAGAGTTGAGCCAGATCAGTCAAATCTAGCCCATTCTCCAACAAGTGCGCTGCGAACGAATGACGGAGGATACGTGCATTGATACGGCTCTGAATTCTAGCTCGTTTTGCGTGCTTCTTAATCATGAACCAGAACCCAATCCTCGTCATCCTCTCACCATCTCTATTGGGAAATAAGCATAAATCTGCTTCGTAACGCAGCCTGCCTTGCCTGCCTTGTTTGAGGTATTTTTGAAGGACCTCAATCGCCATTGTAGTGACCGGAACCATTCGCTCCCTTCGACCTCGCACCTTCAGAAAACCCAAGTCCAAAAATAAATCTGAGATGTCTAAATTCAATAATTCGTGGACTTTCAAACCACTTGAATAGAGCAGCTCCAACATTGCCCGATCTCGCAGTCCAAGATAATGATCATCTGAAGGAGCCTCCAATAAATCTTCAACCTCTTTTGTACTCAAGAGTTCTGGGGGTTTTGGAGGAATTTCAGGAAACTTTACAAGATGTAGTGGGTTGACACGAATCCAGTTCTTTCCCTCTGCACAATTTAAAAATAGTTTCAGGGAAGAGAGATGACGGCAAACCGAGCTGGGTTGCATAAAATCAAGCAACTGATCTCGGTATTGTTCCATAAGCGAGCGATTGACCTTTACGAGATCTCCTGCCTCTGTGGTGGCTGCATACCATTGTAGAAACTGCTGAGTGTCATCGTGGTGGTTTTTCAGGCTACTTTCTGAGTAGGATTGCGACTTCAACCATTCCATAAATTCTTGAAGTAGCAGTTCCATGAGGAAGCAAATGTGGGAATGAAGGGGAGGGGGAGAAGCCCACGAGAACCGTGTGAACAAATGGGCATTTGATGCCTAGCCCGAATAGGTGGAGAAGCGTGTAAGAATTTTAGGCTTCCTTGATAAAGGCGTGCTCACCATTCTCAGGGACAATCTCCGCGTGGTGATGAAAAGGCAACAAAAGTTTGTCATCACGAGAACCGCAGGACTTCTCGGCAAAAAATCACAGGCAATGTGATTTTTAGACCATACTAAATCCTATCGAATACAGCCCATCTGGGCAAGTGAATTCAGGCTTGGACGAGAACCTGATCAAGTCTTTCGCAAAGATCACGAAGATTTTTTTCCATCTCATCATACTGCGGTTGCTGCTTCTGTCTCATCAACTGATCAGCCAGATTCAAGGCTACCAACAAGTATAAATTACTGGAGGAAATGGAGCTAGAGCTTTGCTGAATCGTTGAAATTTGTTGTTCCAAGAAGCTCTCCACTTTCCTTATGTGCTCTTCGCCATAAGGACTTGCAATCGCAAATCGGTTACCGTTGACTGTAATTTGATACTGTTTGCGATCAGCTTTGGCGTCAGACATGACAATTCCTCAACAAGGTAGAAAGTTAGCCCTCTGCGATGATTTTCACCTTCTCGGTGTGCAGAACACGATACAGGTTCCGCTCCTGAGGTTTTGATGGATCAAACTGTGAAGTAAACTGGTAAACACGCTTATGTCGGCTTGTCGTGAAACGGAATGTGATTGGCAGCGGCTGCTCTTTATTTGAGGCAGGAAGTTGTTTTAGGTCACTGGGTTCAATATAAATGAAATTCGGAGAGTTAAACCTGACAAGAGCGCTGAACTCTTCATTCTTTTGATGATCTGTGGGTGATCTATAACTTGCAGTTAGCTGTACTCCTGGAGCTACCTGACGGGAATTTCCCACAACCAGATCCGGGTTTTCGGAGGTGAACCTCAACTTCTCCCTTAGCTTCACCAAGAGATCTAACTTCTTATAGTCCAGTTGTCCTAATTTCTGAATTGACTGCTCAAATATTTCGGCCTTCTTAGAAATTGCCTTGTAATCTTTAACATCCATCAATCTAGACATCTCCCACAAAAGTTGAGCCTCTTCTTCTTCCAAACGGAACTCTTTGCTGACCGTCTCGATTAATTTTAGACGTGCGCGTTCGTATAGTTTTACCTTGAAACCATCGACTAAATTTTGATCTGGTGTGTAATAAATATTGAGATTTCCACGGTCAGTATCTTCCCAAAAGGTGGGTCCTGCGAATTTCAATCGACCACATGAGATTTCAATTACCTTGCTAAAGTTAATTTCCCCGAGAACGTTAACATCATCCATTACGTCTTTAAGAATTTTCTCAACAAACTCCTCATCATTATGTCGCTCATAGAAAAGAGCCAATCCAATCTGCAGAATTCTCACTCCGTTATTTATCAGAACACCTTGATCTAGGTCCTCTTTATTAACATCCGGTGGGTTATCAACCTGCAGAATTTCTCCAAGCAGATGAGTTTGTAAATCCCTATCCCACTTCTCGTTATAAACCTTCTCCAACAGTTTTTTCATCTCAGTGGCAATGACATCGACAATAAAATACAGAGCAGGGCTATTTTTCCCATGCTTAAAGATTTCAATACCATAAATTCTGAAGTACATGAAGCAGCGTTTGAGGTAATCAATCCGCTGATAATCTGCCAGATGATTTACAAAATTCCCATAGTGGAACGCGACGTTATAAAGGTTTCTAGCTTCGTTGTTCTTGATCGCATGCTTGATCGCAAATCGAAGAAGAGTGTTGAATCGAATGATGATGACATCTACTAAACGATCATCCTCTAATTCAATTGCTGTTAGACCGATTTCGGACATTTCTGCCGCCACCAATGAAGCCAGATCAAATGATCCATCTTCAATTTGACGTATGTAAACGTTTCCGAGCAGGCGGAATAACTTCTGCTCATAAAATGTCTTTGTTTTTTCCATGTCCCCGTACTGACCAATCATAGTCTTAAAGCTGATGTCGGTTCGCACTTTGGGCGTCACTGAGAAGAATTCTTCACCAATATGAGATTTGACTCGAACATATTCATGAATCGTCAAACTCATCTGGTGAATGATATCCGCTTTGAGTTCCTTAAAAGACACATACTCTAGAATGTCATCCAACTGGTTCAAAGCCTCGAACATCTGAACTTGGTACTGTTCACGGATATTTGGCACTGTAATAAGTGCCTGGGCTCTTTCCGTTGTCAGATCGTGAATTTGATCAATATTGTTCCCATAAATGCGACTAATTACGTTACTTGGTTTGGTATACCGCAGAATGTAGAAAATATAAGGAAATGCAAAAAATGCTGAGAGAACAAGAAGAATATGGGTGTTAAAAACTCGGCTCGCAGGGCGGACCAGATCAATATCGGCATATAGGTTGATGAGGATTGCATGCATTCCCGAAACGATCAAAAACCACACGTAGATCAAACTGGGGAGATCTTTCATGTAGAGGTCGATCAGTTTTGGAATACTTTGGGAAGCAATCGAAATGACCAGGATCAAAGTTCCCAAGATCATTCCTAGAAGGGCTTGCCAGACTTCCGCACTGAACCCCATATCAACACCTTCAAAGCCCTCTGGGAAACTACCGCTGAAGAAGGCAATGACACCCTTATATGGCTCGAAGAGGACGGCATCGAAAAGAATGTCGCAAAGAGTGACGAGCAAGACTACTCCAACCAACGATGCGATTGACCTGTTACGATCTGCAAATGCCAACGCGCGAAAAATATAGAAACTAATCTGCAAAGACGATTTTTGTGATTCCTGTACGGTGGCCTGATCTGAAACTGTATCCATAACTTTCAAACAGTATGATGAGTCAAAATTTCAGAATCCTGTAAGGATTTGCTTTAGTTGTTTGTTCAACACATTAGAGAATAGAGAAAATTTTGAAGAAAGGAATTAGATTGCAACCAACTTCTCGAAACCACAAGCAATAGACGCCCCAACTCAATTGGGAGCATCATTTTCAATGAGCTTCCCCTCTTCCAAAGAAATGACCCTGTCTGCTATCCCCAATACCTCACTGCTGTGGGTTGCTACGATCATGGTTTTCCCTGCTTTCCGAATAAGCTCCCGAAATAAACCTAAAGCTTGCTCTCCAGTTTGTCGATCTAGGTTACCAGTTGGCTCATCAGCCAATACTAAATTTGGGTCGTGAACCAGTGCTCTGGCAATCGCTACCCTCTGCTGTTCCCCACCAGAGAGCCGATCAGGGAAGCTTTCCAATCGATCCCCCAAACCCAGCTCCTGCATTAGCTCAGCGACTCTAGCTTTTGCAGTTTTTGCAGATTCTCCATTTAATTCCATTGGGAGCAATAGATTTTCTTCAACGGTCAATGTAGGAATTAAATTGAAGGACTGAAAAACGAATCCAATATTTTTTCTACGAAATAAAGTTCTTTGATGCTCGTCCAATTCATTCAACATCGTTTCTGATATCCTGATACTTCCTGAGGACGGCTCATCAATCCCGGCCAGTAAGTTGAGCAAAGTAGATTTGCCAGAACCACTTCTTCCCAACAAAGCCACTATCTGTCCCTCTTGAATTTTAAGACTTACATTTCGAAGTACTTGACGCTTCTCACCACCCTCCAAATAGAACTTGTTCAACTCATTAAGTTCCAAAAAATCTTTTGCTAAAACCACCAAATAGAATCCTTAATCAAAGTTGACAAGTGACAGCAATCAAAGTATTTTTATCTGCTTTGCTGATGGCGGGAGTAGCTCAGCTGGTAGAGCCCTGGATTGTGATTCCAGTGGTCGTGGGTTCAAGTCCCATCTCTCGCCCCATGGGCGCCTGTAGCTCAGCTGGATAGAGCATTTGACTTCGGATCAAAGGGTCGGGGGTTCGAATCCTCCCGGGCGCGCCATGCCTTACTCACAAAAGGCAATCAGTTCTATTACTCCGCTTTTGCAGCTTTTCCTGCTTTCAAAAAGCATCTCGTAATTCGTTTTAATATCCCACTGCCCTTCTATTGAGCAACGGTTGCTCTTTCACTGTAAGATGAACGATCGCAGAGAAAGCCCCAACCCCTACGCCAACCCACCAAACTAGATCGTAAGATCCGAATTCATCATAAAACAAACCACCTAGCCATACCCCTGAAAAACCACCCAGTTGGTGAGAGAAAAAAACCAATCC
>DJYX01000084.1:0-520 GCA_002450295.1 Deltaproteobacteria bacterium UBA6967
AGTGACCACTTCACGGCAATCAATCTTCAAGTGAGGTGTGCGATACCCACTGGCTAGTAGTTGGGCAAGTAGCCCACCCCACCAGGCAGCTGCGAAGACCCCATTGTCTACATCAATCTTTGCTTGAATTGCGCAGATGTTTCCATCCTGTTGAACTCCCATTTTGAGCCAGACCTCAGCAGCAGGTGCCGGCATGGAGGTCATGAAATCTTCTGTGCGAGTCAACTCCAATTTTACTGGAGCGTTCATCTCCAGCGCTACCGCTGCGGCCAGGGGTTCGAGCATCCCGTGCTTTCCGCCAAAGCCTCCACCAATTACCATCGGTATGACCTTTACCTTGGTATGTGGCAAATCAAGCAATCGAGACACATCATTGTGAACCGTTCTGGGGCCTTGAGTACTTGTATAAATCGTCATGATCCCCATTGGATCCGGACTGGCCGCGCAGACTTGAGGCTCCATATAGCCCTGATGAACAATCCCTGTGCGATAGTTTCGTTCCAGCACCACATCTGCTGCT
>DJYX01000084.1:749-9842 GCA_002450295.1 Deltaproteobacteria bacterium UBA6967
AGTACTTGTATAAATCGTCATGATTCCAATTGGATCCGGACTGGCCACGCAGACTTGAGGCTCCATGTAGCCCTGATGAACAATCCCCGTGCGATAGTTCCGTTCCAGCACCACATCTGCTGCTGCAAATCCCTCGTTTATGTTACCCCTTGTGTACGAGTTCATGGAGTGGACGTTGGGTGGGAGGCTAGCTGCGTCAGAATCGCCTTTTTCCACAGCTCCATGATCTCCGCTGACATCTGATTCATCACGGGGGATTCCATTGGGCCACACGAGCGGCGCACCTGGCTTCAGCGCTGAGGCGATATCAGCAACCACATCCAACTCTTCATAGTCTATATCAACTGCAGATGCCCCGTCCCAAGCCGCCTGGGGAGTTTCTCCGACAACGACAACAACTGGGTGACCCTGAAACATCACTTCATCTCGCGCCAACAGCGCTCCCACCCGAGAAGCCGCTTTTTTTCTCCAGTGAGTCAAGTCACTGGCATCGAGCACAGCGCGCACCCCTGGCATCGCGAGAGCCGCTTCCTTATCAATTGAAACGATACGTGCGTGGGCATGCGGACTAAGAACTGGCCGGAGATGCAGCATTCCGGGTAGCTGAAGATCTGCGGTGTAGCGGGCTTGCCCCTTGAGTTTTTCGGGCGCGTCGATGGTTCCCCTGGGCTTGCCGATGTACTTGAACTGAGAAGGCGCATTCTCACCAGAAATGGATTTGCTCATGAATTAGAACCTGTTGAAAGTCGTGAAGGCATGTATTGATATCAGCAGTATGACAGCGGTGGATTGGGATGCAAGCAGAGAATGATGTCTTCGTATTTCTCAGCTATGTCGAATTAAGGTCATCTCTCCCCCAGTTCTCCTCCCCAAATAAAATCGGCTCTGATAAAACATTGGTCATTGCACGAAGCGACGTTTTCACAGTCCTTCGCCGTTGACACTAAATCATTCTTAGGAGGATCGAATGGCCACAAAGAAAAAGCATGTTCCAAAGTTCAGAACATTCCACTCATTCTTGGTGAATTTTCGTAAAACTGTTCAAGAGAAAGTAAGCCCGAAGCAAGACGCTGCAGGACAACAATACGTCAGCTGATCACTACCCTATCTCTCAAAGCAGCTGGATCAGGTTAGTTCACTGGCTCCAGGCTGCCTCCTCTCAAGTCCTTTCACTTCTCAGAATTAATTCAAAAGATAGTTTCTCCAATCCCATACTTTTGGGGCGCTTTTTCATAAAGTGGTTTGGTTTCAGAGAGCCACTGCGAGAGTCGCTGCTTACGGTTTTTATTGCTGGGATGAGTCGACATGAATTCTGGACCACCGTCCCCGCCTGTTGCTTGGGCCATGCGTTCCCAGACCTCAATCGCCTCTGCTGGGTCATAACCAGCTTTGGCCATGTAGATTTGTCCGATCCGATCGGCATCGGTCTCGTCGTCACGGCTGAACTTGCGTTCAAAGAAAGCCAACCCCATCGCACCGGCAGCCCCTCCGATCGTTGCGAGAGCCTTGCACTCTTGGGATTCACAGTAGAATTCTGCGGCCAGCACTGCGATTCCAGCCACTGCAGCGGTCGCTAGCTGATTTTCGATAGCTTGTGCATAGCCATTCATTCCATGACGTCTAGTCGCGTGAGCAACTTCATGTCCGATCACTGCTGCTAAAGCCCCCTCGGTCTTGAGGACAGGGAGGATTCCCGTGTAGACCGCCATCTTGCCCCCTGGCATACACCAAGCGTTGAGTTCAGGGCTCTCGATCAGCTCGATCTCCCAGTCAAAGGGTTCTCCAGAGGCTTTCGCAATCCGCATTCCCACACGCTTGACCATTTCTACCAAGCGCTTGTCCTTGGAAAGCTTCGATTCTGCGATGACTTGCTGGTAAGACCTGCTGGCTTCCAGATTGATGCGTTTTTCATCGACAGTGTCTGGAGCCAAGGTTCGTACTACTTTTCCGGAACAGCCAATCAACATTAGGCCTGTCATCAATCCGATGATCAGTCTTTGCAACTTTTTCATTTTTCTCTCAATGAGGAGCAAAAGTGAGGATGGATTAGTGAGTTCCCAACCTAAGACAAATTCATCCACATGACAAGATTTGGACATTGGAAATTAAGGTGACAGACCGTTCTTTTTGCTGAAAGAAAACCCTCCTGGAACGGAAGATTTAGAGAGCAGGTTCAGACCTAGATGCAAACCTGGATTCCAAATAACTCAACCCAACCGCTAAAATATAAATCGGTTCAAAAGTGAGTGCTGATCCAAAAAAACTTTCATCGCAAGATTTATAGATTTTTTACAATCGCTCATCTTGATTTTTGGATGCAAATGAATTCCTGAATTTCTGCTATCTTGTCTGATAGAATTGATCATCAGCTCTCATTTCTAAAGAAGATTTTTTGAGGGGAATTAGATTAACGGAACGAAGATCTACACTTTGTCTTATTTCCTGAGGACCGATCTTTAACAATGGCTAGGTGTTGTTAGGAAGTTTCTAAATATTCGACTTAGATAGCTTTGGAAGGGTTTTTGCTAGATAAAGAATTATCATCTTTCTCTTTTGGAAAAGATTTATCTTAATCAATAGTAAGCAACTGAGGACGCCATGAAGATGATTTTACTATGTGCTGCATTGCTAATCTTGGGGATGCAGGCTGGGTGCACCAAAACCTGTTCTGAAAAGCATTGGTTTGATGGACGAGCTTTCAGCGAGTGTGTAAGGCTTGGCAATCGATGAAACTAGCTTTTTTGTGTGCTGGAATTCTACTGCTGGGGATGCAGACTGGATGCACAAGGAGTTGTGCGGAGAAGCACTGGTTTGACGGTAGAGCATTCACGGAATGTGTTCGAATCGCTGATAAAGTAGACTGGACAAAACGCTTGTAAACAAGCAATAGAGCTCAAGCATTTTAAGCATGGAGCAAACCCGAGTAACTAATTTAGCCAGACCATTCCAAGCAACTTCTGAAATGAAAATAAACTGCAGAAGTCACCCAATTTATTTGTCATATTATTCTTCAAATCTCCTGAAGTCTTCTTCAGCTTCCACCTCAATCTGGGCATCAACAAATAGTTTTGTTGCATCAAGTCCGGGCCCATTTCTATCGTTGTAAAGCCTCAGTAATTACAGGATTCATCCTGCATCTGTAAGTGCAGATCTGCACCTTCGTAGGGATGTGCCCTGGCCAATTCTTCATCGACATCAATTCCCAATCCGGAAGCTTGTGGAGCTTGAACAAAGCCCCCTTCAACTTGAATGGTGTTACGAATCAATTGCTGATGAAAGGACGTCTCAATTGTCTCGGCAATCAGTAAATTGGGAATCGATACTCCAAGCTGAAGATTAGCCGCCCACTCGACAGGCCCAGCATAAAGATGAGGAGCAAGCTGCACGTTGAAGACTTCGGCAATCGCAGAGAGTTTCCTGGCTTCCCAGATTCCTCCCACACGACCCAGCGCAGGCTGTAGAATCGAGGCTCCTCCTGAACGCAGCAGAGTGCCAAACTCGGACTTGGTGCAAAGACGCTCTCCGGTAGCCACAGGAATCCGGATCGCCTTGGCGACCGCAGCAAATTCGAGGAGGTTGTCTGGTGGAATCGGTTCCTCGAACCACAAGGGTCGATAGGGTTCCAGCTCCTGTCCCAAACGGATAGCCCCAGCAGTTGTAAACTGTCCGTGTGTGCCAAAAAGCAGGTCAGCCCGATCCCCGACCGTTTCTCGCAAAACTCTGCAGAACTCCACAGAACGAGAGATATCAGCAAGGGCTGGCATGTGCCCCCCACGCATTGTGTACGGACCAGCTGGGTCAAACTTGATCGCGGTGTAGCCTTGATTCACTAGGGCCAATGCGCTCTCTGCAGACATCTCTGGAGAATGCCAGAAGGACTCAGGATCATGATGGGACAGTGGATATAGGTAGCTGTAGACCCGCACTCGCTCGTTGAACATCCCTCCCAACAGGGCCCAGACCGGTCGATCTCGGTGCTTGCCGAGGATATCCCAACAGGCAATCTCTAGCCCTGAAAATGCTCCCATCACGGTCAGATCCGGTCTTTGCGTGAATCCAGAGGAATACGTACGCCGAAAGAGCCGCTCAAGGTTCTCAGGATTCTCATCGACAAAGTAGCGCTCAAAGACATCGCGAATCACCGCGGTCATCGCCTTCGGCCCAACGCTTGAAGCATAGCACTCGCCCCAGCCCGTGATTCCGTTGTCGGTCGTCAGCTTGGTCAGGATCCAGTAGCGACCACCCCAGGCAGGAGGAGGTGGCGCCGTGACGATTACGTCCAGATCGATCAGTTTCATCGCCTCAGCCTTTGTCAAAGAGGATCACGTTGCGCCGAGCATTTCCCGACTTGGTATCGGCAATCGCCTCATTGATCTGCTCAAGTCGCCAGCGTCCAGAGATCAATTCATCCAGCTTGAGCCGTCCCTGCTGGTAAAGATCAACCATCCAGGGGATATCGCGCTGAATCACGACTTTGCCCATCTTAGAACCTACCATGCCCTGGCTGATGGAAGCCATCGTCCCCGGATCATACGTTGAGAGATCGCCAGTTTTCGGCATGCCCACCAGCACGACCTGACCCCCTGGAGCGAGGTAGTGTGCTGAGCTGTCGTAGGCCCTCGCGTTGCCCACCGTAACAAAGACCGCATCGGCACCCCTGCCCAGGGCTTGTCTGGCTTGTAACCAGGGTTCAATCTCAGTTGCCAGCACGAGATCAGTCGCTCCAAACTCACGGGCAATCTCCAGCTTGGCTGGATGCAGGTCAACCGCAACGATGCGACGGGCTCCGGCAATCAGGGCTCCCTGGATCGCGTTCAGACCAACTCCTCCAGCGCCAATCACCACAACATCCTGTCCGGCTCGAAGTTGAGCGGAATGCACCACGGCCCCGACTCCCGTGATCACCCCACAAGCCAGCAGACAAGCGACCTCAAAGGAGAGCATCTTGGGGATCTGGACCACCTGACTGGGATCAACCACAACCTTCTCAGCAAAGGCCCCACAGGCCATCCCCTGGTGTAGAGACTGACCCTCCTTATTCGTCAATGGACTGAGTGAATGGCCGGGCTCTTCACAGATCGTTGGACGACCGGAGGCACAGCTGAGGCAGTTTCCACAACTGCGGATTAGGGTCACCACCACGTGATCGCCTACGGTGACTCCCCTGACAGCATCTCCGACTTCGGTCACCACCCCCGCAGCTTCATGGCCATAGACGGCTGGCAGGTCACCACCCCAGGCGCCTTCCACAAAGGCAATGTCGGAGTGACAGATCGCCACCGCTCCCAACTGAACTTCTACTTCGTTGGAAAGAGGTGCTCGCAGCTCAACGGTTTCTATCTGGAGAGGTTTGGCAAAATGATGGCAAACAGCAGCTTGGATCTGGGACATGAGGATACTTCAGCAGCAAGGAAGGACCATCTGACTGGTCCTGTAGTTTGCGGTGGAATGAAAAAATCGGAGAGTATTCTGAAGGATTGGTGGGCTTTGGCAAGTCAGAGGAATTTGATGGAATCAAACGAGGAGCTAAATTTTAGCGAAGTTTATTTAGGAGTTTCTGTCTGTACATATCAAGATTCAGGGCCCAAATGGTTTGAAAGAGACCCCAGGATGAGGCCTCTTTTGGGTTGAATAATTATTAGATGCAGCAAATTGATCAGCAGACTTTTTTAACTATTGTCTCCACTTCTACAACAAAAGTTAGTGAGAGCTAGAAGGATTCTTAGGGTTTGTAGTAATGACTATTCACTCCAATCAGCGACCTATACCAAATTAGGTAATGCTTTAGTCAAGTTGAATTTTAGTAGCCGATATCCAGCGATTATTGAAAAAAATGATCAACAATCTAACAAATTCATTGTTTAGATGCCTATTCATTCCAACCAGGTACTACTTTGGGTTCACCAAAGTAAATAATCGGAGCAACTGGTTGCTTTTGGTCATCTAAAATTGGTAGTTCGAAAGTGGCATTAATTTTACCCGGATATATTGCATCTAGTCCATAAACTCCAAGTACGCCTTGAATTAAATCTAGAATGCCATCACCGGTTACATCAGCTAATTTAATATCCATGGAGAGATGAGCAACCCAAGCATTATATGATGAGCTAGTTTCGTAGTAGTTGTAGAAACATTGATCTAACCCTGTAAATTCTCCACTACCTTCATTCCTCAAAATTCTGATATGTGCCCATTCACAGCCTCTGTTTCTCATCTCTATCCCACTGCTAACAAAAACAATATCAATATCTCCATCACTATCTATATCACCTACATCCGCAGCATGGGTAAAACCAATGAAATCTAAGGTATCAGGTGTCCCATAATCTACAGAAAGTTGCCCATCATTGTTCCACAAAATATGATTCGGCTCCCCATCGTATGTTCCAGCATCCCAGCCAATACTTCCCAAGACAATATCATTATCACCGTCCTTGTCTAAATCGACAGGAAATGTAAGACTACCACTTTGAGACAATAATTTAACAGATTCATCTGACCAAACATCTGTTCTATATGTAAAGGTCAAATCTCCATTATTGATCGCTACAGCAGGTTGTGTGTATAAGGTTCCAGCTATAGTTTTTCCGTCTACTTCATCCCAAGTGCCTGCATTCCAGAACAAATCAAGTAATCCATCATTGTTCACATCTATTAAGTATGCTCTTTCAATATTGTAGCCATACAACTGATTTTCGTTAGGGATAACATTCTCAAGATGCCGAGCTACATCAGCATGAAGAATGAAACGTTCTAGACCACCTTCTGAACGATTTTCGGCTATGAACCAAGGAACTGGCTCTGCGTTAGCGCCACCTCTGCCGTTGTATTGAATATTTTGGAAAATAATATCTGCATCCCCATCATTATCGATATCAGCTACGGTTTTTGCCCAAGCAGCATTATCAATAGTAACAAGCAATGGATTTGTACTAATTTCATATGATCCATTAGTTTGTTGAATCATGGGTGGTATTCCGCCACTATGAACAATATCAAGTAGTCCATCATCGTTTAAGTCAACAGCAAGTGAATTATATCCAAATCTATAGTTGTTACTAATATTAGGAAAATATTTATCAGCATGATTTTGCCACTCAGTGCCATCACCGTTATTGATCCAAGCTTCAATATAAGATCCATCATACCGGCCTACTCCAACAACACCTGATCGAAACTTTACAACATCATCGTGCCCGTCTTTATTTAAATCAATAATAAGCATGTTGCTCGTAAGAATAGGTTGAATACTTCCATCAGAGTGAGTGGGTATTACCAATTTTTCGGTTTTTACGTAACCTTCTATCTCACCTTTACCTATAAATTCTAAATATTGACAGGAGTCTGGTCCACCTTGCCAATAACCACATCCTTTCTCATATGCTTCATGAATATATCCTACTTCTTTATCTAAGGAAGACGGATCCTTCAGGTCTGCTGATCCTGTTTCAATCCCTGCAGTTGCACTTTGCTTGAGCGCTTCCACATCCGTCACCAGGCTTGGTTCTGCGGTAGCAAGCTCATCAATACTGGTTGCCATTGTTGTTTCCACCTGGCTCTTGAGGCTCTGCTTGGCGGTGTCAGAGACACTGAGCTTCGTCAGGCTATTGGTGGCACTCTTGCCGACACTCTGCACAGCTTCACCGATGTCACTGGCGCTGACCTTGGCCTTGCCCAGATTGGTGACCACGGCATTGACCACGTTGCCAAGGCCTTCTTCCAGGGCAGTACTGTTCAGATTGAGCCCTTCGAGGCTGGTGATGGCCGTCTCCACGAGCTTCTCCAGCAGAGACTGCATGGTGACGCTCAGGGCAACGCTGCGACCTGTGGAAGCTGAGGCCGTCAGTTCGCTCTCACCGAGCAGGGTCATCACGGTGGCGATACTTTGGCTGATGGCATTGTTGACCAGGGTCTCTCCGGTCAGGTTCGCCCCAATTGCTTTGATGGCTCCACTCAGCAAGCTCGGCAGGACCAGGTTGGAATCAGACGAACCACTTAGGCCATCCGCGCTTATTTGTGATTGCGCAATTTCAGCGATGCTCTGCACTTGATCTGAGCTCACACCGGCTACTCCTCCCAGATCTGTCTCTAGTTGTGCAATTGAACTGCTCACCAAAGCAGACAAAACTACACCTCCACCAGCATCCGGAATTGCGACGGTAGCGTTGTCGCTACTGCCCCCGCCACCCCCGCCCCCGCCACATGCAGCGAGCGCCAGCAGCATCATCGGCGTCAGCAGCCATTTCATTTTCTTCATGGATTGCCTCCAATGGTTAAGAAGACGTTAGAAAAATTTGTCGCTAAGTGCTTCAAGATCTTGTGTGCTAGGTTCAGAAATTTTCAGAAAATACTTAAATTAGCAACAAATGAGATGTTTTTTTAAGTTTTATCATTAAAAAGTCAATTAGAATTAATTATTTTGTCACAAAACATAAAAACCAGATCTATTTTGTGGCAATCTAATATAGATTTGATTTAAATTTTAAGAAGACTCAACTGACTGAATCCAACAATAATGGAGGATACAATCAGACAAGAAGTCAGGACTGCCGGTTGAGGGAGTAGCTTCTAGGACTGATTCGACAGAAGTGTAACTCAGGTATGGAAGACCTCAGCGTACTGATCCCGCAACACATTCTTTTGGACCTTACCCATCGTGTTGCGAGGGAGCTCTGGGAGGACAAAAAGCTGCTTGGGTTGCTTAAAGCGGGCGATCTTTGGCTTTAGGGTCTCAGCAATCTGCTCCACATCGAGGGTACAGCCGGCCTGAGGGACCAGTACCCCCACAACGCCTTCTCCAAAGTCTGGATGGGGCACCCCAATCACCGCGCTCTCCAACACTCCTTCCTGTTCATCTAGCAGTAGCTCAATCTCTTTAGGATAAATGTTGTAGCCTCCGGAGATGATCAGGTCCTTGGAACGTCCCACGATCTGAACGTAGCCAGCCTCGTCGAGCTGTCCCAGGTCTCCCGTGATGAAGAAGCCGTCTTCACGAAACTCTTCTGCGGTTTTCTCAGGCATCTTCCAATAGCCGATGAACACGTTTGGTCCCCGGACTTCAATCATCCCAATCTCACCAGCTGGGGTCGGAGC
>DJYX01000084.1:10230-11368 GCA_002450295.1 Deltaproteobacteria bacterium UBA6967
CGGCGTTCAGCCTCATAGGGGTTGGAGGTGATCATGTTGGTCTCAGTCATCCCGTAGCGCTCCAGGATGCGATGTCCAGTGCGCTCTTCAAAGGCCAGGTGAGTTTCGGCGAGCAGGGGAGCACTACCTGAAATGAACAGTCGCATGTGCTGCACAAGTTCCCGGTTCAAGCGAGGCTCATCCAACAAGCGGGTGTAGAAGGTCGGGACCCCCATCATCGTGGTGGCCTTGGGGAGGTGTTCAATGGCCTGCTGGGCTTTGAAGCTCGACAGGAAGATCATCGAAGAACCTGCGAGGAACGTGACATTGGAGGCAACAAAGAGCCCATGCGTGTGAAAGATCGGCAGGGCGTGGAAAAGCACGTCACTTGATGTGAAACGCCAGGTCTGGACCAGGGCCTCTGCATTGGAGAGCAGGTTGCCTTGTGTCAGCATCGCTCCCTTGGAGCGTCCGGTGGTTCCCGAGGTGTAAAGAAAGGCCGCGAGGTCATCGATGGAGCGCTCGACGGTCGGGAAGGTCTCTGGGAGTTTGACGGAGCGTTCTGCAAAGCTGCCTCCTCCGAAGGCATCCAGTGTTTCGAGTTGGGCGCCATGGTTCTCACAGATGGACTGCAGACCCTCCTGACTCTTGGGATCACAGATGACCAGCTTGGGTTGGGCATCTCCGACGAAGTAGTCTACTTCAGCCGGTGTGTAGCCAGTATTCAGCGGCACCATCACTGAGCCACTCTGGACGCAAGCCGCATAGATCGCCAGGGCCTCTGCGGACTTCGGTACCTGGAGGACAACCCGATCTCCTGGCTGAACGCCAGTCTCCACCAAGGCATTGGCGAAACGAGATGCCATGTCCAGAAACGCCCGATAGCTGAGGCGTGAGCCATCTTCCAGGACCATCAACAGGGCGTCACTGCCTCGGTGTCGTTCAAAGAAGCTGTGATAGAGCAGGTTGGTCATCGGGGTTCTCATTAAATTTCAACAGAACTTTTCATAGATGTAGGCATGATCCGCTGAATACTTTGGAAACTGAGTCATTCACGGAACATGTCGCATTCAAGTCCTTCTCCATGAGGGAGAAGGTGGCCGAGAGGCCGGATGAAGGGATGAATGATTGTGCGAAAAAAGCCCTCACCCACTGCCTT
>DJYX01000042.1 GCA_002450295.1 Deltaproteobacteria bacterium UBA6967
AACCAAGTGAATAGCCCTAGGCCAGCGTGAATCAGCGAAATTGGACCAAACAGGTAATTTTTCAACCACTTAAGCGCAACCTTGGGTTGGAAGGGCCAGCTATACGGAGTCTCACCCTTGACAAGGATAGCGGGCTTCCAATTTGTCTGAGTTTCTGCCTGTTCAATTGTGGTCGCTATCATGAACATATCCTGACGTCTGGGAAAACTAATTGCTCTCTAAACCTTCGCTACAATGGACAGTTTAGAAGTGTCTCAAACAATTTATTGAATCATTCCGTGCATCTTTAGGGGGCGTTGGGGCGAGAGAAATCAATCTTCAAAATGCCAAGAACGGATTCGGTAGGCTTTTGTTGAAGAGAGCCTTCCCAGATAGTCACAGGAAGGCTCTAAAGTTATCTAAGCAAATTAGCTGTTCAATGCAGCCCAAACACTCTGAGGCGTTAGAGGCATTTCCAGGTGCTTGATGCCGTGTTCACGAAGAGCATCCAGTACGGCATTGACCACAGCTGGCGTAGCTCCCACGGTCCCTAGCTCACCAACGCCTTTGGAGCCTAACGGATTTGTGCGGCATGGTTGCTCACGGTATAAGTCGGTCTGAATAGGCGGCATGTCATCAGCTCGAGGCATTGCATAATCTAGGAAAGTCGAATTGATGAACTGCCCGCTATCATCATAGACGGTCCGCTCCAACAACGCTTGCCCGACAGACTGGGCCATCCCACCGTGAACCTGTCCTGCAACAAGCATTGGATTGACAGCATTCCCCACGTCATCTACCGCTGTCAGGCTCACCATCTTGACCATCCCCGTTTCAGGGTCAACCTCTACTTCCGCTACCTGAGCACCGTTTGGCCAACTTGCTACAGGGATTGTTGTGCTGGAAGAGACCTCGATCTTTTGCTCCGGTTGCTGTAGTGCCAACTCGAAGAGTCCAATACCTACGTTGGTACCCACTACCTCAAAGCGTCCCTCCTGATAGACCAGATCTTCAGGAGAAGCTTCCAAGTTCTCTGCTGCTAGCTTCTTTGCCGCTTTCATGAACTTCAAGACTCCCTCATGAATCGCTGAGCCCCCGATGTAGAGTGAGCGAGAACCGTAGCTTCCAAGGCCCCTAACCCGATCAGTGTCGCCCTGAATTACGTTGAGTTGGCCAAGAGGCAAATCCATTTTCTCAGAGAGTAGCTGCAAATAGGCCGTTTCGATGCCCTGACCCATTGCCTGGGTGCCTGAATAGCAGGTGAATTTCCCAGCACCAGAAGCTTCCATTCTGACATGTTCTGACCATTCGGCTCCGGTCCACTCGATGTAGCAGGAAAGGCCCCTACCTCGCAGTTTGCCTTGCTTGGCTGATTCTGCTTTGCGGGCTGCAAAACCGTTCCAATCAGCTTGTTCAAGGATCAGGTCGAGCACCGTATTGAAGTCACCGCTGTCATATACCTCACCAAGTGGATTGGTATAGGGCATTGCATCGACAGGAATAAAATTTTTGCGGCGCATCTCAATTGGATCTACTCCCAATTCACTAGCTGCCTTTTCCATCAACCGCTCCATCAGGTAGACCGCTTCTGGTCGTCCAGCCCCACGGTAGGCTGCTAATGGCGCAGTGTGCGTAGCATAAGCGTCGGTAACCAGAAAGTAAGCAGGAATGTGATAAACCGAGGTTGAGACTTTTGGGCCTACTTCCAGAGGAATGGCAGCGCCAGCACCTGTTGGGAAAGCTCCAAGATTACCAAGATTATGTAAGCGCATTGCGAGGATTTTTCCATCAGCAGTGCATGCTAGTTCGGCATGATTGATTTGATCACGCCCATGACCAGTTGCTTGAAAATCTTCGGTGCGGCTCCCTCGCCAGCGAATAGTTTTTTGTAATTTGCCAGCCGCGTAAATGACAACGACATCCTCGGGATAGGTCATCGCTTTGACACCAAATCCCCCACCAATATCTTCAACTACCACTCGGAATTTTTCACGACTCTCTCCAAAAATTTTCTTCAGTGAATCAAGCAGACCATGGGGGTGCTGATGGCCAATACGAATTGTTCTTCGCCCAGAAATTTTATCATATTCACAGATGACCGTGCGGGGTTCCATTGCGTTACCAACCAATCGGTTGTTGGTCAGCTCCAGCTTGGTAACATGGTGTGCCTTGGCAAAGGCCTCAGCCACAGCAGCTTCATCCCCAAACGTTTTCTGAGCCACTACATTGTTGGGAGCTTCCTCCCAAACCAAGGGAGCACCCGGCGCACTCGCAGCGGCAAGATTGCCTGCGGCAGGTAGTTCGTCATATTCAATATCAACCAACTGAGCAGCATCGACAGCTTGAGCTTGAGACTCTGCAACTACAGCTACCACTGCTTCTCCTACGTAATGCACAACTCCATTGGCAAGCGCATGCCAAGCAGGTTGAGCCATTGGCTCCCCATCAACTCGGAAGTATTTGTCAGCAACTGGCAATGGTTTAACTCCGTCAGCCAACAAATCTTCAGCTGTGTAGATTGCAACAACACCTTCACTTTGGAGAGCGTCTTCTTTATCTACACTTACTATTCTTCCATGCGCCAGGTAAGAGCGAATGAAGTGTAAGTGTAACTGGCCAACTGCAGGACGGTTGTCTGTGAAGCGCCCCTTGCCAACGAGCAAATGAGCATCTTCCACACGACGGAGGGAACTTCCGGTTTTGGATTTAGTAGGATTGGGGGGTGTGGCGAGTTCGGTCATTGAAAAACTCCATAGGTTGTAAAAGTGCCAAATTCTGTCCGCAAAATAATCAGACTCTTTGGTTATGTCAAATGAGAATCACAAGTATTTCAACAAATTCTCTTTTTCGAGGTAGATCTTATGGGGTCAGTGCTTGATAGACCACATTCCGAAGATACTGAAAAAATAAATGCTCGGGAGGCGGAATCAGCTGACCCATCTGAATCAGGATCAA
>DJYX01000230.1:0-2447 GCA_002450295.1 Deltaproteobacteria bacterium UBA6967
TTTGTGAAACGTAATAACTGTGAATATTCTGATCATCTACTGCACTGATATCTAAGCGGACACTTCTCGTACTTGTAGTTCGCTCATCTTGATTAAGTACGACCTTCAGAATACGAGGGGCAGCATTACCTCCATTGATTGTGAGAGAACTAGAGGAGCGGATTTGGCCCCCAGTATCTTGAACCCAGAAACGCAATTGCTGATTACCTGATTGCTTTTCAAACTCTATCTCTCTCTCTTCCCACTCCTTAGGTGGCAAAGGATAGTCTTTCCAGGACAGATTATCTTCTGTCACACACACTAAGTTTTTGTTGGCTTGTTCTGGACATCTAGCAATTGCCTCCCAGTGGGGATCATCTATTGCTGGGGTCAGCTCATTGACATTGTCACTAAGCAAATAAGCAGTTAATCCATAGTCGTCAACCGCGCTTAAATCGATCAGTAAGTTATTATTACTGGAAGACTGATAGGAAGAATTTCGATCATTGCTCCAACTTGTATTGATTGTAAGATCGCTAGGCAAAGCATCATCTCCATGATTGATCACTACATCCATTCGCTGGGCTAAGGAAATTCGTCTTTCGGATACTGGTCTCGGCTCATCCACAAACCAAACATAGATTGGAACGGTCTCAACTGCAGAGATAATTTCACGATCTAGATCTAAACCTAGGTCAACATTCTCTATGGTGCTGAAGTATCGTTCTCCATTAGCATTTTTCCACGGTGCAGAACAAAGATTTGAAGAAGTTGGCAAGGCTGGACGATTTGGCGATGTAGAGATGTAGTAGCAAGATATACCCCAGTTGTCTCTCGCACTAAGTTGAACATTGGTAATTCCCGCATACTCATTCGTTGTTAGTTCTATCAATCGCGTATCAAATGGGGCAACAGTATCGGTCTCTTTCATCGTCCACGGGCCAAGATCTGTGATTTTATTTTGCAGGATAGTAATGCCATCCTCACGCTGCTGATAGACCAAGTGGGAATCGTTATCATAGCCACGTACTTCGAGAGTCAGATTTGTTCCGCTGTACAATCGGCTGAACCAGAGATACCCCTGCCCTCGTTTCTCAGTTCGGTCTAGTAGTTTTCCATCCAGATCCCGTAGAATGGTACCTGATGCATCGCTAATAATTGCTCGAATCAATGCTACATTTTCTGGCAATTGTGACGGACTACTGATGTTACTGCGACTAGTTAGCCACTGTAATTCAGCCTGCAGAGTACCTCCTTGCTGAGCTGGTGGAGGTGTTTCCTCTGTACAAGCCATCAACAACATAAAAATGACCAATCCCAGTGCCCATCGGAGAGAGAAACAGGTCCGCATATTCTTAGAAGCGCAAGTGGAAACCAGCTTCCCCGAGAGGTTGCCGGTCAAAATGTTGACGAAATTCAGAATCAGTCAGCAGTGGCCATTGCAGGCCCAAGCGTAATCTTTCCCAGAAGATAGCTCCTAACAATAGATCTATTCGGTTTTCCCTAGAATACAATCCTGCATCTCGAAATGTGTCTGAAGATTGCCAGACCATTAAGAAACCGCCCTGCAATTGAAAATCACGATTTGTCACAGGACTTACAAAGCCCACATCAAAGCTAGTCACATCCCCAGGATCATAATTTTTCTGATCTTCACCTTTCTGGATGTAGCCAGCACCGAGGTACAGCACCTGCTCCGGCTCTAATTGCCAGAACAGTTTTTGAGCGAATAGAAGCTGATTAAATTCTCGCGGTTCGACCACTGAGTCAGCGGTTGGCAACCGCACGCCACCCAGAGTAAGGCTATGGATTTTTTCCCGTAGAAAATCGCTATGTAGTCCTAGTCCTATTAGTAAATCTCCACGGCCACTTTCTGCATCGCTGTATAGAAAAGGTTGGGAAATCAGCCAATGCAGTTGTTGCCAGACACCACCAGCCTCAAAGTGATACCAAAATCGTTCGTTCTGATTAGCGGCATTCGATTCAACATAGTAAGCTGGCTCATCTGGGTACTTTTCTGGCCAAAATACCATTCTTGGTGTACTCAGCCATTCCCGATCCTGTAACCGCGATAAGGCCTGACGTTGCATCAGTTCAGGAGATCTTGGCAGTACTTCCCCAGCAAAAGCAGGACAAACCAAAGTAGGCTCCCAAGTCAAGCATAGTGAAGTTTCTGCCCGCAAATTTTGGTAACTCAGAAACAATAGACTTGCTAAACAGCAAATGGAGGCAAGGGCCTTGTTCACTATCTCTTTACTTCGTCTGGGGCGTCGGGTCAAATTGGGCAAAAACTACCTTTTACCGCTACCCTTCACACGTTGCCACTGTTGAGGAATTCTGCGGTTTTAACTGGGTTTTGACCGCGCTGGTCAACCTTGCACAATAAAAACCAAATCGCCTTTACCTAGGTCTGTAGATCACCTGACTTTCCCAGCTCTAAAAAATGTTTGACAATACGATCAATGGTC
>DJYX01000230.1:2841-3134 GCA_002450295.1 Deltaproteobacteria bacterium UBA6967
AGCATGAAGCCGTCTTGCCCACGATTTACGATATAGCCAAAGCTGCGCAAGTCTCACCAAAGACTGTCAGCCGCGTAATCAACAATGATGCGCCTGTTCGTCTGGAGACCCGACAGCAAGTGGAGCAAGCTATGAACGAGTTGGGGTACGTACCATCCAAGGCAGCCCGCTCCATGCGCTCCAATCGCAGCGGAATTGTTGGCTTGATCACTGGAGCAGTGTCACAGTCTTCAGAACTTAGTGAACCACATGGCCTGCCAGATCTCTTCATTGTGCAAGGTATACAACGAGTA
>DJYX01000238.1 GCA_002450295.1 Deltaproteobacteria bacterium UBA6967
GAGAATCTCACTCCACAGGCCAAGCATTACTCAGGAAAGACCTTTACCACACAAATCGAATCCCTCAACTGCATAATCAGGCATTATTTTGCCAGGCACCATCGTAAAATGCTTTGCTACAGCAAATCAGAAACGATGTTTGAAGTTTCTTTGAAACTACTTATCCAGAAGATAAAAAACTCTTAAGTACTAACGCCAGAAAATGAACTCCCCTGTAGAGACGATTTTATAATCCTTCTTGACCGTAGCTTCTACTTGATTCATAAGTCTGATTTTCTAGTACCATTCCATTCATTGAATTTTGAGGAGGTCTTATGGCTGTAGTTGAACGCTATTTTTGGGAACCTAATGATCTCGAGGAATTCTTGAGCCTGCACAGAGAAATCTATGATCAACATCTTCGCAAAGCTGGGGCGTCAGATATGACCCTTTGGCAGGATCGCTCAAATTGGAAGTTGTATGTTGCAGAGGTGTGGTTTGAAAGCTTTGCGGCTTTAGATAACTGGGAAGCGTATTTTAAAACAGAAGAAGGGAAAGACATTGGTGCTCGAGTTAATGCCGCAGCTCAGATCATTGAGCGGTTACAGTATACAAGCGTTGATTACTAATCTGTATTTTTGATTGCTCCAGGCACATGAGTAAATTGATCTGAGTAAGGGGATTCATGACGAAGATTTTGGATGATCGTTATTTGGAAGAATGGCTAGCTCAAGAAGAGCCAGAAGACGTATTGGATCCAGAATTACCAATTGTTGATCCTCATCATCATCTTTGGGATCTGCGTAAAATCACCTTCCAACCACACAGAGATTTTTTACAGAAGGTGTATCTGACTGAAGAATTTGCCAATGAAATTCTGACATCTGGCCATAAAATCACCCACACAGTGTTTGCGCAGTGTGCTGCTTTCTACAGAAAAGAAGGCCCAGAAGAGTTGAAAGCTGTTGGAGAGGTTGAATTTGCGAATGGTGTTGCGGCAATGAGTGCTTCAGGACTCTATGGGGATACCCAGATCTGTGCTGGAATTTTCAGTTATGCTGATTTGAGTTTGGGTAAGAAGGTTAAAAGCGTCCTGGAATCTTTACAAATGGCTTCTCCAAATTTTCGGGGCATCCGAAGTCCCTTTCCTAGTGATTTGAATTCGGAATTTCTGGACGGATTCAAAGTCTTGGGAGAAATGAGGCTCACTTATGACAATTACTCACCGGACTATAAACGGCTGCCCAAATTGGCTGAATTGGCAGCGATGAATCCAGAAGTGACCATTATTGTAAATCACTTGGGTGGCCGGATTGATCTGAATGAGCAAGCGTGGAGAGAATGCCTCGAAAAGGTCTCCAAACAAAAAAATGTTTTTTTGAAACTTGGCGGAGCGCAACAGCGAGTGAATGATTGGGAGCCTACTTTTCACAGAAACCAGCGACCACGGCCGATTAGCTCTGATGAACTCTGTGAGCGGTTGGAGAAACATTATGTGCAGGCGATTGAATTATTTGGAATTGAAAGATGTATGTTTGAAAGCAATTTCCCGGTTGATAAAGAGTGTGTTTCCTACAGAACGATCTGGAACTTCTTTAAGAAAATTGCCCATAATTTGAAGCTGAGTGAAGTTGAGAAAGATCAAATTTTTAGTGGGACTGCAAAATCAGTTTATCAACTCTGATTGTCTCTCGTTATTTCAATAAATCTCAGAGTTAGGTTTGTTTGAGGGGCTGGTCAGTAAGTAACGATTAGTTATGGAATCTCCTCTGTTTTGGAACGTTTGGTAGTTCTCGATAGACTGTTCTAGGATAAACCGTAAGATTGACAGGTGTATAGCGATTCTGCTGCATTCTTGCTTCGCGTTGATCTCGAATCGGTTTTGGTTGCTTATTCGTTTGTTGAGATAGAAGAATTATTTCCTGAATTCTTCTTTGTTTATCTCTAAGTTGCTGTTCAGTCAGATTCAGAGTGCCTCTCTCAACACCAAGTAAAAATATAGAAACGATAATTATTAGTAGAATTCTTAATTGATTATTCATGACAACTTATTCTGATCTGTATGAATTACTGATTGAGAATATCTGCTTTAGCTAACATGGAATTATTTTCATAATTGAACTTCACTATTGAATTGGAGCCCTTGGATGTCAAGCTATCTTGATTACCAACAGTCAATTATCGAAGAAGGTGTTTTGGAAGCTGCTAAACGAATCGGACTAGATTCCACAATCTTTGATACTGAGGTGATGTCTCAACACTATGCAGGTCATCAATGGGTTGTTTTTGAGAATTCAGTGGTCGGGACGGTGATCAATGCAATTCCTCCCCTCAATCAGTCAGCGACAATTCCCTGGGAAGAGTGGTTTGTCATGGATGGAGAATTGCGTCACCATATTCTCTTCACCGAAAAGAACGAGAGCAGTACGATGACTTGGCAAGGACCAATGGATGACGAAGATCATCCAAAGCCAGTTTTGGGGAAACTTTGGCACGTCCACAATGCCGAACCCACACCCTATCTCCTACCTTAAGAAAAGCTCCCTCTTAGTCATAGCTATCCACTTCGGATGAAACTGTAAAGAAATTTAAATTCAAATACTTAGATGTAGTTGCATAGTATTCTGATCAGCAAATTCATCAGCGTAGAATTTTAATTTCAAAAACCTAATAGACAAAGCAGGATTTTTTCGTCGAGTTGTGCGAGAGAATTAACATCTCACCTTTTCTGTTTGTTCTACCTCGACGATTTCATGGAAACCATCACAAGACGAGGCCTGAAGTTCTCTCTATGGGAAGGGGCCTCAGCGTCTGTTCATATGACGCTGACTTCTGGGGCATTCCTTACTGGATATGCCCTCTTGCTGGGAGCCAATGACTTTGAACTGTCATTGCTCCTGGCTCTGCCGATGCTGATGCAGGGCATGCAACTTCCCGGAGCCTATTTTATCGAACGTTCCGGACACCGGAAAACCCTGACTCGCTGGGGCGCTGGAATTTCGCGTCTGCTTTGGCTACCGATGGTATTGTTGCCACTTCTGCTTCCTGACTGGCCACACATCGGTTTTTTCTGGTGCTCTTCACACTAGCGCATCTATTGATGCAGCTGGGAGTTCCTGGGTGGATTACTTGGATGGCAGACCTAGTTCCAAGGCAAATTCGTGGGCGCTATTTCAGTCAAAGAAATCGCTTTGCAGGTGGGTTTGCTATTGGTGTGAGTTTGTTGGGCGGAATCGTTCTGGATTTTTTCCGAGAGAAGGACTCTGCCTATGATGGCTATCTTGTGCTTTTTCTGTTGGCCTGTACCGCAGGACTAGCTGCTTTTTTCTTTCTAGGGAAACAGCCGGAACCCCCTCAAGCAGATCCACAGCCACTACCCCCTCTTAGCACCTATCTCAGCAGGCCTTTTCAGAACAAGAACTACCGCAGAATTCTCGCTTTTTACTTGGCGCTTCTCTTTCCAGTTGGAATTTCAGCTCCTTACTTCTCTGCACACCTGATCAAGGTCCTTGAATGGGATTTCCGTCTAGTTGCAGCAACTTCCATTGGGACTTCGATTGTCTCGCTGATTGTGGAGCCAATCTGGGGGAAATTGGTTGATCGACATGGACATCGACCAGTTTTGATTCTTTGTACAATCGGAATCACTCACCTACCCATCTATTATGCTTTTGGGCCTTACGATCTGTACTGGCCGTTTTTTGCGAATGCCTTGCTGGCAGGAGCATTCTGGCCGGGGTTGAACCTCGCAATGTTTGGGTTGTTGCTGGAAACAACTCCTCAGGAAGGCAAAGCCGGATTCTTGGCAGTCCAGGCTACTTTGAATGGCTTCATGAACTTCCTGGCTTCAGGCCTTGGAGGGATTCTCGCTCTCTGGCTGGCGTCAGTTCATTTCGAATGGAACGGTTTACTCTTCAATAACTATCAAATCCTCTTTTTTCTCAGTGCTATGCTGAGAGTCCCGAGTCTCTTACTCCTGCTAAGGATCTCTGAGCCAACGGCTACGAGAACCTATGTGCTGGTTCGGCGTGCTTTCATTCCACTTGATCGAACCATCTCTTTTGGCCGCCACATTCTTGCCATCCCAAAAGGCAAAGCTTCACACATTAAGGAAAATAAGAACTTCTCAGACTCCTTTGCGGGCCAGATTTCAACGGGTAGCGTCATATCCCCAGATCGCCAAGCAGAGCAGGATCAAACCAGAAGTTCAGACCCAGATCAATGACACACCATTGGGATGTATATTGAAAGAAGCTTATCATTTGAAGATCGAAGGATACGAAGTGAGGTTGGAGGAATGCCTCAAAACTATCGAAGAAGCTGGAAAATATTTTGCCAACCCTAGTAGCAGAAAGCTTAATGCGATGTTCCTGTCTGACGAAAAGCGATCAAGATTCCAATCATGACCAAAGCACCTCCAGTTAATTCAAAAGCACTCAACATGCGACCGAAGATCAGAAATTCAAAAATCAGTGTCAAGACTGGGCTAAAGGTGATCGCGGTCATTGCTTTGGCGATAGTAAAATAACGTAGGGAATAGGTATAAGCCATCCGTCCTAGAAACGGTCCGAAGAAAGCTGCCATTCCTAACCAAACCCAGCCCTCTAAAGTGAGCAAACTGACTTCCACAGCCAGTCCCGGTAAAGTCAGTAAGATCAGAACAGCCAAGCTCAGTCGGAGCACGTTGAGTACCTGGGGATCTACCTCCTGAATGATTGACTTCGAGAGAACCTGGATTGAAGCGAAACAGCCAGCAGTAGACAACGCCCAGAGTACGGTCTCCCAATCATCTAAATTGATCGTCAGGGCGTCACCGCGCATTAACAGAATGCCGCTCAACACAACCGCTACTGCCATCCAAACACGGAGTCCTACAGGTTCATGCAGAAAGACCCAGCCTAGAATCATCGCAATGATGATCTCAACTCTAGAAATGACATTGAACATTGTTGCTGAACTGCCTGCAATTGCCTGACAGATGGAGTAATTTGCCACCACTCCCAGGAAAGCCACAGCAATAATCACAATGATATTTTTCGGTCGGAAATTAGCTTTTCTGCGTAAATGCCAGGCTCCAGGAATTGAGAAGAGCAGTGCCCAGAAGAAGATTCCTACGACGGCTACCATCGGGGTGATCGACTGCATGGCCTTGGCGTAAGGTAGAGGAAAACAACCCGTAGCAAAAATCGCGACCAACAGAAAAAACATCCCTCGGCTCCGGGGATCAGCCTGAATTGCTAGCACATTCACACAGCCTCAGATTTACTAAGCCTGCGTTCCAGCCAACGAACCCCCATTGAAACCAAAACAATCAACACAAAGTACTCAAGCACCAAAAACGTGTAGATTTCCAGAGGCCGGTACTGGCTTACAACCAATTCATTTGCGCGTCGTGTCAGTTCAGTCATGCCAATCACAGAGACCAATGAAGACATCTTGATCATGTACACAAATTGATTGCCAATTGCTGGCAGCACCCTTCGCAAGGCTTGAGGCAAAATGATCAGGCGCATTTTTGAACTGTAGCGCAGTCCCAATGACTCCGCAGCGTCGTGTTGTCCTTTCTCGATGGATTGAATCCCAGCTCGAAAGATTTCCGCTTCAAAGGCGCTATCACAGAAAGCGAGGGCCAGCATGCCTGCCCAGAAAGTATTGAGTGAGATGCCACTCATTACCGGTAACCCATAGTAGACCCAAAGAATCATTACCAGTACCGGAACTGAGCGTAGAGCTTCGACATAGGTGCGATTGATCGCTCGGGCCCAGGGACGCTTTGAGAGTCCTGGCAAAACAACGATCAAGCCCAGTATAATTGACAAAACAATTGAACTGACTGCTAACAGCATCGTGTCCGCAAGGCCACTCAGTAAAAAAAGTAAGTTGGTCTGTCCTTGAGGATGAGTAGGCGAGATGACATACCAAGCCCAGGTGTAGCTACCACTACATCCAGTCAGGTTGAGCAGAACGATGCCCAACAATCCTAAACAAAAAATTCGTTTCACAATCAGATGATTTCCTAAGAAGAGGAATAATTTATCAGGAGGGAATTCACTGCGATTTGACCTTGTGGGATCGAACTTCTAGAGTGAAGTGGTCGTTTCAGAGAGGCTGTATCGACACTTAAGTACTTTAGCTTTCAATTGCGGAGACCTGCAAGCCGCAGAGACCTTACTTGGAGAGATCGGATGAAGAAGCATATTTCCAGGGCACTGATTGCCCTAAGTTGCCTGTTCCTGTTGGCTTCGCCCCTTCAGGCACAACAGTCACGCCTGGATAGTATCAAGGCAGACGGAGTTCTTCGCGTGGGAACACCTGGGAATTGGAAGCCAATGAGTTTTCGAGATCCTGCTTCAAATCAATACGTAGGATTTGATGTGGATTTGGTGACTAAGTTAGCCGAAGACATGGGAGTCAAAGTAGAATTTGTACCCACAGACTGGAAAAGCATCGCAATCGCCGTTGCGGACAAATACGACATTTCGACAAGCGCTTCTCTCAGTCCAGCGCGTGCGTTGGTTGCTGGTTACACGAATCCTTACTTCCGAGTTGCTGATGTGCCCTTGGTCAGTCAGCGGAATGTCGACAAATTCAAGGATTGGGATGATCTTAATAAAGCAGGTGTGACGATTGCGGTAACTCTGGGCACCGTTCAGGAACAACGCGCTGCAGCACTCTTCCCCAATGCGACTATTCGCAAGGTCGAAGAGCCTGCTCGAGACTGGCAGGAGGTTATCTCAGGCAGAGCAGATGCTTCAATGACGAGCAATACAGAAGCTGGTAACTTGGCTTCACAGTATCCTGAGTTAAGTGTAGTACCTGTCACAACTGCAAAGAACCCAACCCCCATTGCTATGTTGGTTCCTCGTGGCGATCAACAGTGGATTAACTTTGTCAATCACTGGATTCGCTTGCAAAATGAACGCGGCTTCTTTGAGGAACTGAAAGCCAAGTGGTCCTTGGTCGACTGAAATATTCCTCCAAAAAAGTGGGAGCACATCAACCTGTGCTTCCACACTACCACTTTTTGCGATAAATTTTTCTTCCGTCAAGGTAGAAGCTCGTCTGCGAATAATCTCCCTCCAAATGCTCATCGTGTTTTCGGCTTAATGTTAAGAGTAAGATTTTCAGAGCTTGGACTGGTTGCACCCAGTTAGTCATCAAAAAACACCGCAGGCTCGAATAGAAAAGAACTCATTTGACGGTTACAGCCAGATCTGGCAAAGCCAGTCAAACGGATCTCAATCATCTACACTTGAATGAAAGGAAATTCATATGCTTACAGCCCAAGAGGCGCTGACACGGTTGCAGGAAGGCAACAAGCGTTTTGTGGAAGGAAAATCGACTTATAATACCAATGATACACGGCGCCGAAATGAATTAGTGGATGGTCAAACGCCCTTTGCTATCATTTTAGGTTGCTCAGATTCAAGAGTTCCCGCCGAGATTGTCTTCGATCAGGGACTTGGGGATCTATTTGTGATTCGAATCGCTGGAAATATTGTTGCCCCTTCCCAGATAGGTAGTATTGAGTTTGCGGTAGAGACCTTTCAGACTCCCTTAGTCGTCGTGCTAGGGCATACACGCTGTGGAGCTGTCGCAGCAACGTTGAATCAAATTCGTCAACCCCAGGCCAGTCGCTCTCAGCACCTGCGTTCGATTGTGGAGCGTATTCGTCCCGCAGTGGAACCCTTGTCAGAAATTCGGACTGATCTCACTCCCGAACAACTGCTTGAACGGGCAATCCGCTCCAACATAAGAATGTCTGTTAATCAGTTACGACATGGATCTTCTTTCTTGGAAGAAATTCATGATAGTGGTTCTCTTTGGATTGTTGGAGCCGAGTACTCTCTTGAAAGCGGAGAAGTGGATTTTTTCGAGAGCTAACATAAATTTATTTTTGTTTCATTCAAATCATGATGGAACCACTGAATTCAAAGCATTTAGTCACAAAAGAAATTAGTCTGAAGTGGGGTTCCAAGAGTTTATGAAAATTTAAAGAACATAATTCTTTAAATAAACCAATAACAAAGCAAAGTTAATCTTAAATTGATCGTAAGAGCTAATTTAGTAACTAGCGACAGATATTTTATCGATTTTTGTCATAAAAATAATTTAATTATTTATTATTTAATTATAACGCTATAAGAATAAAATATAATACAAAGCATCTGATAGATGATAAAAAGCGCGTTGGAATTAAACAACGCAAAGCCATTTTAGTGGTATTTCGTTGTTTAACTGATTTTTTAATCAATGAAAGGAGAAGGTCATGAAGAGACTTGTTTCACTTTTAGTAGTCTGCCTGTTGGCTTCTACTGCAACTGCTGCAAAATTAAATATGCTGATTAATCAGTCGCCATGGTTTGATGGATTTCGTAAAACACTTGTCATGTATGAGGAGGAAACCGGAGAAACTATTGAACTCGATGTTACACCCTATCCAGGTATGTCTGAAAAAATAAGGAATAGTATTAGATCACCAGAAGCCATCTACGATATTGTCATTACTTCGACAGAATTTATGGCTACTTATGCGAATAGTGGTGAATTCGTAAATTTCAACGATATCGATCCAGATTTCAAATTGGATAGTGGAATTTGTGGATACCAAGATACTAGCTATTGGAATTATGAAACCAGATCATTTGATGCAAAGAATGGTGAGTTTATTGGAATTCCAGTAAATGGGAATGTTCAGGTTCTATACTACAGAAGGGACTTGTATGAAGAGAAAGGACTACAACCACCAAAGACATGGGATGATTTGATCAAAAACGCAGCTGAATTTCACAATCCTCCAAGAATGTATGGAATGATTCAAAGATCGGAACGTGGAGCTGTAACCTACAATTTTGGTCCATATATGTTTAGCCACGGTGGTGCCGTTTACAAGGACCCTCAGAATGGAGATTTTAGTATCGTTTTCAACAGTGAAAACAATAGAAAAGCCTTGGAGAAGTATCTGGAAATCCGAGACAAGGTTGGCCATCCCAATGCGCACTCAATTGGTCAAGGAGAGATGATACAGTACTTGCGAACGGGTAAAGCAGCTCATGCAATCGCTGTTATCGCAGCTTGGGGAGGAATGGATGACGAAGAAAAATCGGCTGTAATTGGCAAGATGGGTGCGGCTTTGATTCCAAGTGGGCCTAATGGGAGCGCAAGCAGCCTTGGACACTGGGAGGCACACATTCCAAAGAACGTGAAGCCAGAACATCAAAAGGCAGCTCTTAAATTTCTTAAATGGCTTGTAACAAAAGAAAATCAGATCAAATACACAGAAAATGGTGCAGTACCTGTGAGATGTGATCTGATTTACTCTCCAATAGCGAAAGAAGATCGATTTAGATTCATTGAAGCTCTTGGACAGAACTCTGAGGTGGCTAAGTTTATTGCCCCAACAGTAACTGCAGTAGAATCTACAGCGATTACGAATCTTTATCTGAATAAGATTGTTGCGGGTGAGATATCAATAGTTGATGGCTTGAATCAGGCTGCCGAAGAGTTACACAAAATCACTGTCGATAACGGTATGAAGACTGGAATGCTGCCCAAGCTTAAATAGGAAAATATAAAAGGGCGGATCACCCGCCCTTTGAGTCAAACTATGGAAAATCGTTTAAAAGAAACAGACAGGTACTGGAATGTCTTATCTCTAGCACCACTATGCTTACTGCTGTTTTTTCTGACAATCATTCCGCTGCTCAGCCTCATTTACACATCATTCTTCAAAGTCACATGGGATGGCGGCTATTTATATGAAGGAATTGGTTTTCAAAACTTCTTCGATTTAGTTGAGAATAAATTTTATATTCCGGGTGTTAAAAACACTATTCTTTTTGCTCTAATCACAGTCATAATTCAGGTTGTAATTGCTTACGCAATTGCAATCGTTCTCAATAAAATTAAATATAGGGTTATCTATTTATCTATTTTTATGCTGCCAATACTTTTACCTCCAATTGTAATTGGCTCAATATGGCGCCTGATGTATGGTTTTGATTTTGGGCTTTTTAATTATTTGCTTTCTTATCTTGGAGTAATGCCAATTGATTGGTTAGGGGATCCTAAAATGGCTTTCATATCTATTGTTATTCTAGATATTTGGCATTGGACTCCTTTCTCAGTAATTTTATTAATTACGGCCATTGAAGGAATTCCGAAAGACATACTTGAAGCAGGTTTAGTTGATGGGACAAACTTCCTGAAAGAGGCTTACTATTTAATAACTCCATTGATTATGCCTACAATTATTGTAGCGAGCCTCTTTAGATTTATAATGTCGTTCAAAGTTTTCGATGAAATTTATCTACTAACTCAAGGTGGGCCTGGAACTGCTACGGAAGTTGTCAGTTTCTCTATTTACGAAACATATTTTGAGTCTGACAACATTGGTCTAGGTTCGGCAATGTCTGTAACCACTCTGATCTTGATTATTCTTATCATGTATGCTGTTCAGAAAATTTATATAAAGCTGAGATTGAACGCGCATGACTAGATTCTTGTCACATTCACTACTAGTGATTCTTTCATTCATTTTCTTGCTTCCCTTTGGTTGGATTGCCAGCCTAGCGTTTAAACGCCAAATTGATATTCTCATGACTAATATTATTTCACCGATTAGTTATGGGAATTTCATTAAATTGTTTGCATCGAAAGAATCTACATTTAGTAATGATATCTTAAATTCTTTATTTGTTGGTTTGAGCTCTACACTCATTGTGCTGATTGTATGCTCACTCGCGTCATTTACACTGACGAGATTAAAAATCGAAAAGTGGTTAGGAATGATTATTTTTGGTTGGGTGTTAGTGTTCCATATGATTCCACCCATTACATTCATCGGATCCTGGTTTGTTTTAGCAAACTCACTAGGTTTGTTTAATTCCTACAGTGCACTCATCATTGCTCACGCCACAATAAATTTACCATTAGGGCTTTTTATCATCACTAACTACATGAAAGAAATTCCTAATGAAATTCAAGAAGCTGCAGTAATTGATGGTGCATCCAATTATCAAACTTATTTTAAAATTTTTTTACCCTTGCTGATACCTGGTTTGTTCACAGCGGGAATAATTATTTTTCTGTTCAGCTGGAATGACTTCATGATATCGATCAATCTCTCTGCAAAAGCAACACAGACTGTCCCTGTGTCAGTAGCTACATATGCTCAACAGTACGAAGTAAGATACGGAGAAATGGCTGCAGGATCACTCGTTTCACTTGTTCCCGGGCTACTACTTACGATCTTCGCTAATCGTTATATTGTGAGAGGGATAACAGCGGGATCTGTGAAATAAATATGATTTTACCAATCCAAAGGATAGCTAATGAAACTTGTCTTCATCTTATTTGATTCACTTAATCGTCATCTTCTTTCTCCCTATGGTGGGCAAATTAACACCCCAAATTTTAAACGGCTTTCAGAGAAGTCTCAGACATTCAACAAACACTATGTTGGAAGTTTACCTTGTATGCCAGCTCGCCGAGATATGCATACTGGACGGCTAAGCTTCTTACACAGAAGTTGGGGCCCATTGGAGCCCTTTGATAACTCCTTTCCTGAAATTCTTTTTAAAAATAACGTCTATAGCCATCTAGTAAGCGATCATTATCACTACTGGGAAGATGGTGGCCTTACCTATCATAATCGCTATGACAGTTATGAATTCATTAGGGGCCAGGAGGGTGATGCATGGAAGGCAATGGTACAGCCACCTTGGGAACGCCTGAAAGAGAAATATGACTCCAACCAATTATCCACGGAGAATAGGAATTACTTCAGAAACAATATCATCAATAGAGAGTATTTACTGACGGATGAAGACTACCCATGTGTTCAATGCTTTAATCATGGAATTGAATTTCTAGAAAACAATCATGAAGCAGACAACTGGCTACTGCAGATTGAAACATTCGACCCACATGAACCCTTCACCGCCCCAATGCGTTTTCGGAATAATTACAAAACCAATTGGAAAGGGGGAATCAGGGATTGGCCAAAATATGGAAGAGTTGAGGAACTCGAAGACGAATACAACGAGCTAAGATCAAATTATTTTGCACTCCTTGAATTATGTGATGAGCAACTTGGTCGTGTTTTAGATTATTTTGATCAAAATGATCTTTGGGCTGACACGGGCTTAGTGGTTACTACAGATCATGGATTTTTACTGGGTGAGCACGATTTCTGGGCTAAAAACAGAATGAATATGTACCAGGAAATCGTCAACATTCCTTTCTTCCTCTACCATCCAAATCAAAATCAATCACAAGAGTGTAATTCACTGACCCAGACGATTGATATCTGTCCTACGATTTTGGACTTTTTTGGGATTGATCCTCCATTAGAATGCCAGGGTCAATCTTTACTTAGAGTTAATACTGCTGAGTTCAATCATCGAGAAGCTCTGATTTATGGATATTTTGGTGGCGCTGTGAATGTAACTAATGGCGAGTATACCTACCACAGATATCCATTTGACTTGATGCAACAGGAAATTTATCAATATACCCTAATGCCAACTCATATTCGTCAACATTTTTCAGTTGGTGAATTACAGCATGCAATGTTGAACGAGCCATTTGACTTCTCCAAAGGAGTACCCCTACTGAAAGTTCCTGTAGTTCAGCGTTCCCCAATACATCAGTATTATGGTCCTGGCTGTATGATAGAGAATGAAACAAGACTTTATAATATTATTGATGATCCAAAACAGCAGACAATGATCAAGGATTCTAAAGCAGAATCAATGATGACTGAGTATATTTCTCAATTGATGAAATGGAACCAAGCACCGCCGGAAGCCTTTACTAGACTACAGATCTGAATCTCTTAGTTGTTCGGCAGAAGAGACTATATTTTCGTAGAGGTGAGCGACACTACGATTTGTTAATGTTGATTCTTTAAATAGAACTCCGGTTGTATAACTTATTAAAGGTTCAACCTTAACAGGATAAATTTCATGGCCCTGCAAAATCTTTTTCATCATTGAGGGTAGCCTGATGATGTATTCACCCTGAACAGTCAATTGAATACCTAAATAGATTGATGTGGTTTCCAAAGCATATACTGGATTTTGAATTTGATTTCTTATGCAAAATTCTTTGACACCATTATTGTCGTAAGTTTCGTTGCCCCATGAAATCCATTGATATTTTGTTAAGTCCTTAACTGGTTTTTCACTTTTGAAAATTGGATGAGACTTATAAGCGTAAACAATTTGTGAAAGTGGAAGCAATCCACGATAGCGTATGGGTTTTTGGAGTTTTTGATAATTAGGTTCTGCTCCTAACATAAGCGTAATTTCATCTTTGACTAATTCGTTCCACAGTGTTGTAACAGAGCCGTATCTTATGTTTATAAAGATGTGATTATTGTTTTTTTGGTATTCTGCAAGAATTTTTGGGAGTAATACAGTACTCCAAGCGTGGCCTGCTCCAATCGTAATTTGATTCCTATTTTTAATTTCTTTCAACCTTTTGATTTCAACTAGAGCCTGGCCTTCTTCTTCTAATAATTTTAACGCATGCTCATATAAAATTTCACCCTCTGCCGTTAAGTTCACTCCACGGATTGATCGTTCAAAAAGTTGAACACCAAGTTCATACTCTAGGTTTTGAAGTGTTTTACTGACGGATGGTTGTGAAACATTTAAACGTTGTGACGCACTGTTTATACTTTTGCTCTCAACAACAGCAATAAACTGCCTAATTTCTCTGGATAGCATTATTTCTGAGAATAAAAATTTATGAAAAACACTATTGTTTTTTTCACTGATCAGCAAAGAGGAGACACTCTCGGAGCTAATGGCAACCCATCAGGTTTGACTCCCAATCTAGATTATTACGGAGCCAAAGGGATCAATTTTCGAAATGCATTCACACCCCAACCTGTATGTGGTCCAGCTCGATCTGTGATGCAAACCGGAAAATTTGCCACGAAAACTGGTTGTTTCCGCAATAAAATTTCTCTAGATCCATCCGAATGGACAATCGCTAAAACTCTTGGAGCAAATGATATCCAAACAGCATATTTCGGAAAGTGGCATCTTGGTAATCCAGACTCATTTGGCAGTGTAATCAAACCAGAAAGAGGCGGCTATGACTTTTGGCTTGCTGCCAACCTCCTTGAGTTCGTTTCCAATTCCTATGACACACGCCTATACGATTCCAATAATGAAGAAGTTCGTTTACCCGGATACCGGGTTGATGCAGTTGTAGATGCCGCGATTCGTTATGTCTACGAGAATCAAAGCAAACCATTTTTTATCTTCATTTCCTTGCTTGAGCCACATCATCAAAATCATCTCGATAATTATCCAGCCCCTCATGGATATGAAGAAAGATATCGAAATTCATGGATTCCCTTGGATTTGCAAGCACTAGGTGGCTCTACCTACATGCATCTGCCTGGATATTATGGAATGATCAAACGGATTGATGAAGCATACGGTCGTTTGATTGATGCGCTAGCAAGTTTGAATCTGTTTGAATCCACCAACGTAATCTTCACTTCAGATCATGGCAACCAATTCAAGACTCGAAATGATGAATACAAGAGGACTCCCCATGATAGTGCTACTCACATTCCATTAGTTTGCACAGGCGGAGATTTTCTGATTTCTCGCACTGTCAGACAAATCGTCAGCTTAGTTGATATTGTTCCAACAATTCTAGACCTTCATCAATTAAATATTCCTGAAGATCTTCATGGTAAATCACTGCTGCCACTGTGCTACGAGGCACACCCAAGCTGGAATAATGCGGCCCTAATTCAAATCAGTGAAACTCAAATTGGCCGGGCGGTTCGGACAGAAAAGTGGCTCTATGGTGTAACCGGTAATGGAGATCCTTGGAATGACAGCGCGGCTAGCCTATATACAGGAACTTACCTGTATGATCTACAAGCAGATTCGGCCCAGTTGCACAATCTTATTAACTACCGCTCTCATATTCCAGTGCAGCAGGAGCTTAGATTATTGCTTAAAGAACTGATGATGCAGGCTGATGAAGCTGACTTTGAAATTGAGATCACGGATTCTGATCAAGAATACAACCAGCTGAAGTCAGAAAATACTTTCCCTTATTTTCCTGAATATCTGGTTGATTTTCGTTGAATAAATGCATTTGATTGTTGCCATTTTCTTTCTCCAAAATTCTTCCGAAGACCCTTGGAGGGTAACGAATCCCTTGATTTGATTCTTCTGGGAATTCAGTTACTCTCCTCTGGTATTCTTTCCAGCAGACTTCCAGCTACTCATCCAACCTTTTCGTATTTCATAGACAAATGGCGAATTCATTCCGCTTCTCCATTGACCGTGGAGGCACATTTACCGATGTGTATGCCGAGGTGCCTGGAGAACCTGGCTTCCGTGTGGTCAAGCTACTCTCTGAAGATCCAGCACACTACCCTGATGCACCCCGTGAAGGCATCCGTCGGATCCTGGAGGAAGTCACCGGTCATCCATATCCCAAGGAAGGTTTCGTGTCTTCCGATATCGACTGGATCCGAATGGGAACCACCGTTGCTACGAATGCCTTGCTTGAGCGAAAAGGTGCGAAGACGTTACTTGTGATCACGAAGGGCTTTGGTGATCTGCTGCAAATCGGCAATCAGAACCGACCACGCATCTTTGACCTGGAGATCCGTAAGCCCGAGTTGCTTTATCAGCAGGTGCTGGAGGTCAATGAGCGGGTTCGAATCCGCAGAGCGGATGATTCACTGCCTGGTGTTGTGGGTACCACTGGTGAAGAGTTCCTGGTTCTTGAAAAACCGAACCTGGAACAGGTTCGCAACTCCTTACAAGAAGCTAAACAAGCGGGTGTTGAAGCCGTAGCGGTAGTCTTTCTACATGCCTATGCGTTCCCACAGCATGAACAGCAAGTTGGAGCGCTGGCCCGAAAAATTGGCTTTGCGCAGGTTTCGCTCTCTCACGAAGTGATGCCGATGGTCAAGATGGTGGCACGTGGTGACACGACGATGGTAGCTGCGTATCTGACCCCACACATTCGCCAATACCTCGATAGCTTCCGCTCGGGTTTTTCAGATGGACTGGAACAAAGCAACCTGTTCTTCATGCAGTCCGATGGGGGTCTCACTGCGGCAGACCGCTTTCAAGGCAGCAATGCGATTCTCTCCGGTCCAGCTGGAGGAGTAGTCGGCTATGCGCTGACCACAGACCTTGGCAAGCCCGTGATTGGCTTCGACATGGGAGGCACCTCCACGGATGTTTCGCGTTACGGTGGAGATTGGGAACATACCCATGAGAGCGAAACGGCTGGAGTCCGTATCCAGGCTCCCCAGTTGGATATTCGCACTGTCGCTGCGGGTGGTGGTTCCCGCCTGTTTTTTCGCCAAGGACGCTTTGAGGTTGGCCCTGAATCAGCAGGAGCCCATCCGGGTCCAGTCTGTTATCGCAAGCAGGGACACTTGGCGGTTACGGACGCCAATCTTGTGTTAGGTCGACTCCACCCGGACTACTTTCCACAGATCTTTGGTCCCCAGGAAAACGAGTCCCTCGATCTGACTGGAGCACGAACTGCGTTACAATCCTTGACCGATCAGATTAACGATAAAGCTGTATCCACTGGGCAGCCGAGTCGGACTGTTGAAGAGGTTGCCTTGGGATTCTTGCGGGTCGCAAATGAGACGATGATTCGACCGATACGTGAGGTTTCTGTACAGCGTGGGTTTGATATCCAAGAACATGTGCTGGCCTGTTTTGGGGGGGCTGGAGGACAACATGCCTGTGCCTTGGCAAGAGATTTGGGGATTTCCCTTGTCTTCGTCCATCGCTTCGCGGGCATTCTCTCCGCCTATGGAATCGGGCTTGCGGATCTGACCACGGAACGCCAGGAACCAGCAGCTGAAGTCCTAGCTCAGATTGGAGACCTTTCTCCCACCCTGCCCAGCAACCTAGCCGAACGTTTGACCGAACTGGCAGCTCAGGCAGCTGCAGAACTTCAGGAACAAGGAGCTTCTTCCTCGACCTTGCAGGTGCAGCGCTTTCTGAATCTGCGCTATCGGGGAACCGACACTCATCTGATGATTCGGGAACCGGAGAATGGCAACTACGCCCAGAGTTTTCGTCAAACCTATCTCCGTGAATACGGCTTTGAACTGGAGCGCGAAATCTTGGTGGATGACTTGCGTGTACGTGTTGTCTCCCCTTCTCCAAGTTTGCAGAAGTTCAAGGTTCCTCCAGCCGAGGGACCAGCTGAGCCGATTGATCAAACCCGCTGCTACTTTGAGAACGGATGGCATCAAACCCTGGTCTTTCGCTGCGAATTACTGAAAGCTGGGCATCAGATTGCCGGACCAGCGTTGCTGCTGCAGGATACCTCGACGATCGTGATCGAGCCAGATTGCCGAGCAGAAATCAGCGAATACGGTGATGTGCTAATCCATGTCGAGGCCCGTACTCATCGAGAAATTGGAATTACTCGGGACCCGATCCAGTTGTCAATTTTCGGCAACCTGTTCATGTCGATCGCGGAACAGATGGGCCGGACGCTGCAGCGCACTTCGATCTCGACCAACATCAAGGAGCGTCTGGACTTCTCCTGCGCAATCTTTGATCCCACCGGTGGCCTGGTGGCCAATGCCCCTCACTTGCCGGTTCACTTGGGTGCTATGAGTGAAGCTGTACGGCAGCAGGTGCGGATCCAGGGAGACAACCTGCGTCCAGGGGATGTACTGGTGACTAACCATCCACAGGCTGGAGGCAGCCATCTTCCCGACATCACCGTGATCACTCCTTGTTGGCAGGATGGGGAACCTCTCTTTTATGTGGCGAGTCGTGGACATCATGCTGACATAGGGGGAATCACTCCCGGTTCGATGCCTCCTTTCTCTCGTACGCTTGCTGAAGAAGGGGCCTGTTTGAAGAGTTTCAAGCTCGTCGAAAATGGGATTTTCAACGAAGCAGGGATTACGGAGTTGCTGGAGGCCCCGGCTCACATTCCCAGACTCCCTGGAGAATTGCCGATTGCCGGAACGCGGCTGCTGGCGGACAACATTTCAGACCTCAAGGCCCAGGTAGCTGCCAACCAGCGCGGTATTGACCTGCTTCAGGAGATGGTCGAACACTGGTCGCTGGAAGTTGTGCAGGCCTACATGCAACACATTCAGGACAATGCGGAAGAGTCCGTCCGGCTGATGCTGCAGCAACTCTCAGTTCGGGAAAAATTGCCAGAAGTTGGGACCATTCACTCAGTGGACTATCTGGACGACGGCTCACCGATTCACCTTGCCTTGACCATTGATCGTCGTGACGGCAGTGCCTGTTTCGATTTTGCAGGAACCGGTACGGAACTCTGGGGTAATCTCAACGCACCCAAGGCTGTCACTTACTCGGCAGTGCTTTATGCTTTGCGAAGCCTGATTCGTCAGGACATGCCGCTTAATCAGGGTTGTCTGAATTCCATCGAAATTCGCATCCCCGACGGTTCTCTGCTTTCTCCATCCGAAGAAGCCGCTGTGGTCGGAGGCAATGTGCTCACCTCACAGCGCATCACCGATGTAATCCTCAAGGCCTTCGGAGCATGTGCCGCTTCCCAGGGCTGCATGAACAATCTGACCTTCGGTAACGACCGTTTCGGCTACTACGAGACAATTGGTGGCGGTGCCGGCGCTGGCCCAAGCTGGCATGGTCAGTCCGGAGTGCACACCCACATGACCAACACTCGCATCACCGATCCGGAAATCCTGGAAAGACGCTTTCCGGTGTTGTTGCGAGAGTTCTCAATCAGGAAGGGATCTGGTGGAAAAGGTGAATTTAACGGAGGGGATGGCTTGGTGCGAGAACTGGAATTTTTGGAAAAGCTACAGGTTGCGATTCTCTCTGAACGCAGGAGCCACGCGCCCTACGGCATGGCTGGAGGTGAAGACGGGCAGTGCGGTCGAAACCTCTTTCTACGTAAGAACGGTCCGGTGCTCAATCTTGGAGGTAAGAACGAAATACAAGCTCAACCACAGGACCGTTTCCGGATTGAAACCCCCGGAGGTGGGGGGTGGGGTCAGGTGAAAGACTCATGAAGCCGAATCCGAGCATTGTGCAAATAGAGTCTTCAGACTAAAAGCATTCAGTAGAATTTATTGGTCCGCAACGGCTGATTTCTCACAAAGATCCAATAATTCCTGGATCTCGGCACCACGGGCAAAATCAGGTTGGTCGTTCACGCCACTCTGGATGCTTTGAATGAAGCGCTGGTACATGTTCGGTACGCTGCCACATTCCAGTACCTCCCACTTGGCTTTGTCGATATTTGGACCCACACACCATTCCAAGGTCGTCATTGACTTGTCCAGATCGATGCGCAGGGAGCCTTCGCTACCGAAGACGCGCAGCGCCACGGTGTTGTCATGCCCGGTCGCCCAACGTGAAGAATGGACGGTCCCCAGAGCGCCGTTGGCGTAGCGAACACTGATCACAAAGGAGTCATTGGCATCCAGAGTATACTCTCCCATTTGTGTGCCTTTGACATTTGGGAAGGTCTGGAGCGTACAGTGAAGGCTTGACAAGGGACCGATCGGATAAGTCGCAAAGTCAAGAATGTGGACACCGATGTCTCCCAAAGTACCTTTGCTTCCATGTTGAGTGGAGAGCCTCCAGAGCCACTTGTTCTCCTTCTTCCAATCCCCCCAGGCCTTGCTGACCAGCCAGCTTTGCAGATAGCTCGCTTCCACATGCATGATGTGACCTAGTTTGCCAGCCTGAATCAATTCATGCGCCTTGTGAATCGCTGAGGCATTGCGATAGCTGAAGTTGACCATGTTGATCACTCCAGCCTGCTGCGCTGTCTCAGCCATCTTCAGGGCATCGGCATGATTCTCAGCAAGGGGTTTTTCACAGAGAACATGTTTGCCAGAGGTCAGTAGTGGAAGTGTGGTTGCACAGTGGAAACGATCCGGAGTGACGTTGGCCACCGCATCAAATTCGGCAAAGGCCAACAACCCTTCAAGGCTGCTGAAGGCCTGCGGAATGTTGTTCTTCTTCGCAAACTTCTGAGCAACAGGCAAATGAATGTCTGCACAGGCGACAAGCTCAACACCTTCGATTTTCTGAAATTCTTCGGCATGGCGCTGTGCCATCCCACCCGTGCCAAGTATCGCTAAGCGAATCATCGTAATCCTTCGCTACCAGGTTCATGGAGTTTCGGCCCTCTCTCCTGGATATCTTCGACCGGAGGAGTTGCCTTGCGAGTATAGTTATCCAGCCAGAGTCCTGGAACAGGACAAGCCCACTTGACTGCGTTTTTCAGGACCAGTTGGATTTCAGGCTGATGATAGATGGGATAGGTTTCATGTCCTGGGCTAAAGTAGAAGATTTTTCCATTGCCTCGTAGGTAGGTCAGGCCTGAACGGAAGACTTCACCTCCTTGATACCAGCTGCTAAAGATCATCTCGTGGGGGGTTGGCACCTGGAAAGGTTCACCGTACATTTCTGTCTGAGGAACTTCAAAATAGCGTCCTAATCCTTGTGCAATGGGGTGTCCTGGATTACAGACCCAAACCCGTTCCATTTCTCCAGCTTCCCGCCAGATCAAAGAGCAGGTTGTTCCCAGCAGTCGCCTGAAGATCTTGGAATAATGCCCAGAGTGCAGCACCAATAAGCCCATTCCTTCGAGTACCTGAGCCTGAACACGATCAACGATCTGATCTTCCACCTTGCTGTGAGCCGCATGTCCCCACCAGGTGAGCACATCGGTCTGTTGCAGTACTTCTTCAGTCAAACCATGTTCGGGTTCCTGCAGTGTGGCCGTTCGAGCCTGAATTTCTGGGTCTTCATTGAGCGCATCGGCAATGCAGTTGTGCATGCCCATGGGGTAGACTTCCTGGACGACCTTGCTGGTTTGTTCATGAACATTTTCACCCCAGACAGTAACGCGAATCGACATGCTGCTCCGCTAGATTATAAATGTGACGATTGAGGAAAAAAGTTAACGCCTACCCTCACCTGAGTTACAACGAGTGTAAAGTGAAAAAACAGAGAAAATCTACTTAAGACGCCGTAGTTGTTGAAAAAAATCTGCCCTTGATTGTTTTTTTTGCAGCGCCTTCTGAGCAGCATCGATTTTGCCTCCTGGAGCTACTGGAAATAGGGAAGGATCGATATCATTGAGAAATCGTGACATGGTTTGCAAAACCTCTTCTCGATAGCGCTTGCGTCGACGAGCCATTGAGAGGGTTAGCTCTTCTCGAGCTCTTGTAATGCCTACATAACAGAGTCGTCGTTCCTCTTCTTCACCGCTTTCATCAAGGCTTCGTTGGTTGGGGAAGACACCCTCTGCCATTCCCACTAGAAACACATAGGGGAACTCAAGGCCTTTGGCGCTATGGAGCGTCATCAGGGTTACTTGGTTGCTGGCCGACTCTTCTTCCCGGTCATTCTGGGTAAACAGCATCACACGCTCCAGGTAGTCCCGCAGACGTTTTTCAGGGTTCTGCTCCACAAACCGATCCAATCCTCGCATCAATTCCAGCACAAAACCAACCCGCTTTTCTTTTGTCTTTGGATCGATTTTTTGTGTCTCCAGATCACGGATCAGCCCTACATCTGACAGCAATTCACGTAAGACTTCCCCAAGTGGTTCTTGCTGAAAAAGCTGGCGATAGCGCAAAATCATCTGTGCGAACGATTCCATGCTCATCGCAGCTTCAGTTGGAATTCTAGAGTGTTGCCGTGCCTGTTTGCAGATTTCAAAGAGTGGCTTTCGCAGCAATTGACAGTAGTAGTTGGCCTGAATCAGGGAGGTCTTGCCGATTCCTCGACGAGGATAATTGATGATCCGATGGAGGCTTACCTCATCAGAATGATTATGAATCACCTTCAGGTAGGCCAGGGCATCCTTGACTTCTTTGCGTTCATAAAAACTGGTGCCCCCAATCACTTGGTAAGGAATTCCGGAATCCCGCAAGGTTTCTTCAATCAGTCTGGACTGGAAATTGGAGCGGAAAAGGATCGCATAATCTGAGTGAGAGCGTCCGTGTCGTAGCACCTGAATTTTAATCCGACGGGCTACCAATTCTAACTCCTCAGCTTCGTCTTTGCCCTCGATCCATTCCAAGGGAACACCGGTTGGCTTTTGAGACCAGAGCTCCTTGGGCATTCTTTGTGGGTTTTGGGAAATGACCTGATTGGCAGCCTTCAGAATTGTTGGTGTAGAGCGGTAATTCTGCTCCAGGCGAATGATCTTGGCTTCCGGGAAGTCTCGTTCGAAATCAAGGATGTTGCGGATGTCAGCCCCACGCCATCCGTAGATCGACTGGTCGTCATCACCAACCACACAGAGATTGCGATGACGCTGGCACAGATGACACATCAGTTGGTACTGAACACGATTGGTGTCCTGATACTCATCGACCATCAGGTAGTGATATCGCTCCCGGATGGGTTCCATGGCCTCGGAGTGCTCCTCAAAGAGTTTCAGGGTCAGTAGCAATATGTCATCGAAGTCGATCGCGTTGCAGCCTTTGAGTACGCGTTGATATTCCGCAAAGACTTGTCCAACTTGGGTGCTTCTGGTTGATTCTCGCTGCTGAAGAAAATGATCTGGACCAAGTCCACGATTTTTTGCTTGTCCAATCTCGTAGTGAACCCCTTTGGCATCAATTAAACCGGAATCTTCCAAATCATGATCTTCAATAATTCCTTTGATCACAGACTGCTGATCTTGGGTGTCATAAATCACAAAGTTGGAACGATATCCCAGTTGATCAATGTGCTCTCGCAGCAGCTGAACCCCCAAGGAATGGAAGGTGCTCAACTGGACTCCCTTTTGCTGCCCTCTCAGTTCGTCTTTGAGCCGCTCCTGCATTTCACGAGCAGCTTTGTTGGTGAAAGTCACTGCCAAAATTTCTGCTGGTAGAACGTGCTCAACTTGGATCAACCAGGCGATGCGCTGAATGATCACTCTGGTTTTGCCACTTCCAGCACCGGCTAGCACTAGAATGGGGCCCTTGGTGGAGGTGACCGCTTGACGTTGCTGGGGGTTGAGATGAGAGAGGTCCATCAATGGGCAGGTGTTTCAGCAGAAGGGAGGGGCGTTCCCAAGAGAACATCACCCCGAATACTCTCCAGTTGAACTGGAATTAGTCGATTACGCTGAAGACTTTCGTGCTTGGTAGAGTTCAGTTGAACACGTAGGTAATTGTCCGTATAGCCGCCTTGGCGACCGTCCGGTTTGGTCTTTTCCAGCAAGACGCTACGACTAGTTCCAACAAAACGCTGCATGAAATCATGACGCAATCTTTTGCTGAGTTCACGCAGTCGAGCAGCCCGTGTTCGCTTTTCGTCTGGAGAAACCTTGGCTACTAACCTGGTCGCTGGCGTTCCAGCCCTCTCAGAGAAGGGGAAGACGTGCAAATAACCCATCGGCAGGTTCGCTAGCAAATTCAATGTTTCTGTAAACTCTGACTCACCTTCACCCGGAAATCCAACCATGACATCTGCTCCCACGCAAAGATCTGGGATTTTCTGGACGGCTTCTTCGACTTCACGGGCATAGTTGAGCGCGTTATAGCGGCGTTTCATCAACTCCAGAATCCGGTTGGAGCCAGATTGAACAGGCAGGTGGAGAAAAGGTACCAACTTATGGCTCTGATCTCCCATCCGTTCCAACAGACCAGGGTCAACAGTGGTTGGCTCAATTGAAGAAATCCTGATCCTTTGTAGGTCTTTCAGAGAATCAAGAAAATCGACAATATCCACCAAATTTTGTCCATGGAGATCATAGGTGCCAAGGTTCACTCCCGTTAGAACAATCTCCTGAATGCCAGAAGCTACCTGTTGCTCTGCTTCTGCACAGAGATTGTCAAACTCACGGTGTCGTGAACGTCCGCGAGCAAAGGGGATGATGCAGAAGGAACACATGAAGTCGCAGCCGTCCTGCACTTTGAGTTGACCACGTGTCGGACCAAGCTGTCTCTCTGCCTTTCCTTCCTCGGCAAGAGGGAATGGTAGCGAGAAAGGAAGACGTCGAATCTTGTCGTGCACAATCTGTGGGGATGTTTGTGCTTCATCCAACAGTGGTAGCCAGTTTGCTATTTGGTGTTTGGCTTCATTTCCAACCACAAGGCCGACACCAGGCAGATCTGCCATGGCTTCCGGTTCCATTTGGGCCTGGCAGCCGGTTACTGCAATCCGTGCTTGAGGCATACGCCGATGGAGCGATCGGATCAATTGGCGATTTTTCGAATCACTGGCTCCTGTGACTGTGCAGGTATTGACAATGCACAGATCTGCTTCAGCATTCTCGGGCACAATCTGGTAGCCATGTTGGCTCAACTGATGTCCTAGGCTCTCACTTTCTGAATGATTAAGCCGACAGCCCAAGGTATGCAGGGAAACTCTGGTCGTCACGAAGGAAGATTGCTAAGATATTGGACAGTAATTGTTTGCAGACTTTTGAAATAAACGAATAAAGGTATCACAGGAGGGGCAAGTTGCGATGAAAAATTCCCAGTCTTGGAAGGGTCTATTAATCATACTCGGTTGTTTTCTAGGATTTGCTTCCACAGCAGAGGCTGTCGGTGTGCGACTACAATTCCTGATTCCCACTGGAGGTTCTGCAAAGGTGAACGGTTTCAACGAGGAAGATCCGCAAACCAGTGGACTCGGACTCTCTCTTTTGTTGCCTGCAACAGAATCTTTACGGATTGTTGCGGGTTATAATTATTTTGCGGCAACTATCGAGGAAACTCAGGACAACGCAACTCTGAGTAGAAAAAACGATGGAGCTTTCTACGCTCATATTCTGGAAGCTGGTGTTGAATATACGGGTATCCAGCTATTCACAGATTACCAGTTGCTGCTAGGTTTAACGGCTCGAATTCCAATGAGTGCAGATGGTTCTGTGAAAACAACCGATACTGACAAAACAAACCCAACAGCGGATTCCACAAAACTGAAAAGCACAGAAGCGGTTGGAGGTGGTGTGTTTGCAAACATAGGAGTTAGCCGTGGCAGGTGGGATGTGGGGGTTTATTATCAGGGGACAAGCCTGGAATATGAGATTGAGGTTCCTCAACTGAGTGGTGAGACGGAGAAGGCCAACGTGATGTTGACGGAGTACGGACTCAGTGTGGGATATCGATTTTGAGGAGTGTTCTATACCAGTTCATTCCCTTTGGGATAAACTAGCAACTCGTTGTTGGTGCTCTACGCAGAACTCGTAGAGAATCGAGATTAATTCTGTAAGATCAATGGGTTTGCTGAGAAAGTACTGAGCCCCTGCGTTGATTAGGTCGATCAGGTAGTGGGGCTCGTCATGAGCAGAGATCACAATGATCATCTGATGCCGATCCTTCCGCCGAATGGCTTTCACCATTTCCACCCCATTGAGCTTTGGCATATTGATGTCAGTGATAATAATCTCGTACTTCCCAGGCTCGAACAGCTCCAGTCCTTCCTCACCATTTTGGGCCAGATCAATTTTTTCAAAGAAATTTCTCAGCAAATGTGCCGTTTCCTGTTGCAACGTCCGATCATCTTCCACATAGAGCAGGCTGACTCCCTTCGACACAGAGATCAGTTTCTCGATACTGTTCATCATTGAGGGGCAACCTTTTTCGGATAGTTAAGCAGAGATCCTGGCTGTTCGGCTGACAAGTTGAAATTTGTTGTTTGAGCCTCAGTCATCATGTTTTGCTCAGCATTTTCGGGCAATCGCTCATTGAGTTCCACTCGAAAACACGCTCCACCATCTTTATTTGCCACAGTCAACTTGCCACCAAGATGGTCTTCAATGATCATCCGGCTCATGTACAAACCCAAACCGGTGCCATTGAGTTTGTTTTTTGTTGAAAAATAAGGAAAAAAAATTTGATCAACCACGTCCTCCGGTATGCCTCCAGCGTTATCCTGCACTTCTAGTATTTGTCTATCCTGCTGAGCGTAGGTACGCAGGATAAGCTTCTTTTTATCTATTCCGCTTTCCTCCAACGCTTCCTCAGCATTTTTCAACAGGTTGATCAAAGCTTGCTGGACTTCATTCGGGAACAATTCCAACTGGGGTAGTTCACCAAACTCCTTGACCAGTTCGATGTCCTGTGTCTGTAGAGATAATCCGATGATTTCCACGGTACGTTGAACCAACTCGTTGAGTTGCACGAATGCACGTTGACGGTCTGGCCGAAAGAAATCCCGGAAATCATTGATCGTTCGAGAAAGAAAGGAGGTAGTATCTTGAATTTTTTTCAACTTCTCAAGTGTCCCCTCACTGGTGGCATTACCAAGCTGCTGTTCCAATTTAATAGAGGACGCGATCATGTTAATAGTGGCCAATGGTTGGCGCCACTGATGAGCAATCATCGCCAACATTTCTCCCATCGAAGCCATCTTGGTCGATTGGACAAGCTGTTGCTGCATCTGCTGTAGTTCTTCATAAGCCTGCTTCAACTCTTCGTGACTAGTCTGCAAGTCCGTCGCTGACTCTTGAATCAATTGAATTTGTAATAGGAGTTGGGTTTGAAGATGTTGGAAAGCGTTGACAAGCTGGTGGGACTCCCAAGTGTTTGCAGAAATGTCAGCTAACTCAAGATCTCGGAGTTGAGCTTCGAACTGCTGTAGAGAGTCACTGTCCCTCAGAGAATCTGTCTTCAGCAATGCTAGGCGGGTGGTTAATTGCTGAATCGGAGCGGCAACACGACGTGCTACCACCACAGAAATAATCAGCCCAAACAGTATTAGGAGTGCTTCAATAATCAGCAGTGATCGTTGGTTCTCTGCAACGGCCTTGTCCAGTGGTTGCTGAGATAAACCAATGTGCATTATCCCAACTGGTTCTCCCCAAAACACCAACTGACGACGAGCTTCAAACACAACTTCTCCAGCTTTTCCACGGACTTCCTCGTCAATAAAGGCATGAGTCAACAGAATCTGTTCCCTGAGCTTATAGTCACCAGTTTGAGTGACCGTCCTTTGTCTGGGAGCATCACGAGTGTCAAGAATCTTTGTCTGAGAGGGCTCCCACTCAATAACCTCAGGTTCATACTCCTCAATCAGATTATCGTCATAAGCAAAAAGAATTTCGTTCTCCATGTTGCGAACGAAGACATAAACCAACTCGGGTTGTGAATCGAGAAGAGTGAAATTGATCTCCAGTTGGGCCCAGTTGGAGGTGCCCACCCACTCTGTCGTCTTGGCGGCAAGTGATTCAGAGATCCAATAAATACGCTCAAAGTAAGCGCTGCGGAGGCCCTCAACCTGGCGTTTTTGACCAATGTACCAAGTCAGGGCATTTGAGAGGAGCAAGGCACTCCCCAAGGAGATGAGGAGCACCGTGCGGAGTCGGATTGGTTGAAAAAGCATGTAGTGAAAGGAGGTCAGCGTGTCTCAATTTTTTGTAGGAAAAACAAGAATTGAGGCAAACGACCTGCCAAATCAGGATGTTCTGCGACAGGAAAGACTACGCTGTAAGGTCCACCGTAGGCTGAAATGATTTTCTGATTGTCGAAGGATCGAAGAACAACGATGGGTTTGCTCAAATCTTCTTTCTTCAGAGTAACAGAGTTGCCCACGTACGGAGTAAGTACAACCTCATTGAAATTATCGGAAGTCAGAAAATCTCGTAGAAATGCTCCCTCTGTTTGTGTGTCTCGATCTGGGGCAGGTAGCGGCTTACGGTACCCTCTGGGAATTGGGGGGACGTAGTTCAGGAGTTCTCCGGGGAGGGCTGCAATCTCTTTAGCATCCAGCACTCTGGAGTTTCCACTTTCAACAACGGTTAACTCTGGGGTAAGGGAGGTTCCAAGAATTACCGTGTCGATGTACCAGTTGTATAGACCCTGATCACTGACCTGCTCATGCATCACCATAAATGGTCCACCTCGATTCTTTTTAATGCGCTTTCCGTCGCTGGAGAAAGCGATCATCACATTATCTTTTCGAATCTGCTCAATTGGTTCGTAGGTGACATAGACGTTGTTGGCAATGAAAGTGACCCCGTCAATGTTTTCATCGGCCTTTGTCAGTTCAATGATTTTCTCAATCGTGATTCCCTTAAATTCCTTCTGACCATCGTCTGGGAAGTTAGGATCCTGGGAGGTGTAGGTTGTGGCGTTGGCTTCCATCATTTCCTGATCCAGCACAAAAGCTTGCCCTGAGTCAGTACCAAGCTGTCCAATGATCTGAATTTGTGTTTGACGCGCCCAAAGGGTGCTATTCATCAGAATGCAGGTGAATGCGAACAACCCTAAAATGAATCCTACTCGTTTCATGTCGTCTCCAATCAGAGTTACCAAAGCTAGAGCCACTTAGGGCTTGAATACGCTAATTGCTGCTTTGAATAAAACTTTAGTAACTTTTTTGATAGAAAAGAGCAAATTCGATGTTTGAAACCAAGTGGAGGAGGGGTGGAAAGCAGAAGCTGTCCGAAGAGGAAAATAGACGTGATCAGCTTGATTGAATGACCACGTCGATAGTAGTACTAATCGCCAGACTGAAGCACCCAGTTTTGTGGGTGACCACAAAGGTTGTAGTCAGCTCTGGAAAACCAACCGAGGCAGCTCCAAGATAAAAATTGGGCAATGCGGGCGCTATCCCAAGCACCTGGCAGCCCAGAAGGTTCGGTGCGCAAGAACTCAAGGCGTTGATTGACTGGTAAAGATGGTGAGAGCAATTTTTCCAAACGGTCCATTTCTATCTGTCCATCGCGAGACCATTTCATTTGACTTCTCAATGCTGCTTCGAGCGCAGATTCTGAAACTCCATTGGCTGTAGCGTATCTATCAGCTTCAGTTGAACCTGTTTTACTAAGATTTGGTAAAATGACTTGACCAAGGCACATCCATACAACAAAAGCCATGCTTGTTAGGAACAGGCCCCGGACTGTCTCGACACCAGCACCTGAGAAGAGACTAGCTGAATAGAAGCCATACAAATTCCACAATATTGCGACCATAATACCTCGGTGTCTGCTGTGAGTTCGAAGTGCTCCGATTCGCCGTAAGACTTGCGCCTTCAACTCATCCTCGGACATTTCTAACCAACGTGAAGGTATAATAGTCTTTTCCATCCAAGGTAGTCCGGTGATACCTCCAGCAAAAGCAGGGTCTTCTTCTTTCACTACTTCTGTTCTTCTACTCAATAACTCCCCTATCCTTCTTCGGAAGTTTTCTCGGTCTTCACCATAAATCTTGTAGCCAGCTACGATCCGGGCCAAGGGATTCTGCAACAGTAGCATCAAAGCAGACGTGCTTATTAAAAGCGCCATCACTCCCAAAATTCCATAGTGTTTACCAATTTCCATTATCAGCAGACCAGATATCCACAGGATAGCGGCGTGTAACATGATACCACGACTTAATCTCTTCCAAAATTTAGGGAAACTTTCTTTCTTGTATTTCGTTAATTTTGGAATTACGAAGCCACCCAATATATCGAGCGGAAGCATAATGCAAATGTAAGCCAATACAATCAATGTCCACCACTGAATTTCCACGAACAGAGACGATGGTTCTGCTGGAAAAAGTTTTGATGGCCATTCATTGAACAGTCCCAAACATGCTATCAAAGTCCACAGAGCTAAATTGAATAATCCTAACCAAGCTTTTGAAATTGTATATTGCATTTAAAAATCTATTGCTGAAAATCGTAGGATTTTTAATCCTACGATTTAACTTGTGAACAAAGATCAAGACTAAGTCGATAGATTAGTCTTGATCATCAAGTGTTCGATTATGCTTTTGCAGTAGCCTTTGCTGAGACTGGCGCACTATCTAGCATAGTTTTCTCACGTGCAATGAAGTAGACCATCACTCCGTAGACACATTTGCTAACGATATCAGCAATAGTATACCCGACCTGTACACCTATTTCAGCTTCTGCAGTTCCGCCTGCAAGATTGAAAATGTAGGCAACGGGGTAGAACAGCCATGAAATCATTAAGAGCATTCGGGTCTGCTCGATTAATTCCTTCACTTTACCGTCCTCTTCTGCAATTTCAGCTGCCAACTCTTTCCAAAGCACTCTGAGAATGTACACAAATGGTATCATCGCAAGTACGAAGAAAAGCGCTTGTGTTCCGGTATTGTCTGACACCTCGCCTGGGTAACCCAAAGCGATCATGAGTACAGAAGCAATAACCAATCTGGTTAAGACATCCTGCATTCTTTCACGAGTCAATGACAAAAGAACAATCAGTTCTACTAACAACAGTGGTACTGTCAACAACCAGTCCACGTAACGGTAGGCGTCGTTAAACGGTACTCCTGTTGCCACATACATTCCGCTTTCACTTATCGCGTATGCGTCGTCCCAACTTTGGAAAATTCGGAAGTAGTGATAGCCCGCGATGAGTACCACCAGACTCGAACAGACGATGGCCGGCTTGTATTTGACAGCGATGTTCTCTTTAGCAAGAACGAAAAATGCGAAAGTGCCGAACATTGCCGCGATTGTCAGAGACAACATGTTATAGATCAGCGAAAACTGATCTGCACTCAACTCTGGCATATATTCTCCTTCGATAGGAATTAGAATCAGATAAGAAAGCAAAGAGCCTTCTGACCACATTAGAAAATCGACCTAACCAATGGGTTCCTTTGGTTTGTCGATCTGCTCTCATCTTTTGACAAGAGCGAGAGCACAATTGACAAAAAGCAGACCAATTATGAAAAATTTTGTTGAAAAAATAACCTAAAAAAATAATTTATCATTAATATGATAAAAATAATTTTTTTTTAATTTTTAATGATAAATTTAAATCAAATTATATTATCGACCCAAATTTATCATTTTTTTCTAATGATGGATTTATAATAAATATTTGATTAATTAAATTATTACAATCCTTTCTAGTAATGTAAATAGTAATTTCTAATTTCATGAGAAATCTTTTGTCGAACTCTTCTGTTTTTTCTCACGTAAATTTAAAATTAATTTTTAAATAATAGTATCAATAATTTATCTATTAATTTTACTAAGCACACTCATTGCAAAAGATGAATCCTTCATTCAAACCGCATATGGAGGTTCCATGGAAATGAGTTCAAATGCTATTTATGATAATCCATTCAGGGTATTGGGAGAACGATATTTTTCTCTACATTTGAACCACACCAAACAAATGGAGAAACAATTCATTTCGGAAAGTAAATGTTTGAACTCTCTGGATTGGGCATCGCAAAAAATTAAAATTGTACCCGAAGAAATGAAATCTTTTTTGCGGCAAAACGGAGTACTGAAAGATAGTGCTGACTACCATTTAATGACAGAAGGAAAACTCTTTAGAGCGCAGTTGGCCTTGGCAGCAGCGCACCTTCATCGTTTAGATGAAAAGACTGCACTACAGTTAGCCTGTGTAACAGAATTTATTCATAACGCATCGCTTGTCCATGACGATATTCAGGATCAGGACGAAACACGAAGAAACCGCGCAACGGTTTGGAAGCAATATGGATCAAACAATGCGCTTCTTCTAGGTGATTTGCTGCTGAGCAAAGCGTACGAAATGCTCGGCATCCTAGGTATGCAGCACTACCGTGGTCCAAGATTGATCGGTCTACTCGGTGAGAAGATCGCACTGCTGATTCAAGGACAGTCAGATGAGTTGGAGCACCAAAGTGATTTGACCCTGCCTCTACAAACTTATGAACACATTGCACTCTGCAAAACAGGGGCTCTGCTTTCCTTCCCCGTGGAGGCCGCCCTAATTCTGTCAGGTGTTCAAGAGAGGGAATGTGGTCGTGTGAATCAAATTTTTGGTCGATTTGGAGTGGCTTACCAGATTCATGACGACATCATTGATTTGTGTGCTTCAAACAAAGGTCGCGATTTCCCGGGTTCAGATCTGAGGGAAGGTCGGGTCAGCGCAGTAATTCTACAATTTTGGCAGCAATCCTCGCCAAAGATGAGGGAGCAATTCGAAATTTTCTTTAAGGATGAAAAATGTCGTCGTGATCCTGAGCAATTAGCCTACTGGGTCAACTCTCTGGTCAACACACAGGTTCTGGAAGCAAGCTTTCAATACCTTACGGAGACGCTTGCAAACTGCCGCCAAGAAGCTGCTGAGCTACCAGATCCCCTGAGTTCATTCATGTTGTTAGTCATCTCTCAGTTGGAAAAGCGCTTTCAGCCAGAATTAGAGCTGTTGGCATGACAGGCTCGCCCACAGCCTTGGTAATCGGCTCCGGTTTTGGAGGTCTGGCTGCAGCCCTTCGTCTGAAAACCAAGGGGTATGAGGTCACAATTGTTGAACGTCAGCCAGATCTTGGCGGAAGAGCACGGGTCTTCCGTAGAAATGGTTTTGTCTATGATGCCGGACCAACTGTTGTAACAGCACCGTTTCTACTTGATGAACTCTTTAAACTCTTCAACCGGAACCCAGAAGATTACCTAAAGATTGTTCCAGTAGAACCTTGGTACCGCTTCCGATTCAATGATGGAGAAACTTTCGATTATGGAGGTACTGTTGAAGGTACTCTGGATGAAATCGAGAGGCTCTCACCAGAGGATCGTGATGGATATTTGAATCTTGTCCAGGAATCACGGCGAATCTTTGAAAAAGGTTTTAGCGAATTAGCTCATATCCCATTCCATCGATGGGGCACAATGCTCCGTCAGGTTCCTGCGCTACTAAAACTCCGCAGTTACCGTTCAGTCTATCAGATGGTTTCAGCCCACCTGAAAGACGAACGTCTCCGCCAGGCTTTCAGTATTCAGCCCCTCCTCGTGGGTGGAAATCCCTTTACTACGACCTCGATTTATTCGCTGATCCACTATCTTGAACGCAAATGGGGTGTGCACTTTGCCATGGGCGGTACAGGCGCCATTGTTGCTGGACTCGAGAAATTACTTCGAGAAGAAGGGGTTCAAATAAAAACCAATGCTACTGTCACCAAGATCGTCACCCAACAGCGACGGGTAACCGGAGTAGAATTGGGAAACAGTGGTGAAGTGCTACCAGCGGATTTGGTGGTCTGTAATGCAGACCCTCCATTTGTCTACGAACATCTGCTTGATTTTCCCCAGCGCAAGCGTTGGTCAAATTGGCGTCTTCGTCAGTTGCGCTACTCGATGGGGCTCTTCGTTCTTTATTTTGGGACAACTCGCCAATACCCAGGAGTAGCTCATCACACAATCACGATGGGACCTCGCTATAAGGAACTGCTAAGCGATATCTTTCATAAAAAGCATCTTGCTGAAGACATGAGCTTGTACCTGCACCGTCCAACAGCAACAGATCCAACGATGGCTCCGGCTGGTTGTGATACTTTTTATGTGCTCTCCCCTGTCCCAAACAACCTCAGCGGAATCAACTGGGAGGAAGTAGGGCCACGTTATCGTGATGCCGTTGTCAGAGAATTGGAGCGTACTCTTCTGCCTGGCTTGAGTGAGTGCATCACAGAGGATTTTTTTGTGACTCCTAATTACTTTGAGCAGGAACTCCTGACCCGCCATGGTACTGGATTTTCAATCCAGCCACTGTTTACCCAATCTGCTAATTTCCGTTTTCACAATAAGTCAGAAGAAGTGGATGGCCTCTACTTTGTTGGAGCTGGAACTCACCCTGGGGCAGGGATGCCAGGAGTATTGAGTTCTGCGAAAGTTTTGGATCAACTGATTCCTTCAGTCTCCAACAACACGACTCCGCACAGAGCTCTGAAAAAGACATCGTCCTCTCGCACAAAATCTGAGACGCAAACTCATGCAGCGGTATTGGCCTATCATGGAAAAAGCTTTCATTGGGCCGGTCGACTTTTGCCACAATCACAGTTTAATGACGCCTCCTTACTATATGCTTTTTGTCGGCATGTAGACGATTTGGCCGACGAAGCAAGTGATCCCAGAGAAGCTAAAATTCGACTGGATCAATTGCGTCAGGACCTCTGGAGTGAAAAGCCCAAACAGCCTTTGAACCAAGCGTTTCGTCAACTGATGGCAGATCAACAGTTGGAACAGTGTTGGGTAGAAGACTTGATTGAAGGTGTACTTTCCGACCTAGGGGAGGTCTGTCTACAAACGCAGGAAGAACTCATCTGCTACGCCTATCGAGTTGCCGGAACAGTTGGTTTAATGATGGCCCAGGTTTTGGGCTGCCGTGATACCCATGCATTAGCATTTGCGACTGACCTAGGCATTGCCATGCAGTTGACCAATATTGCCCGTGATGTCCATGAGGATGCCCAACGTGGTCGCCTCTACATACCTCAGCAATGGCTTGGAGAAAATCCAGTCTCCGCTGTGCAGCTAGTTGAGGGGAATCAAGAAGCCCGTCAAGTAGCTGAAACAGCTGTGGAACGCTTGCTCGATCTCGCAGAGTTGTATTATCGCAGTGGGTACCAAGGTATGCGCTACTTGCCCATGCGAGTGCGCTTGGGAATCCTCACAGCACGGGCACTTTATCGTGCAATCGGGGATGAAATTTACCCTGAGCCTAGGATTATTTGGGAGAGGCGAGCCCGTGTTTCTATGTCTCGTAAGTGTAGGTTGACAATCACAAGTTTGTTTAAATTTCTTTTCGATACCCAAACCTGGCCAGTAGGAAAACCTCAGCAACACGAACCACAATTGCACCAGCACCTGAATTGTGTACGGGTTAGCTAAAATGCAGGTCTGGGACGCCATCGTACTTGGAGCTGGTTGTGCTGGACTGACTCTGGTTAATGAGCTGATTGCTCGTGGTGAAGGCCAACTCAGGATTTTGTTGTTGGAAGAAAGAAACGAGTACACAAATGATCGTACTTGGTGCTTCTGGAATACGCTCAATCACCGTTTTGAAAATGCAGTTTCTTACCGATGGTCGGGCTGGAATGTTCATTATGCAGGAGAAGTCGCTCACTGCCGAGGTGCTTACCAGTATCAGTATTTGCGAGCAGAACACTTTTACAAGTTGGCCCTAGCTCCAGTCTGTTCTTCCTCAAAAACAACTCTGAAACTGGGAGAGCAAGTTCAGGCTGTTCAGGAAGGGGAAGACCTTGTTCATATTCAAACCCATCAAGGTTCTTATGTGGGTCGGTATGTCATCGATACTCGGCCCATCGATCAACAGAATCGAAATGCAAAGCATCCCGATGTCCATTGGCTACAGCATTTTCTGGGCTGGAAAGTAAAAACAGAGCACGCTTGTTTTCAAAGTCAGCAAGTCACTCTGATGGACTTTGAAGCAGAGGAAGATGCTGCGGAAGTTTTTGGAGTTGGTGGCAAAGAAACAGACGGTGCTCTGCCAGGTATTCCGTTTATCTATGTCCTGCCTTTCTCATCCACCGAAGCATTGGTTGAGAGTACTTGGTTTGGGCCAAAGGTGTTGGCAAAGAGTGTCTATCGAGAGCAGTTACAGAGGTATCTACAAAAAAAAGGAGCGGGGAACTACGAAATCATCGAACAGGAATACGGTGTGCTGCCAATGTCCACGCTTCCAACGACCACACAGCCAAAAAGAAGAATTAGGCAGCTTGGTCTGGCTGGTGGTGCGGCTCGCCCCAGCACTGGCTATGCGTTCTTG
>DJYX01000171.1:0-2610 GCA_002450295.1 Deltaproteobacteria bacterium UBA6967
TGGCCCCACCAGATCTGCCGGGAAATGCACCAATCTCGAAGATTCTCAACCCAGTGAAAATAAGTATTGTTAAAGCGATCCGGAACAATTTGGATATCCCCTTCACGAACAACTGCGATAAGAATTTCTCGTAAGCTCCGCTTTTCACCTTTCCAAGGCACTACAGGCTTGTTGACATCAATGAACCACTGTTCGCGAATCTGGGGTTCTATCGAACCACCACCACGACTGTTGAAGGCTTTGCTGTTAACATAGTCTCCATCTGTTTTGACGAGCAAACCCTTGGCTGCCAGCTTCTCAACAATTTTCGGTCTTGCTTCCTCGATGGGCATCCCAGCGAATTCTCCCGCATTTGCCAGCAAGCGCCCCTGAAAGTCGATAATCTGTTCCTTGTCCAGTTGGTGTCGCTCTGCGATCTCAAAGTCGGTGTGGTCGTGCCACGGAGTGATCGTCATCACTCCTGTGCCAAAGGATGGATCCACGACAGAGTCCTTGATGATCGTAGCCTCGACAGGCCCGTTGATCCATTCACACTCGAAGGTGTCGCCGTGATTGAACTCTGAGTAACGCTCATCATCCGGATGCATCACGACATACTTGTCGCCAAATTTTGTCTCTGGACGAACCGTTCCAATTTGGAAAGGCCCATACTGAAAGGTATAGAAGGGAGATGCCACTTCCTTACGGTCTACCTCATCGTCTGAGACATTCGTTTGTAGCTTCGGATCCCAGTTAACGATGCGGTGCCCACGATAGATCAGTCCATCTGCATACATCTGCGAGAAGGTCTCATTGACACATCGGTTCAGTGGAGGATCCATCGTGTAGCGGTCCCTTGACCAATCACAACTGGAACCCATTGCTCGTACCTGGTTCTTGATCGTATCCCTTGAATCCACCACGTAGTCTGCGATCCGTCGCAAGACTTCTTCTCTGCCTAACTCTTTTCTTGGGTCTTTAATTCCTTCTTCTCGCTGAATTTTCTGTAAAACCACGTTCTCAGTGGCAATCGCGGCGTGATCAGTACCAGGTACCCAGAGTGCTTCGTAACCACGCATCCGATGCCAGCGAATCAGAATATCTTCCAGTGCCAACATAACCGCATGTCCCACATGCAATTGGCCCGTGGCATTGGGAGGAGGCATGGAGATGGTGAAGCTGGGCTTATCGGATTGAGCATCCGCTCGGAACCAACCACCTTCCTCCCACTGTTGATAGAGATCGGTTTCAAATTCCTGGGGGTTATATGTCTTGGCAAGAGATGTCATGGTCATTTGAATGACGGGGTTGGCAGAAATTCAACAATCATTTTAGAGTCAGCATTCAATCAGAGCAGGTGCTCGAGGCCATAGAAGAGTTGCTGAGTTCCAATTACTTTTCGGCAAGCGAGGCAAACGCCAGGCATGAAGGATTCTCGGTGAATGGAGTCATGTCGAATGGTCAGTGTTTCTCCAGTTCCCCCAAAGATTACTTCTTGGTGGGCAACCAGTCCTGGCAATCTGAGAGAATGAACTCGGACTCCATGCACCTCTGATCCCCGAGCACCTTCGAATAACTCCTTCTCTTCTACCAGAGCCTTTGGGATTTCCTGGCGAGCTTCAGCGATTAGCTGGGCGGTCTTGACTGCGGTTCCTGAAGGGGCATCGGCCTTTCGATTATGGTGGAGTTCAATCACCTCCACATCGGGAAGATACTTGGCAGCATCCTGCGCATATTTCATTAATAGTACCGCCCCAATCGCAAAATTTGGCGCAATTAGCCCTCCAATGTCCTTGTCCTTAGCCATTTGCTGAAGTTCTGCCACCTGCTCCGCCAGTAGTCCGCTGGTTCCAACGACAGGATGCACTCCTGCTTCCAGAATCTTACGAGTATTTTCAAAGGCGACGGCAGCCGTTGTAAAATCAACCACTGCTTGCGCCTGGCTTGCCTTAATTCTAGCAATCAGATCATCACCCAAGTCTGTCTGATCCACTATTTCAAGATCTGCTGCTGCTGTGACTGCTTTGACAACTTCCTGGCCCATACGGCCCTTGGCACCGTTCACCAAAACACGAATATTCTTCATTTTAGGACTTATTGAGGGTTCGAATTAGTTACAAATAAGAAGAACAGCAAGGAAGGATAGCTTGATTAAGTTGTGAGCTATGCGTGGGGCCAGTTCAATGCTCAAAGAAGCTGCTGGACAACTTCTGTGGGAAGTCCTCCAGCATATGATTACGAGCCAAACTCTTCTTAGAGCAAAACTCGACGAATGTCCGTCAGGTACTTACCAAGGGACGCTACAAACCGAGCTGCCTCCGCTCCATCAATTACTCGGTGGTCATAGGACACGTCAACAGGCTGCATTAAGCGAGGAATAAATTCTTTACCATTCCAAACCGGCTGCATACGAGAACGCGTTAAGCCAAGGATCGCAACCTCTGGTGCGTTAACCAGCGGAGTAAAGGATGTACCACCAATTCCACCCAAGCTCGAAATTGTCATCGAACCTCCCTGCATGTCCTGACTTTTGAGCTTTCCATCACGCGCCTTGACACTCATCTCGCCCAAATCATGCGCCAAGTCATAGACACTCTTCTTATCAACATCTCGAATCACAGGCACAACCAA